>JBFWIW010000028.1:0-36624 GCA_050253535.1 Oscillospiraceae bacterium
GACGTCACCATGACAAACTCCTCCACCGCTCCTCAGGCGAACTTCGTCACCGCTGTCGAAGTTCTCGACCTCCCCTTCATATTCAGAGATATGGATATGGCACGCACAGTCTGCAAGGACGACGAGTTCCTCGGTGTTATGAGAGAAGCCTATGCTGAAAAGGGCTTTTACCTTATTGATCTTCTGAATCAGGGCTTCCGCACCACCACCACCGATACACTCGAAGCTCATACTCCGGACGATTTCAAGGGCTTTAACATCAGAACCATGGAGAATGCAAACCACATGGCTATCTGGAAGGCCCTCGGCGCCAACCCCACTCCCATTGCATACACCGAGCTCTACACCGCTCTTCAGCAGGGCACCGTCCGCGGCCAGGAGAACCCCTATGAGAACATTTCTGTCAAGAAGTTCTACGAGCAGCAGGACTACATCATCGGCACCAACCACGTCCTCCAGGTCATCGCCTGGATCGCGAACCTTGACTGGTATAATTCCCTTGATGCTGAATGCCAGGAAGCCTTTAATGAGGCAGCTCTTGCAAACCGTGAGTTCACCGATAAATTTATCGACGATAATCAGGCAGTTTTCGTAAAGGAATTCGAAGATTACGGCTGCACAGTCTACGACCTCACTCCTGACGAGATCGCACTCTTCCAGGCCAAAACTGATTCCGTCTATGCTACTATCGAGCAGCATATGAAGGACATCAATTCCCCCGCTTATGACACCCTTATAAAGGTTGCTGCCGAGTACTAATAGAATTTTAACGGCACTTAGGCGAAATATATTAACAAACAGCCCTCCGAAGGGGCGGGACTTACGAATTGTCCCGCCCCTCTCGTTAAAAAATGAAAAAGCGCTTATGATCATCCTTGCACTCGTTTTCTGCCTGAGCCTTATAGCAGGCTGTGGTGGCACGACCTCCGGCACTTCCTCTGACTGAACTCCGCCTCCGGCACTGCTTATTCTGTTGCGCTGGCTCATTCCTCCACCGAGGACTCATCCGGCCATATAGGCTTTTTGGCTATGAAACAGCATCTCGAGGATAGCGGTCGTTTTATTGTTACTATCTATCCCAACGGCCAGCTCGGCGCTGACCGCGAGGCAATTGAAGGCACCCAAAATGGTGATATAACCGGTACTATCACTTCTCCGGCCCCACAGGTCAACTTCGTTGGCGCAATACAGATTTATGATATTCCTTTCGCATGCCTTGACATAGACGCTGCCCGCACGCTCGCCACAGATGAGGAATTTCTCACTCTCCTTCGCGAGCCTTATGCTGAAAAAGGTTTTTACCTTGGTTTCCTCTGCGATATAGTTTCCGTATCCTCACCACCCGCGATCTTGAAGTTCACACACCTGATGATTTAAAGGGCTTCAATGTCCGCACAATGGAGAATGCCAACCATATGCTCATTTGGTCCACCATTGGCGCAAATCCGACCCCGATAGCTTATACCGATCTTCGTTTTTCTTTATAATAAATATCATTATTATTTTATTGATATTTTAATTTATTAGTATATAATAAATTTAGCTTGCTGGAAAATTATAGTAATTATTTTATATGCATATAAATATATTATAATTTTAATATCCGCTCACGTTATGCCCGGCAAGCAAAAATATTATTTGGAGAGGAAGTAAAATATGAAAAAAGCGCTTGTGACCATTCTTGCACTCGTTTTCTGCCTGAGCCTTATGGCAGGCTGCGGCGGAACGACCTCCGGCACGGATTCCAGCACTGCCACCGGCAACACCGGCACCTCCGGCAACACCGACGCAACAAAAGAAGTTTACACCTTCACCCTTGCGCATGCCTCTGCTGAAGACACCACCTCCCATCTGAGTTTCGTCGAATTGGAGAAATTCCTCGAGGATTCAGGCCGTTTTGACGTGAATCTCTATCCGAACGGCCAGCTTGGTGCTGACCGGGAAGCCATTGAAGGTGTACAGAACGGTGATATTATGATGACCTGCACCTCTCCTGCTCCGCAGGCGAACTTCGTCCCCGCTGCTATGATCTTCGACGTTCCGTTCGCGGTCATGAACGTTGACATGATCCGATACCTTGAAAACAACGAGGACTTTATCGATGGCCTCAGGAAGTACTATGCCGAGAAGGGCTTCTATATGGGTTATATGTGCGATATGACCTTCCGCATCATGACCTCCCGCGGCGTCGAGGTCCACACTCCCGCCGACCTCAAGGGCTTCAATATACGCACTATGGAGAACGCAAACCACATGCTCCTCTGGTCCTCTCTCGGCGCAAACCCAACCCCGATCGCTTACACAGAGCTCTACACCGCTCTCCAGCAGGGCACCGTTGACGGTCAGGAGAACGCCCTTGAGCTCGCCATCACCCAGAAGTTCTACGAGCAGCAGGACCATGCGAACATAACCAACCACCTCATGCACGCAAACCTCGCACCCATTAACCTCGACTGGTACAACAGCCTTGACGATGAAGCCCGCGATATCTTCAACGAAGGCCTCATCATGGCCAGAGACTATATGCATAGTCTCGTTGACGCCAATCAGGAAGGCTATAGAGAATTCTGCAATGAAAATGGCATGCCCATAAACGACCTGACCGTTGAAGAACTCGAAGCTTTTGCCGCACTGACAACGCCTGTCGACGAGAAGGTTGACGGCGAGCTGAAGGCACAGAACTGCGATATCTACGATACTTTCATTGCTGCCGTTGAGTCTTATCCTGGCTAATAAGCAATTTATACAACGATATTAAATACGCCGGGCTGCAATTAGCAAAGTCAACCCCCAGCTAGGCACGCGAACCTTAAGTACAAGTATGGAAACCGCCAGTTTTGGTCAAGAGGCTACTATATGGATACAGTAGGACGAAATAAAAAGCAACTGGCATAATATATCCGGAACCAATTGGAATCAGACCAGATAGCAGATCAGATGGGACTAAAGGAATTTGTTGACCCGTTCACGCGTCGCGAGAACAAAAAGGCATAAAGAAAACCCTTTAAGGGGTAGCCCGAAAAAGAAATGCAGTCGGCAGACTTTTCGGAGCCCCTTAAGGGGTTTCGTCCGTATTATGCCCTTATAGGGCTTACTCAAGCCTCCGGCTTAGCCGAAGGTTTTGACTCCATGAACTGATGTCATCTCATGAACCCGCCGCCTAAGGACTTTACATCGTTCGCAGAGATGATAGCGTCGGGATCTATGGCGCGTACAAGTTTTACCGCCTCCGGTATACGCTTGCGTTTCAGCTGTACGAATATCATTTCGCGCTTTGTTCCATCTACGCTGTGTCCATCCAAAAGCGTCACTCCGAAGCCGCCCTCACGGAGAGTCGCTCCGACTTTTTCCGCGTCGGTTGCAGGCGAGACGACCTGGATCGACGTGAGCCCGACAGCAAGCCTCTGTTCCAGTGCCATTCCCATAAGTATTCCGCAGGAGAATGCCACGCAGTAGACGACTACTTCAAAAGGGTCTTCATAGAGATCCGCGAGCACAGAGCTGGCAATGACCACCCAGAAAAATACTTCAAACAGTCCACAGAAAGCACCAAGAAATTTCTTCCCTTTGCCGACGAACATAATTCTCAGCGTACTGAACGTGACCTCTATCATTTTGCCGACAAAGATCAAAAGATACAGCCAACCTCCGGAAATTCCTATTTGTCCCATAAATCATTACTCTCCTTAACTATTTATGACTACCTGGCAAATGGGGCAAGCTGAGAGAACAGACGGTTTTTATTGATACTTCTATATCCGCCATTCGTTCCTAATGCTGTTATATTATACTTTACAGACATCAATCCATGCGACTGCATCGGAGTCTTTAAAAAGTTCTTCACAGGTTAGTTCAATCGCGCTGTTTGCGCTGCCGCAGGCAGGAAATACAGTATCAAATCTCTTAAGCGACTCGTCAAGATAAGTCTCGACACCCTCTTTAACAGCGAAAGGGCACACCCCGCCAACAGCGTGGCCTACCATACCGACCGCTTCCTCCGGAGTAAGCATTCTGGCTTTCGTATGAAACCGTGCTTTATACTTTGAATTGTCCACTTTAACGTCACCCGCCGTGACAATCAGGATACATTTTTCATCTATTTTGAATGAGAGTGTTTTCGCTATCCGTGCCGGTTTAACGCCAACAGCCAGTGCAGCAAGCTCCACTGTCGCACTGGATACCGGAAATTCCAAGATCCTCTCCTCCATCCCGCGTCCCCTGAAAAATTCTCTGACTTTCTCTATAGACATACCTGGTTCCCCTTTTTTACATGCAAAAATACATATTAAGTATATCACAAACTGTGTTCATTTTTCCATACTATTCCTGCACGGAGCGAAAATTCGCAGCCGCAATAATTCTGGCGGTATATCCCATACTCCCTTGCAAGCTCTATCGAGCGTTTGTAACCGTTTTTTTTCTTGAAATCAGCAAAAAGGTACCGTACTCCGTACTTTTTTCCCGCCTTTTGTCCGATCTCATTGAGAATCTCCGTATTTTTATGCGGGCTCACCGAGAGTGTCGTCGTAAAATAGTCGAAGCTGAGTTCTCTTGCCATCCTTGCCGTCTCATCAAGCCTGATCTCAAAACACTTTGCACATCTGGCTCCGCCCTCAGGCTCATTTTCAAGCCCTTCAACCGCCGTGTAAAAGTCTTCAGGCTTATACTCCGCGTGTATTATATCTACTGCTCCGGGAAATCTCATCTCTTTTATTAGCCGCTTTTGTTCCGAAAGACGTTTTTCATACTCCTCCGGCGGATATATGTTCGGATTATAGTAAAAAACGCTTATGTCAAAAAAGCACGACAGATACTCCAGGACATAGCTGCTGCACGGCCCGCAGCAGCTATGCAGCAAAAGACGTGGTCGAATACCCGATATACCGATAGCATCAATCTCCTTATCTAGCAGCTTTTGGTAATCTGTTTTCACGTCCCATGTCCTCATTTCTTGACTAAATAATGATTTTAGAGTAAAATGCAGTAAGAATTTGGTTCACCATAAGGTGACGGAAGTCGCACCAAGCAGGCAGAAGCCAGCATCTCCGCGTTCATAGTATAACACAGGAAGGGCGGTATTTCCATGTCGCAAATGCGTGAATTCTATTACGCCTCGGCTGACGGAAAAAATGATATCCACGCTGTCGAGTGGCTGCCTGACGGCGATATTCGCGCCGTCATCCAAATAGCTCACGGAATAGCGGAATACATAGGGAGATACGACAACTTTGCGCGCTATTTGGCAAAATTCGGTTTTCTCGTCGAAGGGAATGACCACCTTGGACACGGCGGGTCTTATACGTCAGACGATGACAAGGGTTTTTTCGCTGAAAAACATGGCTGGGATACCGCTGTCTCCGATATGCATACGCTTTATGAGATAACCAGAGCCTACCACCCCAAAATCCCATACTTTCTTCTGGGGCACTCCATGGGGAGCTTTCTTTCACGGACGTATATCACCAAGTATTCCAGCGAGCTTTCGGGCTGTATTCTCTCCGGAACCGGTGAGCAACCGGCCGCCGCCTGCTGTTTAGGCTCACTTCTTGCAAATATTGAATCCCTTTTCTTCGGAAACCGCGGCAAAAGCAACAGGATAAATAATCTCTGCTTTGGCGCCTATAATAAGCGTATCAACCCCACTGTTACACCCAACGATTGGATATCCAGGGACGGGGAACTGGTAGCAAAGTATATAAGAGATGTAAACTGCGGCTTTATACCGACAAACCGCCTTGTCGCCGATATGCTGGGCGGGCTTAGATTCATAGGCAGAAAAAGCAGTGTTGATGCCGTCAGAAAAGACCTCCCCATATACTTTTTTTCCGGCGGAGAGGACCCCGTCGGCGGTTATGGAAGAGGCATCACTCACGTTTACAGTCGTTTTTACAAAGCCGGATTTGAGGATGTGAGTATTAAACTATATCCCGGCGGCCGGCATGAAATGTTAAATGAGACAAACAAGGACGAGGTCTACGCCGACGTTCTTGAATGGCTCACTAAGAGAATATAACAGAAAACTATCCGGCGGAACATTTCGCCGGATAGTTTTCTTTATTTTAATGCCTGCTGAACTAATCATGCTCCTATTTGATTGAGATGATGAAAATATAAAGCGAGGATGTTTTATGTCCGGCTAGGCAGACGATGACGGCGGGCTGTTGACCGCATAGGCGGATAATAGGCCGCTTTTTATCATCAGGTTAATCGAATAGTAGTATCAATATATCTAAAGCGGTAAATCGCATTTGATCAGTTGACATTATTTTATGAAACTGACATACCTGCAGATCTCCTCTGCCGCTCTGTCCTTTCTCTCATTAAATATGACTTTGTTCTCCTCAAAGAGATTGCGGCCCTGCGTATCGATGGAGACTATGAGCGGGCCGAATTCGCGAACACGGCAGTTCCAGAGCGTCTCCGGCATTCCAAGGTCGCGCCAGTCAGCGGACTCTATCTCCTCCACGGTGACTGCGGCGACGACAGCGCATCCTGCAGGGAACACGCAGTGCAGGGCCTTGTACTCGCGGCAGCCCTCCTCTGTCCCTTCGCCCATACCGCCCTTGCCGACAACGAGTTTCACTCCGGTACGCTTTATAAATTCCTTCTCAAACTTTTCCATGCGCATGCTTGTCGTTGGGCCTATGGAAACCATCTCGAACTTGTCCTCTGAGCCCTCTATCGGCCTAACGATGGGGCCGGCGTGTATGATGGCGCCGCCGTTTAAGTCGACCGGCAGCTCCCGTCCGCCCTCTATAAGCCGACGGTGCGCAACATCGCGGCAGGTAACTATATTGCCGGTTAAATAGATGATGTCGCCGATCTTAATATTCTCCAGGTCTTCCGCCTTTATCGGAGTCGTAAGTATCTTTTTCATCATTACAGCGCCGCCCCCCTGTGAGAAGTTATGGTATAGCCAAGGTCTCTGTCGAATATAATATGCCCCTTCCTGTGCGACCAGCAGCCGACGTTAACGGCTACGCCTATGGTCGACGGGTGGCGCGCTGTGTTCTCAATGTTTACGCCCATGACCGACATACTGCCGGACATTCCCTGTGGGCCGAGGCCTATGCTGTTTATGCCGTCCTCAAGGAGCTTTTCCATCGCTGCGGCGCGCTCGTTAGGGTTATGCTGCCCAATAGGGCGCATAAGCGCCTTTTTGGAAAGGAGCGCCGCCGTCTCCACGGATGTCGCGACGCCCACGCCGACGAGAAGCGGCGGGCAGGCGTTCAGGCCATAGCTCGTCATGACGTCGAGTACAAACTTCACCACGCCCTCGTATCCCGCGCCGGGCATAAGAACCATCGCTTTGCCGGGTAGCGTACAGCCGCCTCCCGCCATGTATGTGTCTATCTCGCAGGTGTCGCAGTCGGGTACGATCTCCCAAAACACCGTCGGCGTACCCTTTCCCACGTTCTTATTGGTGTTGTATTCATCAAAGGTCTCAACGCTGTTGTGGCGCAGAGGGGCCTTTATCGTCGCCTCAATGACGGCCTCTTTGAGAAGTTTCTCCACCTCGCCAAGGAGCGGGAAGGCAACCCCGCACCTGACAAAAAACTGAAGAACACCCGTATCCTGACAGCAGGGGCGGTTCAGCTCCTTCGCCAGCCTCTGGTTCTCAAACATTGTGTCATAAATGGTTTTTACAAGCTCGCCGGTCTCCTTTTCGCGGAGTTCGGAGAGCTTTGCGGTGACGTCGTCAGGCAGGATTTTTCCCGTATAGGCGATAAATCTTGCCATAATATCTGTCATCTTCGCAACGGCCTGTTCTTTTTCCATCTCAAATTCTCCCTATAATAGTATCAGCTGCCGGAATAGCGGTCCAAAAACTGCTTTGTGCGCGCCTCCCTCGGGTTCCCGAAAACCTCCTCCGAGGCACCAGACTCTACCACGACACCTTCGTCCATGAAGAGCACCTGATCGGCAACCTCACGGGCAAACTGCATTTCATGGGTCACAATGACCATTGTCGTATTCTTTTCCGCAAGGCCGCGAATTACCTTTAAAACCTCGCCGGTGAGCTCGGGGTCAAGGGCGGAGGTCGGCTCATCGAAGCACAGAATATCGGGGCTCATAGCAAGCGCGCGGGCAATGGCGACGCGCTGCTGCTGACCGCCGGAGAGCTGGTGCGGATAGGAATCGAGCTTTTCCGAGAGCCCGACCTGATCAAGGAGCCTGCGCCCGTCAGCCTCTATCTCAAAAAGCATGTTCTTTTTGTTTTCCTTATAATCCGGCCGCGACTTTGCGAGCATCTCGCGCGCGAGTGTCACGTTGCGGAGCGCCGTGTACTGTGGGAAGAGGTTGAACGACTGGAAAACGAGTCCGAAATGCAGACGTTTTTTACGTATCTCTTCCTCACTCTGTGTCGCTGGATTGTCCGCATCGAAGAGCACCTCGCCACCAACGAATATCTGCCCGCCGTTCGGGCGTTCCAAAAAATTCAGACAGCGCAGAAGCGTCGTCTTACCGCTTCCGGACGAACCGATTATGGCGAGCGCCTGTCCCTTTTCAAGCGAAAAGTTTATATCGCGCAGAACTTCAATTGCGCCGAAGCTCTTCCGCATGTTTTTAACTTCAAGTATAGCCATTTCCTATCCCCCTGTCAAACTCTGAAAAATGAGAGCTTGCGCTCAAGATATCCGAAAAGCAAAGTAAGAACACCGCAGAACAGGAGGTAAAACGCGCCGGAGTAGAAGAGCGGCCAAATAAGGGCTTTCACGGATGCGAAGGTCTCCGCCACCATGATTATCTCTCTGACCGCAATGATGCGCGCAAGCGAGGTATCCTTTACAAGCGTTATGATTTCATTTCCCATTGGCGGGACTATGCGCTTTATGACCTGAAGCAGTATGATCTTAAAAAATATCTGCGACTTCGTCATTCCCAGAACCTGTCCCGCTTCGTACTGTCCACTCGATATTCCCTCAATACCGCCTCTGTATATCTCGGAAAAATAGCAGGAATAGTTTATAACAAACGCGATGAGCACCGCCGTAATACGCTCTAAGGCCGATATATCATCCCATATTAGACCGGGCCCGTAAAATACAATCATGACCTGCAGCATGAGCGGCGTGCCACGAATGATCCAGACGAAGGTCTTAACCAGCCACGAAATCGGCCTAAAACGGCTCATCGACCCAAAGGCGACAAGAAGCCCGAGCGGTATCGCGCATGCAAGCGTAACGAAAAATATCAGGCATGTCGTGCCGAAGCCGTCCAGCAGTTTTAAAGTTACAGTCAAGAAGCTCATATTTACCTCTATTTATGTATTGTTTTTTAAAGAGAAGCAGGGCAGGAGAAGCAATTCTCCTGCCCATATAAGTCCTATGGGTTAATTATTATTCCCCACCGAGTCCAAACGCATCATATATCGCGGTCTCGCCGGCAGACCCCTGCTCAGCGACGAAACTTGCCTTTGAGAGGCTGTCGATATCGGTATACTTGTCGGCATTTTTCTCCTTAACAACGATAACCTGCTTATTGTTTAGATAAGAGGCGGAGAAGTCCATGTTGGCCTTGCGTTCGTCGGAGACGGTGAGACCGTTCCAGATACAGTCGATAATTTTGGACTGAAGCTCGGTTTCCTTGGTGTCCCAGTTGATGATGACAAACTCCGGCTCAATGCCGAGGTACTCGCAGACGGCCTGCGCAAACTCAGTATCGAAGCCCACGAGCTTGCCGTTGTCGTCATAGTAGTTCATCGGAGCGTACTCGGTTATACCTATTATAAGTTTGCCATTGCCCTGAACATACGCCCAGTCGTCGTCGGTCGACTGGGCGGCTTCGTCGGAGGGTACAACATCGGACAGAAGCGAGCCTGTAAGACCATAATTCTCGGCAATAGCGGCCAGAGTACCATCCTTTACGAGGGCGGAGATTGCTTCGTTTACCTTGGAGACGAGATTGGAACCATTTCGGAAACCGATACCATACTCCTCGTCTACGAGGGTAAGGTTATCTATCATTTTAAGGTCACTGTAATCGGTACCCTCACCGGTCATCGCTTTCGCCATAGTGTAGTCGATAACGGCGGCATCGGCCGTGCCGGACTTTATTTCCATCAGTGCCTTTGACTGGGTGGAGACGGCCGTGTAAGTCGCAGTTTTTTCAGCACAGCTGGGAAGCACGGAGAGACATAAAAGAAGCGCCAGAGCAAGACAGACCGATCTTTTGAGTTTCATTTTGTTTTCCTCCATATGTAAAATTAACTCATACTTACAAAACAAATACTTTATCATAATAACACATTAGTGCATTAATTCAAGTGGTAAAACCAATGTTTTATTATTTTAAGATTCTAATGGTATTTTTTACCGTAATCACAAAAAATACCGGCGGGATCTCGTCCCCGCCGGTATAGGCTTTTTACTCAAACGGATATATCAGCCCTATCTTTGATCTTATATCATCCATCTGTTCCATAATTCGGATTATCTCAGAATGTGGCATCTCCGGACTCTCTGTTCTGCCCGCGGCAATTGCATCAAAAGCGGACTGTACCTCATATTCAAATCCGGTTATCTGTTTCGGGCGCTCAATATACTCAATTATACGGCGCGTTTTTCCCTCCACCTTCCACGCGGTCAACGACTCAAAATTGTTGATGTTTTCTATGACTGCGCAGCCGTCCTCCATGTGTATAAGGCCTTTTCTGTCGGTAAACGCTATTATGGAATCAAACAGTGTCGCCGTCTTTCCATCACAGTATTCGAGGTAGATGCTGTCCGAAGCGTCAACGCCGTTATCCGCCATTATCGCGCTCGCTGAGATGTTTTTCACATCGTCCCCAAACAAAATTGAAGCGAAGGTCAGAGCATACACGCCGACATCGAGGAGCGCGCCGCCGGCAAGCGATGGCTCACGGAGGCGTGGACCATTTCCAAACACATTGTAACCGAGGTTTGCCATCAGTGATATGGGTTTTCCCAGCCTGCCGCTCCCTATAAAATCGCATATAGTCTTCCGCATCGGCATGTACCGCGGCCAGATGGCCTCACCGACGTAGATGTTTTTTTCTCTTGACATGGCGAGGACCTCTTTTGCCTGCTTCGCGTTCGCCGCAAACGCCTTTTCGGAAAGGACTGGCTTTCCCGCCTCTAGGCACATCATCGCATGTTGGGCGTGGTGGGAGTGCGGAGTCGCAATATACACGAGGTCGATATCCGGGTCGCTCAGCATTTCCTCATAAGAACCGAAGGCTTTTTTGAAACCGTATTCCGCCTGATAGGCCTTTGCCTTGTCTGGATCACGCGAGGCGATAGCATATGGCACGGCATTTTCCATTCCGACAAGGGTTTCCGACATCTGGCGCGCGATTATACCCGCGCCGATAATGGCGACATTGAATTTATTCTTCATGTTAGCGCGTTCCTTTCTTTTAATATCAGAATTTTACCGGAGTCTCGTATATCAGCGGAGCTGTTTTGCTGCGTAATGGTGCGCCATTTTATAGTCCTCAAGCTGCATGTAGCTCTCCTCAAGCTTTTCGTATATCATTAAGAGAATAACCTTATCCACGTCAGGAAAACTCTCCGCCTCCAAAAGATCCTGTATGGCCCGACAGTAATCACCGGAGTTCATTAAGCAGAGCGCAAGAAGATATAGTCTCTTGGGTCTCAGATTTTCAGGCGGGTCGCCCATGTGCTCCAAAGCGCGCATGGCGAGCTCGTTTTCGCCGGTTTTTATAAGGTATTCGGCCCTTGCGAGATCGTACCTTGCTGAAAAGCTGATCTCCTTAACGGCGCGCTCATATTCACGTGCGTTTTCCTCAAATTCCGAGATATCCAATACCAGCGAGCACTCTGCAAGAATAAGGCTCATCTCAGCATCTATCCCGGCGGAATAGTATATACCCTCTTTATTATAGTAGTCGGCGGCATCAGCAAATTCTTTTGCCGCAGGAACATTGCCTGAAGCGAGTGCCTCATGCGCCGCTGCGAGTGACGAGCGGGCATAGAGAAGGTATCCCTCATCCGTGGTGGCGGCGGTTGTCGCCGCCTCAAGGAGCTTAAGGCAGTCCCTGTATCGTCCCTCTTTATATGCCGCGCGCATATCATCCAACCCGTCGGCAGAGGTGCCGTCTGAATGGCGTGAATCCGTCAGAAAATATCCTGGGTGCAGACTCAGCCGCGAAGCGATATATTCCAGCGTGCGTACGGACGGTGTCGCGCTGTCGTTTTCTATCTTTGAGAGCATGTTGCGCGTTATATGGTCGCCGACAAGCTGCTTCTGAGTAAGCCCCTGCTTAAGCCGTGCCTGTTTAATTCTCTGTCCCAGCGTCACATTCTCACCCCCGTCAAGTTTGGTTTATCACACTAATTATAGCTGTCATCTCTCAGGATTTCAAGAGTGAAAGTAAATCCTGGTTACTGCGCTCCGACTCACATCGACGGCAACGGACAGTGTTCGACAGAGAAAAATGGGTTGCCTGGGGAAAACGGTGTTGGAACTGTTGACAATTGGATGCATGAGTAAATAAATGTAATTATTTGTAAACAGCATTGCGGTTTAAGCCTCATTATGCTACAATATTTTTATAAGTAATATATACTGCTTCATAGTTTGAAAGGTGAAGAAAATGATAACAACGACAGCTGATCCGAACAACAGACGTTTTGCCGTACTCATAGATGCAGACAATATCCCCAGGGACTGTATAAAGAGTGTTATGGAGGAGGTCGCCATATATGGAACCCCCACTATAAAGCGCATATACGGCGACTGGACCAGCCCAAACATAGGCGGTTGGAAGACCTCCCTGCTTGAAAACGCTATAACGCCTATCCAGCAATACGGTTATACAACTGGCAAAAATTCGACTGATTCCGCCATGATAATAGACGCGATGGACATCCTCTATTCCGGGAAGACAGATGGGTTTGTCCTCGTATCGAGCGACAGTGATTTTACAAGGCTTGCCATCAGGCTGCGGGAAGCGGGTATGAAGGTCATCGGCATCGGTGAAAAAAAGACGCCGAAGCCTTTCGTCGTGGCATGTGACAAATTCATTTATATTGAGGTAATCCGCCAGAACGCCGCTGAGGACAAGGCGCCGCAGGAGCCCGTCGGTAAATCTGAGAAGAAGCCCAAGGCCGCGCGCCAGCGCACGGAAAAAGTGCCGGATGACGTAGTGAAATTCATCGCGGATTCTGTCGCAAGCCTCTCGGATGTTGACAATTCCGTATTCATGGGAGAGCTTGGTAACCTCATCATGAAAAAGCAGCCGGACTTCGACCCGCGCAGTTTCGGTTTTAAAAGTCTATCGGCGCTCATAAAATCAATAGAAAGATTCGAAGTAGATTTCCGTCAGACAACTGATCCGAATATAAAACACCCTTATGTGAGTGACAAGGAAGCCCAGTAATGAAAGAAGAAAAGCGCCGGCGCAGAGGATGGCTGTATTTTCTCCTCTGCGCCGTTATCATTGTATTCCTGATAGTCGACAGTAACATGCGGATAGAGACTACGGAATATGAAGTCGAAAGCGGCAGAATACCCGAAGCCTTTGATGGATTTCGTATTATCCAGCTCTCAGATTTACATGGTGACGAATTTGGGAAGGACAACTCGCGCCTCATAAAAGCCGTTAAGGCGGCAAGGCCGGACATCATCACTATAACCGGCGACCTTATCGACAGCCCGGGGCAGGGTGAATACGCAAAAAAAATAGCCGAAAAACTTGTTGAAATTGCGCCGGTTTTTTATGTCACGGGTAATCACGAGTGGGCATCCGGCGAGATCAGCGAGCTTTTCGATATCCTCAATAAGGCGGGCGTTACGGTTCTTAGAAACGACTACGTTCTTTTGGAATCGAAAGGCGAATACATAGTCCTCGCGGGACTGGATGACCCGAACGGGCCTTACGACATGAAGACCCCGGAGGAGGTCTTCTCCGACATCTATACAGCCGAGGGCGGCAAATATATGGTACTTCTCAATCACCGGAACGACGGACTGGAGCGGTTTGCCTCGCTCGGTGCGGATCTTGTTATGTCTGGGCATGCGCACGGCGGCGTCATCCGTTTCCCCTTTACCGACGGGCTCATAGGCCCCTCGATGGACTGGTTGCCCACATTTACGTCCGGCGTATACACAGATGGCGACACAGTGATGATCGTCTCGCGCGGGCTCGGAAATAGTCCCCACACCCTGCGGGTGTTCAATAACCCCCACCTCCCCGTCGTCGTATTAAAGGCTGCAAATACATAAAAAAATACGCATAAACTCCCTTCCCCGAGCATACCATGGTATGTATGCTTATAAAGGAGGGGAGATTATGCGTGATATATCGCAACACGCGACGCCGGACATAGACGACATGATCTACGGCGACACAGGCACGGTACCCAGCGAAAGATGACTTTACACAGGCGAAAAAAATAGATATAATATTTTAGTGCTACTACAACTTACGAAAGCGCGGTCTGAAATATGATTGAATTTGAAGATTATAAAGTAAAGCTTGGAAGTCTGAAGCCCACTCTGCAAAACCTCCGCGCAGCTTTAAACCTTGACGACGCCAAATGCGAGATTGAAGAGCTTGAGGCCCAGAGCGAGAAGGACGGATTCTGGAGCGACCTTGAAAATTCCCAGAAAGTGCAGCAAAAGCTCAAACAGTTAAAGCACAAATGCGAGAAATTTAATAAGCTTGAGGGCAGATGGAATGACCTCATGACGCTTTGCCAAATGGCGCTGGAGGAAAACGACGAGTCGCTCCTGCCTGAGCTAACCGAGGAATATGACGCGTTTAAACGCGACCTTGAGGATACGCGGCTTTCCACACTCCTCTCCGGGGAATATGACAGCTGCAACGCTATCCTCTCGTTCCACGCCGGCGCCGGTGGGACTGAGGCACAGGATTGGGCGCAGATGCTCTACCGTATGTACACCAGGTGGGCTGAGCGCCACGGTTACAAATACAAGCTTCTCGACTTTCTGGACGGCGAGGAGGCCGGCCTTAAGAGCGCCGCCATTGCAATCGAGGGAGATAACGCCTATGGCTACTTAAAGAGTGAAAGCGGTATACACCGCCTTGTCCGCATCTCTCCTTTTGATGCGTCGGGACGCCGTCATACGTCTTTTGCCGCACTCGAGGTAATGCCGGAAATCTCCGACGACACGGAGATAGATATCCGCCCGGAGGACCTCAAGGTCGATACCTACCGCTCTTCCGGCGCAGGCGGTCAGCATGTCAACAAAACCGAATCGGCAATACGCATAACACATATCCCCACGGGCGTCATCGTCTCCTGCCAGACTGAGAGGAGCCAGCATCAGAACAGGGAATACGCAATGCGCATGCTAAGATCAAAACTCGTAGAGATAAAAGAGCGCCAGCATCTGGATAAAATATCAGATATAAAGGGCGAACAGATGAAAATCGAGTGGGGCAGCCAGATACGTTCATATGTCTTTATGCCCTACACGCTCGCAAAGGACCATAGAACGGGTTTTGAAAACGGCAACATTAACGCCGTCATGGACGGCGATCTTGATGGGTTTATTAACGCTTACCTCAGCATGAAAGCCGGAGAAGAAGCTAAATAACGCCAAAATATAATTATGTTTTAATATCATCCCGAGTGCTGTTAAGCGCCCCAAAAGGGCCTTTACCCGCACTCAGGATGATATTTTTTCCAAAAATTTCCTGTCTGTGCATAAAAACGAGCAAAAACGCCGATAATTCAGTGTAAACTCAAAAGTACCATGATAAATGGTACTGCAAAAAGGTGGTATTATGCGAAGGTTTTTATGTGTATTTCTGGCAGTTATTTGTTTTCTCAGCATTTTCGCGCCTGCCGGAGCGGCAAACAGTGGAAAGCTCCTCTTATATGTCGACGGCGCCAGAACAGACATTAACGGCAGGTCATTCATAAAAAACGATACTGCGTATGTACCCTTCAGAGAGCTGTCGCTCGCCCTTGGTGCCATCCGTGTAAAATGGGACGGTAATACAGGAACGGCCAGCGCTAAAAAAGGCAGCGCCGTTGTTACGGCCGGGGTAGGGATTGAATACATTGAGGTCTTAGGCCGGTATCTTTATGTACCGGACGGCTGCATTCTACTTGGCGATACTCTTATGGTACCGGTACGCCAGCTCGCAAAGGCGTTCGGAGCCGAGGTGTTTTGGAATGGGAACGGCGCTATATATATAAAGACAGGTAGTACCGCGCTCGAGCCAGGGAATACTTATTATTCGGAAAACAACGTATACTGGCTCTCGCGTATAATTTATGCCGAGGCGCGCGGTGAGAGCCTGTGCGGCAAGATAGCGGTCGGAAATGTCGTCCTCAACAGGGTTGAGAGCACACAGTATCCCGACACTGTGCAGGGTGTCATCTTTGACATGCGCTCCGGCGTTCAGTTTACGCCTGCTGCAACCGGTTCCGTCTACTGTACTCCGACTGAGGATTGCGTCCTCGCGGCAAAACTCGCAATGGACGGGGCAGATGCAGCGGGTGACAGCCTGTTTTTTGCTACGGCAGCCATCTCAGCCTCATGCTGGGCCGGCAAAAACCGTGAATTTTTCGCCCAAATAGGAAATCATTGCTTCTTTGCGTAAAATAAAGGGGCGGCGCTAAAGTGCCGCCCCTTTATTCTGCTTGTTGACAAATCTTGTTTTTCGACAAAAGCGGGAGAAGGCTCTCGTTTCAGTTGCGCTTAGAGATGTTAAACTTCCGCCGCGCATGTTGCCGGAACCCTTGTGATCGCACAATTTTCATATAGCCAAAAATATAAGAAAGGAATAACCCTTTTTGGCATTTTGGATAAAGGGGCGGTGCTAAAGCACCGCGAGTTTACGCTTAATTGGTTGTTGACAAAACTATAAATATAGTTTACTATATAGGTAAACAACAGTTACTTACACGGTAAGGTATACCTTAAAATTCTGTGTTCATTCCTCGTCTTGTGTGGTACAATAATTATATAGTAATTTTCCCGACCGGCATAGGCTCAAAGCGGTGGCGGGAACGCGAAAGGAGATGTTTTTATGGTGTTGATCTGGCTTGCAGCCCTTGTTGTTTTACTTATAATCGAAGCCGCTACGGTCGGACTTGCGGCGATATGGTTCGCCATAGGCGCGCTCGCCGCATTAATAAGCGCGGCATTTAATGCACCGCTATGGATGCAGTTCGCGTGGTTCGCCGTCATTTCCGCCGTGACGCTGGGCTTCACTCGCCCGCTCGCGGTAAAATACCTAGACTCAAAACGCAAAGCCACAAATGCCGATCGCGTAATTGGCATGATCGGCGTCGTCCGCGAGGATATCAACAATCTTGTGGGAACGGGAACTGTTTTTATCGATGGCAAGCTTTGGACGGCTCGTTCCGAATCCGGAGAGGCAATTGAGGTTGGCAAAACCGTCTCCCCAGTCAGGATAGAGGGTGTGAAGCTCATTGTCCTGCCAGCAAAATCAACAGAAAGAGAAACGGCAGAAATAAAATAATTTTTTTATGGAGGGAAAATAATGGGCAACATACCTTACCTGTCAACAATTGTGACCGCGCTTTTGATCCTTTTCTTACTTGTAATTCTGGCAAAATGTATAAGAGTCGTCCAGCAGGCGAGGGCGTGTATAATCGAGCGCCTTGGCGCTTACAGCGCAACATGGGGCGTCGGTCTCCACTTTAAGATTCCATTTATCGAAAGAGTGGCCAAAATCGTCTCCCTCAAGGAGCAGGTTGTCGATTTCCCGCCCCAGCCTGTTATAACGAAGGACAACGTCACCATGCAGATTGATACCGTCCTATATTTCGAGATAACCGACCCGAAACTCTATACCTACGGCGTTGAACATCCGATGACCGCCATTGAAAACCTTTCCGCGACCACCCTGCGTAACATCATCGGCGACCTCGAGCTTGACCAGACACTGACCTCCCGCGACGTTATCAATACAAAGATGCGCGCAATTCTTGATGAGGCGACTGACCCATGGGGCATAAAAATTAACCGCGTTGAGTTAAAGAACATTCTGCCTCCTAAGGAGATCCAGAACGCAATGGAAAAGCAGATGAAAGCGGAGCGCGAACGGCGCGAATCCATCCTCCGCGCGGAGGGCGAAAAAATGTCCGCCATTCTTATTGCAGAGGGTGAAAAGGCATCCGTAATTTTGCGTGCAGACGCGAAAAAGCAGTCACAGATTCTCGAGGCGGAAGGCGAAGCACAGGCAATACTTACGGTTCAGACGGCTACCGCCGAAGGAATCCGGAAGATAAACGAAAGCATGCCATCCGAAGAGGTAATAAAAATTCGTGCGCTGGAAGCATTTGCAGCTGCTGCCAACGGCCGCGCCACAAAGCTCATAATTCCGTCCGATATCCAGGGACTCGCCGGTCTCGCCGGAGCTCTGAAGGAAGTCGTTGCGGAGCAGGAGAAACCCATACCAAAGGCTGAGCCTGCGAAATAGAAACGATAAAAATTCCGCCGTCTGGGACGGCGGAATTTTCTTATGAAAAAAGACAAAAAGAAGTTTCGACTACTTTCCTCAAGTCTTTCACCGTACCAAAGAATCTTTAAACTAATCCTAGTGTGCGTGGCCGATTTTGAAAATTTTCAATTTCAAAGTTTTCAGCTGCATTCGCGGCGGCCTTACCTCTCAAGACCCCGCAGAATAGACAACTTTCCCACGTTTTTGTCGAAAAATATGATTCTCAACAAACTAAGTCGGGCGGCAAATGCCGCCCGACTTTTATATTATTTAGCTCTGATTTAATCAGCCGTTCAAAACCTTATCACAGGTCGCCTTAAGGGCCTTGAAATAGATATTGACATCGGTGTGAATACAGGGAATGAAGCCCTTCTTGAGGTTCTCGTGATCCTTCGCCGGATCAGTGGACAGAATCATACAGAACTTGCCGGCGGCCTTGCATGCACTTAGCACTCTGTCAAGAGCGGCCTGGAACTGCGGCTTGTCGAATTGAGCCGGGATACCCATGGAGATGGACAGGTCGAAGGGGCCGATAAAGATGCCGTCGACACCGGGGAGATTTACAATCTCTTCGATATTCTCAAGAGCGCCGACAGTTTCACACTGCGGAATGATGTAGGTCTCTTTATTGATCGCGTCAAAATAATCCTGAATGTTGCCCTTGCAGCAGTCAGCCTGACCAAAGTCCGCCTGGCGGCCCATGCCGCAGCCGCGCTCGCCTATTGGGTAGTACTTGCCCCATCTGACGATCTCCTTGACCTGATCAGGAGTAAAAATCATGGGGATTATGAGGCCGCGGGCGCCGACATCGAGCATCTTAAGGACGGAAGACCTGACGTGATCCTGAACCCTGACGATTGGAGTGCAGTCATGCAGTTCAATGGCTCTTATCATATCAGCGACAGTCTCAGGACCATAGGGTCCGTGCTCAGCATCGATGATTATATAGTCCATCGGGGAAATCGCAAGGACCTCCGCGTTGTCGGCGTTGCCGAAATCAAGGAAAGTACCGATTACAGGCTCGCCCTTTTCGATTTTTTCTTTCATTAAGTTCTTCTTCATAATGACAAAACTCCTTTTGTTTTTTACAACCACCAACAACGGTTCCTGCATGGTTGAATTTTTGGAATGCCCGGCCCGACTGTCCAAGCACCTGTTATTATAACCTCACAAAAATATTAAATCAAGTCAAATGTACTAAAATAACAATTATTTTCTGATATTCTTTTGCTTATTTAGTCAATAAAATTTCAAAATTTCAAAAATGCAGACTAGTCTTCAAATATAAATGTTTTCGGCTTATAAATCTAATTAAAATTAAATTCAGATAAAAACGGGATCTGCGGAAAATATTCCGCAGATCCCGGCCAAGCATATAATTTAATCAAAAAACGCCCTTGGAAAATCCGGAGTCGGCTTTTCGAGATATCTCATCGAATAGGCCTCTTCCAGCATTTTGAGGTATCTGAGCGAAAACTCCGGCGCTCTCTCCTGGTTGGGATAAGGCACAACCTCAATAGTGCAGTAACCGTCGTAGTCAAGGTCGTAAAGTCCACGTATATACTCGCTGAAATTAATATTTCCGGTCCCGCAGGCGTATCTGTCGCTGTCGGAGAAGTGGACATATTTGAGGTCATCGCCACACGCTATTATGCGTGAATGTACGTCCACGTCATGCAGTATCATGTGGCTCGAGTCGAGATGTAGCTTTACGCTCGGCATATTCAATTCTTTGACAAAACGGGTCATCTCCCGCATACTGTTTAGAAAGTTCGTATAGTACATGTTTATCGCCTCTAGAACTATAATAACACCAACTTCTTCAGCATACTCGGCAAGCTTTATTACACTCTCCCTGTAATTTTCCACATAGGGCTTTGGATCATCCGAAAAAGGGATATACGCCCTGTACGTGCCGACGATTGTTATGGCGTCCAGCTCTTTGCAGAAATCAATGTACTGCTTAAGCATGTCGACCGCGGCCTGCCTGTTTGCTTTATCAGCAGTTACGAGATTACGGTCCCCCTTAAGCGACAGCCCTGTCAGAGCCGCGCAGCAGACGAGTCCGTTGTCATATAGGTGCCGCTTAAGTTCCTTCATGTTATATTTCGTAGGATCCGCGACGTTTATCTCCGCCGCGTCAAACCCCAAAGTCTTAACCCGCTCGAGCAAATAGGGGAGCTTTCCGCGCATAGTGATAGCGCTGGCTTTAGCCACATCCATACTGTCTGTTATGGAAACACCATATTTTAACATATTACTTCTCCGAACCCTTTCTTAAATATTTTTGTCCTTGGGCAGCACAGTGAGATATGATTCGTTGCTCCCAGATAAGGCATTACTGGTTTTCAATAATTACTATACAGCGCCGCCATGGCGAATTCAATAATTATTTGCAATGAATTTTTTAATCTTCTATGCATATCGCTCACAATGTCCACTGGCCATTGCAGTTTAAGAACCGCATTAACTAAAAGTGCACATTATACGGTATTGAGCCGGCAAAACAAACGCGTTTCGCCAGCTCAATTAATGATTGACTAATTTTTTTATATTTTAACGCAAAAAACGTCCCTTGCTTCGCATGAGACGCTTTTTATCTTCAAGCTGAAGCGCGCATCAAAAAGATGCGCGCTTACATCGCTTTTTTTATTCAGAAGGCCCCGCCAGCGGCAAACAGCACAATAGCGAGCGAGACGACTGGGATAACCGTACCTCCTAAAAGCTGTTCGAACGTATGGCGCTTTATTTTTAGGCTGGCCCACCATGCCGCAGCGAGAACGGGTATTCCGAACAGGCCGCAGGTCTGCCCGAAGCTCACTAATAATGCAAACGGCCCTGCGATGCCACAGGTGTGACCGCTCGCCTTATAATGAAATACCTTATCGCATATCAAGATTAATAATCCGGATATAAGATAAACAATATATATGATAAGGACGCTCTTTGCAGCGTGCAATATCAGCGCCGAAACACACCCGCCGACATACCCCAAGACGGCAAAAACCATCGCGAGGTTCCGCTGTCCCACTCTCCCCTTTTTCCTAAATCCAGGAATTAACGGCTGCAGAGGGTATGCGAGAAGCGGGAAAACTGTCAGATAAAGAATAGAAAGTATATAATTTACGTAACCTTGGAAAATTTGAGGTACTCTCACAAAAAGGACAGTCAGCGCCATAAGCGCCATAAGCGGCGGGACAGTGAGCACACGTATTACTTTAGCTGTTTTTTCCATTCTCCGTTACTGCTTTCCGACATCGTTTCTCAGGTCGCCATAGAAAAACAGTGCCACAGTACCAGGGCCCGTGTGAGAACCTATAACGGTGCCTATATTGTTTATAACGACCCTTCCGCTAAGTTTGGGAAAATTTTCTTCGATAAGGTCGGCTACGGCACGGGCGTCTTCATAGCAGGCGGACTGTGAGATGAAGCACTTCCCGCTGTAATCGAGACCGCCCTTTGCATGCTCCTTCATTCGCTCTGCTATTGTGCTTATAACTCTCTTCTTGGTGCGTATCTTTTCGCGGGCAATAAGATGGCCCACGGAATCCATATTAAGCAGTGGACAAATGCCGAGCAGAGAACCAAAAAAACCAGCGGTCTTTGAAACTCTGCCTCCGCGTATATACGAGGTGAGGTCAGTAGAAAAAAACCAATGGTGTATGTTCAGCTTATTTTCCTCCGCCCACTTGTGCAGTTCATCATATCCCATACCGTCATCCCGCAGATCGGCCAGCATTTCCATTAAAAGCCCATACCCGGAGGATGCGCCAAGCGAATCGACGATTTCTATCCTTCTGTCGGGGTATTTTTCGCGGAGTTCTTCCCGCGCTATGGCTGCGGAAGCAAACGTACCGGAGAGGCCCGACGAGAGGCTCACATGGAGTATATCTTTACCCTCTTTTAAAAACTGTTCAAAAAATCCTATGAACTGGTCGACATTCACCTGCGAGGTCGTTGGGCAGGCGCCATCCGCTATCTTTTTATAAAAAACATCAAAAGGCATGGCTATTCCCAGATCATCCGGATATTCCTTCCCATCTATATTATAATGGAAACATGTATATGGTATGCCTCTTCTCTCAAAATGTTCTTTAGATAAGTCTGCTGTGGAGCAGCAGGTGATGAGATAATCTGCCATTCGTTTTCTTCCTTTCAAACGCGCAACCTGGCCCGGCGGCCTCCGTCTTAATGTAATTATAATACAACACATTGCCATTTTAGTCACCCTATGGTACGTGCATACCCACTCTACCACTTGTTTTAGTTCCGGTAGAGTTGAATTTTATAACTCTACTTACAGTAGAATCGATGTTTAATTTATGAATTACTCAATCATTTGCCAATAATGACGATCTATATGTTTTGAAACTATATAAATTCCGCAATAACACAGTGGGCGGCATTTGAATATACTGATTATCGAACCAATAGTATCGGAGGTATATTTATGTGTTCTATTTGCGGTATAATAGATTTTCTAAACAGTGAAAACGCGTCGCTTCCTCTCGCTGAAAAAATGGGCTCCGTCATGGGGCTGCGCGGACCGGATATGTCCGCCTCTTTTGCTGACGGGCCCGTCGCTTTCCACCATAACAGGCTCGCCGTCGTGGATGTATTAAATGGAACCCAACCCATGACACGTACCTTTCGCGGGCATGATTACACGATAGTATATAATGGGGAAATTTACAACGCGCCGGAGCTCACAGCGAAACTTCGATCCATGGGCGCTGATTTTTCCACCCGGTGCGATACTGAAGTCGTCTTATACGCTTACATATTACTTGGGAAAAAATGTGCAGAAGAGTTAAATGGAATTTTCGCATTTGCGGTATATGACAAGGCCGAGCACTCAGTCTTTTTCGCAAGAGACCGGCTCGGCGTAAAACCTCTATGCCTGTGCACAACCGGAACTTCGCTTCTCTTTGCCTCGGAAGAAAAGGCGCTTCTCATGCATCCGTCCGTAACATCCAAGGTCTCCATGCCGGGTCTTTGGCAGCTTCTGTTCATCTCTCCGGCGAAACTTCCGGGCAAAAGCGTTTTCAGGGATATTTTTGAGCTTAAACCGGGGTATAGGGCTGTGTTCGACCGGAACGGCCTGCGCACCGATCGTTACTGGGAGCTTCGAGCCGAACCTTTTTCAGGCAGCGAGGCAGATGCTGTACTTGCGACGCGTGAGCTGGTAACAGACGCCGTCCGCCGGCAGCTTGTCTCCGACGTACCGCTCTGCACGCTCCTGTCCGGTGGACTTGATTCTTCCGTTTTAACCGCCGTAGCCGCCGAGAATTATAAAAATAACGGTGATATTCTCGCCACCTATTCCTTCGAGTATGAGGGGAACCGGAAAAATTTTCGGGCTTCCCTCTTTCAGCCGCAGGGAGATGACGCTTACGCCGTCAAAATGGCAGAATTTCTCGGCACCGACCATACGATAATAACTCTCCCATCCGAAACGGTGGCGGATGAATTATACGCCGCGACTTTGGCCCGGGATATGCCCGGGCAGGCGGATATTGACTCCTCTCTCCTCGCGTTCTGCCGCGTTATTAAAAAACGGCACACCGTCGCCCTATCCGGCGAGTGCTCCGACGAGATATTCGGCGGTTACCCATGGTTCTATCGGCCGGAAATGCTCAAAGCCCCATTTTTCCCATGGATACATGAGCCAATGCTGCGAGCATCCCTTTTCCGGGATACGGCGGTAAGGCAGGCGGAGGGATATGAATATCTTTCGGACGAATACCGGAAAATCCTGAAAGAGTGTCCGACCCTCTCCTCAGACAGTCCCATTATGGCGCAAAGCCGCCGGGCGACGTGGCTATCCGCAAAACTCTTTATGACCTCGCTTTTAGAGCGCAAGGATCGCATGAGCATGGCGACCTCAGTCGAAATCCGCGTCCCTTTCGCCGATCACCGTATTATCGAATATGTCTGGAATGTGCCATGGGAGATGAAATATAGAGATAACGTCGAAAAATCACTTTTACGTGATGCTATGGGCGACATTCTTCCTCCGGAAATACTCCACCGCAAAAAAAGTCCTTATCCAAAGACCTTCGACCCGATATATGAGCAGCTCGTGACGAACCGTCTGAAGAGCCTTCTGCGTTCCAGCTCCTCGCGTCTCGCACCTCTCATAGACCGGCGGCAGCTGGATGACTTTCTCTCGCACGACAGCGCGACGTGGCTCGGGCAGCTCATGCAGAAGCCCCAGCTCATAGCGTGGCTCGTCCAGTTCGAATACTGGCTTCGTGAATACGATATCGCATTCGTGGAATAATCTATTTTCAACGACGTTGCACCTGCTGATAATTTGCGTTATACTGGGGCTTGTTTGAAAAATGGGCGTGCGTGACCGGCGAGGCATATTTTTCGTCTACAAGTCGATTTTTTGCAGGAATAATCATTTATCGGCGCGGCAGGGCGTAAAACAGGGCCGTCGGACGCGTGCGATTGATTTCAGACAAACCCCGGGCTTTCACAAAAAGAGAAAAGGTGGCTAGACAAGTGCCGGTAACTCCATATTCTGTGGCCGTACAGGGGCTCGGCCTCGTAGGACTCCTCTTCGGTATTCTGGCCTTTCAGAATAACAAGCACAAGAGAATTGTCCTTCTAAAACTTTTAAATGAATTCTTTTTCGCCTTGCAGTACATATTTCTCGGCGCATATACAGGCGCCGCAATGAACCTTATAAGCTGCGTCCGCAACTATATATACTGCAAAAGCGTAGAGGCTGGGAAACCTACAGGGAAGTGGATAGTTCTCTTTTCCCTGATTATTGTCGCGGTGGGCATCGTTACCTGGTCTTCGGCGTGGAGTCTCGTCCCGATATTCGCAAAACTTCTCACTACTGCGGCTTACGGCATGAAGGACCCGAAAAAAGTACGGTTTCTGACGCTTCCTTCCAGCATAGGCTGGCTTTTCTATAATTCGCTCTATCACTCGGCCGGTGGCGTCATAAACGAGGTGTTTACTACCGCATCCATCCTTGTCGCCATTGTCCGCTTCGATGTTCTCGGCAGCAAAAAGCCCCGCTGATAAAAGCGGGGCTTTTTGAATGGAATGACGATTCAGTCTCCGATACCGCCACTACCCCCGTTCCCTTTCCGAACAGAAAAAAGTTTTACCTGTATTTCTCCGCTAGACTGCCCAGCAACATTAATGGCCGCAGGATAGCTGCTAAAAAATACATGGTATGGTCTCCCTCCCGTCTCTTCTACTGCAGTTTCTTTAGGATATCGCCGACTATGGCTGGGGCGGTGACGGTTCGCGCTTCGGCTTCCTGATTACAGAGCATGGTCTGGTATACCTTACCTACGAGTCCCTGGCCGATGCCAACCCACAGACCTTGGACGACGTTGGCGCGTATGTATTGAAGATGCTGGAAAGCATCCGGCGATGTAAGTACTTAGACGAAATAGTTGTGAATGTCTCGCAAATATTCGGCCGGCTTGCCACATCGCCGGGATTGCACAGCTTCCTTGAGCTATACCCTGTTTTTCTCAAAATTAGTTGACTTAGTCAACTAATTTTGTTATACTAATATTACTTTATCATTGCAGGGGGAGTTTTTATGAATTCGATGCAGTCAACTTTGACCTGTGTTATCCGCAGGTTCAATCGCTTTTATACTAATGTTCTTGGACTTCTCGACCGGCATATGCCGGACACCGAATTCTCCCTGTCGGAAGCCCGAATCCTGTATGAGATTGGAAATACGGAAGATTGTACGGCTAAAATGCTGGTTCAAAAGTTAAAAATCGATGCGGGTTATTTAAGCAGAATACTGCGGCGCTTTGAGGAAAAAGGACTAGCCTATCGCGTCCAGTCGAAAGAAGACAGCCGATTTTATCTGATTAATCTAACTCAAAAGGGGAAAAACACGCTAGCAGAATTAAACCTTTTATCCGATAAGCAGATTGAAAAGTTAGTTGAGAATTTATCAGATTTTGAAAAAAAGAAATTTATCTCAAGTATCAGTACTATTGAAAATTATCTTTCAGGCAATTTCGATCGTGAGGTTCAAATCCGCCATACTTTAAAACCCGGTGACGCCGGCGCTTTAATTCAGATGCACGGCTGGCTTTATGCAAATGAATGCGGCTATAACCAGGTATTTGAAGGTTATGTCTGTGAAACGTTTTTTAACTTTTTAAAGGATTATGACGAAACCAAGGATCGCATATGGATTGCGGAGTCGGAAACTGAAATAGTCGGGTCGATTGCTGTTGTCTGGAGATCTGATCAAACCGCACAATTACGGTGGTTTATCCTTCACCCGGATTTCAGAGGATTGGGAATCGGAAAAGCACTGTTTAATGAAGCTCTGCAATATGGCAAAGAAAAAGGATACAAGACGATTTTCTTAGAGACTACGGATGATCAGAAAACAGCAGTTCGCATGTATATAAAAGCGGGTTTTAAAAAAGTCAAAGAAAATGAAAACATCGCGTGGGGTATACGTCATACCGAGCAGACATACGAGTTGAATTTATAATAGAAGCTGAAAATTGATACCCGCGCCTTAAAGCGCGGGTATCAGTTTTCAGCGGATTTTATTCTATAAACATATTCTTTCTACTGTGATATAATTATAAAAAAAAGATTGAGATACAATGGAGCATCAGCCAATGCCGCTTGAGATCGTCAGAAATGATATAACAAAAATGAAAGTTGACGCTATTGTGAATGCGGCGAACAGCTCTCTTAAACAGGGCGGCGGCGTGTGCGGAGCCATCTTTTGTGCTGCCGGAGCCAAAAAGCTGCAGGCCGAATGCGGCCTGATAGGCCACTGTGACACAGGTGCAGCCGTTATGACCGGGGGTTATGCCCTACCGGCAAAACATATAATCCACACCGTCGGTCCAGTATGGCAGAACGGCAGTCACAATGAAGAAAAGCTGCTTACCGACTGTTATTTAAGCTCTCTGCGGCTAGCCTGTGAGGCAAATTTGAATTCGATTGCCTTTCCTCTCATCTCATCCGGCATATTCGGCTACCCCAAGGACAAGGCCATCCAGCCGGCGGTTTCCGCAATTGGCGCTTTTTTACTCGACCACGACATGGCGGTCTATCTTGTATTTTACGACGCGGAAACCTATACGCTTGGTGAGAAGCTGTTTCAATCGTAAAAGCCAACAGTTTTAGGATAATTCTCAAACTACAGCATGGCGGCCATATGTTTTGACGGTGAACAGGCGGCGATACAAGCCGGCCCCCTTTGAAATTCCGAACAAAACAAGCGGTCTGCAAAGCCAGTTCAATCGCTGGTTTTGCAGACCGTTTAACAATTTTAAACCGTAATCTCACCGAAATCTAAAGGCACTTCAGGGCATTACTGCCACGGATTTTATGACCGCTCCCCTGCAGTTTGCTTCAAAAGCCTCGTTGATCTTTTCAAAGGGGAATACTGTAATTAGTCTGTCAATCGGGAATTCCCCCTGTTTGTACAGGCCGAGCAGGTATGGGATAAACGTCTGCGGGACGCTGCTGCCCTCCACAATACCGCCGTTCCAGCTTTTGCCCAGAGCGCGGTCTTCGGCGTCGAGCCGCGGAAGTGAGCCGTAGCCGAGGCTCGCGCCCATTCCGTTTCTTCCGAGAGCTTTAAGGGCGAGCGCACGCAGCATGCTGTTTGCACTCGTGTCCAACGCAAAATCAAGTCCCGAGCTGACCGATCTGATCGCCGCGAGCAGATCGGCGCACTTCCCGCCGTTTATACAGTGGGTGGCACCCAACTCGCCAGCCGCGTAGAGCCGGTCGTCAAACCTGTCCACCGCTATGATCGGCTTGCAGCCTGCAAGCTTTGCCGCCATCACGGCGGAGAGACCCACCGTGCCCATCCCTATAATGGCTATACTCTGACCGGGCCGGGGTCGAAAGCAGTTGAAGATGGTTCCCGCGCCCGTCTGAATGCCGCAGCCGAGTGGCGATACAAGCGCGAGATCAATATCGCCGTCTACCTTTGTCGCACTGCGCGTTTCGACCACAGCGTATTCAGCGAAGCCTCCCTGGCAGAAAAATGCCGCTACGGGCTCGCCTTTCAGCGAGAGGGGCGTGCTGCCGTCTCTTCTCCAGCCGTCAAAATAAGAACCGTGATTTTCGCACTCAAACGGCCTGTTTTCAAGACATGCCGCACACTTGCCGCAGCTCCCGTAACTGAGCGCCACATGGTCGCCGACCGAAAACTCCGTCACACCTGGGCCAACTTCCGTCACGACTCCGCTCGCCTCATGGCCAAGTACTATGGGCGTATAATCCGGGTACCTGCGCTGCATTTCATCGGTATGGCAGATCCCGCAGGCGGCGATTTTTACCAGCAGCTCTCCCTCTCCCGGCTCCGTTAAATCTAAAGATTCAATTTCAAGAGGCTTTCCAGCCCCATGCAGCACTGCCGCCCTTATCTTCACCTTGCCCCTCATCCTTCTCTTAGCCTTCACATATGCAGGGTTAAAAATCCCTGCTGCATTGGCAATATTATACAGCTGGCCGCCTTTTATTCTATAATGCCGGCACTGTATTGTAAAGAAGACTTTTAGAAAACAAGACCTGTCTGGAAATCGGTCCTTTGAATAGCCCGGCTCTTTTCCGCTATATGTTCCGATGTCAGACCGTAGCGCTCAAAAAGTTCGTCGGGCTTGCCGGAACATCCGAATTTGTCCTCGATGCCGACCATGCCGAGTTTTGCACAGCCCAGCGGCGCGACGACTTCGGCCACGGCGCCACCCAGACCTCCAATAACCGAGTGTTCCTCTGCAGTGACTATCCTGCCGCATTTTCTCGCGTATTTTATAACACATTCTCTGTCGATCGGTTTTATAGTGTGCATATTAATGACAGATGCGGAAATGCCTTCGCCGGAGAGTACTTCCGCGGCTTCAAGCGCTTTTTTGACCATAAGGCCACAGGCAAATATCGCTACATCGCTGCCTTCGCGCAGGACATTTGCCCGGCCCAGTTGGAAAGGTGTGTCATCGTCGGTGCACAGTCCTGTGGTTATGCGGGAAATGCGCAGATAAACAGGACCTTGTATTTCCGCGACGGCGCGGGTCGCCTTTACGGTCTCAATGGCGTCGCACGGAACCACTACGGTCATATTGGGCAGTACACGCATAAGTGCCAGATCCTCAATACTCTGATGCGAGCCTCCGTCCTCGCCGACGCTGATCCCGGCGTGGGTCAGGCAGAACTTCACGTTCGCGTTCGAGTAGCAGGCCGAATTTCGTATCTGCTCATATGCGCGCCCCGCTCCGAAAATCGCAAATGTGCTGACGAACGGAATAAGCCCGACGTGTGACATTCCGACAGCCTCGCAGACCATATTCGTCTCAGCAATACCGAAATCGAAGAATCGGTCTGGAAATGCCTTTTTAAACAGACTGGTCATAGTCGCCCCGCAAAGATCGGCGTCCAGCGCGACAATTTTATTATTGATTTTTCCAAGTTCCGTGAGCGCCTCGCCGTACGCTTCTCTGAGTGCTTTATTCTCCATCACAAAAACCTCCGAGCTCTGCCGACGCTTTGGCAAAGGACTCATCGTCGATGCACTTGCCATGCCAGCCGGCCTGATTTTCCATGAATGTTAAGCCTTTTCCCTTAACAGTTTTGGCAAGTAAGCAGCGGGGCTTTCCTGGTACGGCCGGAATATCGAGTGCCGCGCACATCTGCCCGAAATCGTTGCCGTCGGAGACGGGCACGACGTCAAAGCCAAACGCTTTAAACTTTGCCCTGAGGTCGCCGAGGCTCATAACCTCATCGTTTTTACCATCGATCTGCAGTCCGTTCCAGTCCACAATCAGAGTATAGTTGTCGAGCCCGTAGTGCGCGGCGGACATGGCACATTCCCAGGTCAGCCCCTCCTGGAGCTCCCCGTCGCCGGTGAGTGCGTAGACGTGGTAGTCCTTCTTCATGTACTTGGCACCTAGAGCCATACCGCAGGCAACGGCTACACCCTGGCCCAGAGAACCGGTGCTCATGTCAATTCCCGGAGTCTTATGCATATCGGGGTGCCCCTGCAGATGGCAGTCAATCTTCCGAAGTCTGAGCAGGTCTTCTTTAGGAAAATAGCCAATATCCGCCAGTATCGTATATAGCGCGGGGTTCGCATGGCCCTTTGACAGGACGAAACGTCCCACAATGGATTCTTGGGATCAATTTTCATTTTGTGATAATATAACGCCATCAATATCTCGATCTCGGAGAGAGACCCGCCGGGATGGCCGCTTCCGGCGCTGTGTATAGCCGTAATCGCGCCGAGCCGCAGCTCCGCAGCTTTTTTCCTGTAGTCCAACGATAATACCTCCATTAAAATATTTGTCCAATTTGCAGAGGTGTAGCTGAATCTCCGCAGAGTATCCGGCGTTGGCGTTTTTACTTGAAGTTTTTATTTTCAATATCCTGAAGCTGAGAAAAAAGGTCTTTTATAAACGCCTCACGTTCCGGAGAAAAATCCTTGCAAAAGGTTTGGGAGAGCCACAAATCAGCGATCCTGCAGGCGTTTTCCGATCCAACTACATTGCTGCCGATTGCGAGCACATTGGCGTTGTTTATTATAGGCGATTTTGAGGCAGTAAAAATGCTCTCGCAGGGGACACAATAAATACCCTTGTATTTGTTAGCCGTTATGCTTACGCCTGCTCCTGTACCACAGAAAATGATTCCGCGTTCATATTTGCCGGATTGGAGTTCCTTTACAAGTGCCGCTGCCGCAACGGGATATACAATCTGAATACCGTTATCCTGTTGACCAACGTCGCAGACCTCGTATCCTCTCTCAGCAAGGTAAATCCTGACTGTCTCTTTAAGCGTGTATGCGGAGAAATCGGAAGCTACTACCAGTTTCATATTCAGTGTACCAGACCCTTCTTGAGATTGTAAGAAACGAGCGGCCGACGAGGGGCCGACCGCTCAGAATATTTAGAATTATTTACTGCGGGGCAGAATCTTCTGGGTCTTATATACAGCTTTCATCTGCTCGGCACTATAACCGCTCTTTATGGCCTTGGCAAGCTCCGCCTCCCAATCCATGTTGCATTTAGCCTGGAGGAGTACGTCATCCACGCCGTCTTTGGGTATGACCATAACGCCGTCTATGTCTCCACAGATATAATCACCGGGATTTATTACGGCTCCACCGACAGTGACAGGTACATTGACCGTGTCCCATGTGGCGCGGAAATTGGTTGGAGCTGATCCGACGGCAGGCCCCCGGGAGAACACCGCGCCGCCTAGCTCGCAGATCTGTCCGAAGTCTCTGACCTTGCCTTCTATCACAACACCGCTCAGTTTGTGATTCAATATAAAGTTCATGATGTTCTCGCCCATGATGTTGGCGTCAATGTCGGCGTTCCAGACCATTACGTCACCCGGCTCGCCCTGCTCGATTATCTCATAAACGGTAATTGGTTCACGCGGAGGGGTAACTATATCAAAATATGCGGTCACTGCACGGCCGTAAATTTTGGCATTTGGGGACGCGGGAAATATTCCGCTCATCCATGAACCTATACCATATGCAATGAGGGCGTCGGTGACGCAGCCGGTCTCGACCTCCTCAAATATTTTCAGTCTTTCTTCATTTGTCATTGCAGACATCTCTCCTTTTTACTTAATCCTTACCGGCCGGTATGGAAAGGAAAGACACCGGCCGATAAGTCCCGGGGTTATAATCGTTATGCGGCGTAAACTCTATCAAGAGCAGCGGTGAAAGCGTTATACACGTCGAGATTCATGCCGTCAGAATTCTTAATGAGATCGTAGACGCTGGCGCAGGTATCCTTCATTTCTCCGATCTGCTCGGCAGAAAAGTAATTGATGGTCACGCCGCTGTCGAGAATTTCCTGTTTATATTTCTCCTGAGAAGCAAGTGAAAACGCGTCACCTTTTTGTTTCGCATATTCGAGGGCTTCGTCAAATACTGCCTGCAGATCCGCCGGGAGGCTGTTATACCAATCAAAGTTAAGTATGTAGGAGTTGAAAGCGACAAGATGATGTGTCTCCGTGACATACTTCTGTACTGAGTGTATGTCCTTCATCACGATGACGCCGTAATCGTTTTCCTGACCGTCGACGGTACCCTGCTGGAGAGCGGTAAAAATTTCGGAGCTCGCGAGCGGGGTCGGGGTTGCGCCGAGGCAGGTCCACAGAGCCATGTGATATTTGTTTTCCATGGTACGGATCTTCATGCCCTTTATATCACTTATCTCAAGGACTTCCTTGTTGGAGGTCATATGGCGGTAACCGGCAACGACCCAACAGCCGTGCTTGAAGCCGGCAGCTTCATATTGGGCATCCATAATTGAGATAAACGCCTCGTCCTGGAGGAGGGCCTGAGCGTCATCAATGGTACGGTAAGCAAACGGGGCGTCAAAAACGGCTGCGCTGGGGACGAAGGTGACCTGGACCGGGGTACTCTGTCCGGTCATTGTGATGGTTCCCTCCTGAACTGACTCGATGTTTTCGCGGTCAACGCCGAGCTGACCGTTGGGGTATATCTCACAGTCAAATCTGCCGGGGGCGTTCTCGCTTAAGTACTCGACAATAGCGTCGGCAACGACATCGTGGGTTGAGGTATCGTTGGCCTCGTTGTGTGAGAAGATGAATTTGTATACAGTGGTATCTCCGGCAGCGGTTGTGGTAACGGTGCTTCCTGCGGCTGTACCGGCGTTGTCTGTGCCGGGGTTGCTTGCCTCGGGCTCGCTGCCACATCCAGAGGCTGCTAAAAACATGCACAGGCAAAGAAACAGGACTATGGTTCTTTTCATGGTTTTTTTCATCCTTCTTATCCTCCTTTTATTTGACATTGCTGTATATTATGGCAGTAAGTGATGCCATCAGCACAATTTTAAGGCTTTTTTAAATAAATACCGTCGAAATGGCGGGGATAAAAGCAATGATAAGAATCGCAATAATGAAGAAAACAATATAAGGCACTGCCTGCTTTGCAATCTTGAGAAACGGCACCTGCCCTGGCAGACTGGTCGCGACATATAGGCTCACGCCGACCGGCGGAGTAACAAAACCGACAGACAGCGCGCATACGACAAACACACCCATATGTACGGGGTCCATGCCGAGAGAGACCGCGATGCTGTTGAACACCGGCGCTAGGATGAGTATCGCGGGGCCAACGTCCATAACCATGCCGAGAATTAGAAGAAAAGCGGTTATCGCCAGAAGTGTCGCGGTTTTACTGCCGATACCGATAAACATATTGGCGACAAAATCCTGGCCTCCCATAAACGACATACAGCGTCCGAACGCGCCGGCTACGGCAATTATATACACCGTTGGTGCTATGGATACGCCTGCCATTTTAACAATCGGCCAGAGGTCTTTAAGCTTTATGCTGCGGTAAATGAATAAGCACACTATGAGACCGTAAGCTACGGAGATTGCCGCAGCCTCGGTGGGAGTTACTATACCTCCGTAGATACCGCCCAGAATAATGACAGGCGTTAAGAGGGCAAAAAAGCTGTTCTTGAGGAGTTTAAAAACGCCCCTGGACCTTATCTCTCGGTAATATCCCTGTACCTTCGTGCGGTTCTCTCCACCCTTGAATTTGCAGAACCAGACAGCAAAAATCATGAGGCAGGCAGCAATCAGACAGCCCGGCAGAATTCCACCGAGAAATAGGTCGCCTACGGAAACCTGGGCCGTGTTGCCATAGAGAATGAAGGGTATGCTGGGTGGGATTATGACGCCCAGGCCGCCGGCGACAGCCACGGTAGTGACACTGAAGGTCTTGTTATAGCCCATATCCAGAAGAACCGGCACGCACATTGAGCCGACTGCCATAACCGTTGCCGTCGCGGAGCCGGAGATTGCGCCGTAAAACAGGCACGTTATGATGACAGCACAGGGCAGCCCTCCCGGCAGGCCGCCGACGAAATAGGCGAAGAAGTCAAAAAGCCGCTTTGAAAGCCCTCCCCGCGACATTATTGCGCCGGATAAAGTAAAAAGCGGGATGGCTAAAAGCACAAACGAATCCATCGACGTGTACATTGCCTGATAAATGTATGGCATTCCGATGGTGGATGAGTTTATCATCATTATTGAAACAATGCACATACCTCCTATAGACACGCCAATTGGCACGCCGATGAAGAGCAGCGCAAAGAATGATAAAAACACAACGCTGAGCATTGCCGCGGTAGACATCAGCCGATCATTCCTTTCGAAGCATTATCTCTTTTCATGTCCCTTCTCCCTAGTGTCCGACGGGCTCGCCATCCGCAGCCTCTCCCGATGCAGTACCGCGGAAAACGTGCCATATCATCATAAACAGGTTCTGGAAAGACCGAATAACACAGAGTACGAAACCGACCTCCAGCGCCAGATAACAGTAAAATATGGGAAAACCCATGGCCGGGCTTAGCTGTTTTGAATTCCAGAGATCCTGCAGTTTGTTTATACCGGCATAAGACATAAGGAGCGCAAATGCAAGAAGGCTCAAGTCTCCTATGACAACATAGAATTTCTTAATCTTCGGTATAAATGCCTCGAGGAAATCGACGATAAGGTGCGTGCGGTGACGGACGCAGTACGCCATTCCTAAAAAGACATACCACACAAACACATATCTGGAAAATTCCTCCGGCCACTGCAGGGCGGCGTTGAACACGTAACGCAAAATAGTCTGGAGCATCAGGACAAGGAACATTAGGATGACTGTGACAGCCATTATCACTGCTTCAAAGTTTTTGTCCAGCCAAAATAAAAATCTGCGCATATATTTCACTCCTAACTGTGCTTAATGCATATCGCGCCGATGTTCGGAGCTGCGGTGTTTACTTTTCCGGACTAAAAAGCACCTTTCCAGCAGCGACTTCGTCAAGCTTTTTTACGTCGGCGCCGTTATTAAGAGCATTTTCCATGCGGCCCTCATATTCCATATTGAGAATAGCCTGCCGGAGAACATCGTCGATGTATTTTTCTGGCACAACCAGAACGCCGTCGATATCGCCGAATATGTAGTCACCTGGATTCACAACTGTTCCGCCGCAGGCGACCGGCACGTTTATCGAGTCCTCGGCCGCGCGGCAGTTGCGCGGAGCGGGCGCTATGGCTCTGCCTCTAGTGAATTGCGGCACGCCCATCTCCTGTATTACGCCATAATCTCTCGTCCGGCCGTCGATTATAAGACCCGAAACTTTGTTGTTCCCTATAAAATGCATAATGTTCTCACCGCATATATTGGCGGTTGATGGAACATTCCAGACAAGTACATCACCCGGCTTGGCCATGGAGACGATTTCAAACTGGTTTACAGGTCTCTTGGGTGGCATAACAATAGAAAACTGCGCCGTCATCGCGCGTCCAAAAACGCGCATAGTCGGCTTTGTGGGGAAAACCCCGTCCATCCAGCTTCCGACTCCCATCTGCACCATAGCATCCGTGACGGCGCCAGTTTCGAGCTTCTCAAATATTGACATTCTTTCTTCGTGTGTCATTCTCATCGCATCCCTTTCAAATTTATATAAATTATTGTAGTTTTTCTATTTATTTTCAGAACTGCCCGGAGGATGTCCAGAAACTCGAAAATCATATTATGGGATCGCTCCCATTTTTCTGCATAAAAATACGCTTTCAAAGCAAAATAAAAAATGTTTTTGTTTTTATACATCTTTAATCATTCGTTGCTATATGAAAGCGTACTCATTTTGTCATAAAATCGTTAAGTTATAAAGATATTTCATGGAATATTTCTGTGAATAAACAGCTGATTTTTATTTATCTATTGCCTGCATGAGATATTGGGATCGTTTTCACAACAATAGTATATAGTCATAGCAATAGGTTGTCAATAATAATTTACATTTTTGCCATATGTGATTGTTTTATGTCTCTTTTTTTGTCTATTATATACAATACTATAGTATATCTTCGCCAGAAACAAAATACTTAGTTGACAAATATGCGCTTCTCTAATATATTATGATTGTTTAAGCGCTAATTTGAGGTGTTTTATATGACAATAAACGACATTGCAAGGCTCTCCGGGACTTCAAAATCCACAGTTTCCCGTGTGCTGACCAGCCATCCAAATGTAAATCAGAAAACACGCGAAAAAGTTTTGGATATTATTAATAAATATCAATATCGCCCGAATTCTATTGCACAAGGTTTAGTTACGGGATCAATTAAAATAATTTCTGTAATCGTTCCCAATATTCAGAACCCCTTTTATTCAG
>JBFWIW010000029.1:0-36133 GCA_050253535.1 Oscillospiraceae bacterium
TGGTGAGTGCATTGAGAATGATTACAGGCATATTTTCCTGTGTCAGGATACGACTCAGTATAGTTGCAAAGAACACCAGCAGAATCATAACACCTGTTGTCACCGCAGATTCCTTAAAAGTTCTGATCAGAGTTTTGAGCTTCATTGCCTTGTAAATGAACATACCGACAATGACCGCATATACGCATGAAACCCCAGCAGCTTCGGTTGGGGTAAACGCACCAGAGTAGATACCGCCCAGGATGATAACGGGCATCAGGATGGCGGGGATTGCGCCCTTAGTGGTCATTCCGAAATTTTTGAACCAGTCCCCTGGCGTACGGTGAATTGTCGCGGGAAGATTGGGAGCTGTGCGTATCATGAACCAGCCAACCAGGCATTCCATGACACACAGGATAACACCGGGAACGACTATGGCCAGAAAGCAACCCAGAACCGAAATATTGCAGGACCAAGCAAGAATTATCTGGATGCCGCTTGGAGGGATGAGCAGACCCAAAGGTGCGGCACAGCACAGGACTGCCGCATAAATGCCCTTAGGATAATTCCTCTCTTCCAGCTTGGGACCCAAAACAGAGCCGATGCAGGTCAGCGTTGCCGTACCGCTGCCGCAGACGGACCCGAACAGCGCGCACGAAACGACAGATACGATGATCAGTCCGCCACGGACTTTTTCCATAAAGCACTCTATCCATTGTACCAGCTTATCCCCAATCGCACCGTTGGACATCAGGCCGCCGGCCAGAATAAACAGAGGGAGCGCAACCAGTATGTAGGCCTTGACGTTTCCGTATCCTGTCGTCAAAAGAATACGTGGGTCTACTCCGACGGCACCTACAAGAAATGTAATGGCACCGGCAAATGCGAGAGGGATCGGCGGGCCGGAAACGATAAAGAAGATCAGCAGGCAAATACTGCTTACCATAGCTAATTGTACGCTCATTCTTCGCCCGCCTCCTTACCCGCCTCAGCGAGTTCAGCCGTCCGCTGCTCATTTGCCATCAGGTAGTTCTCGCTTTTTTTGAAGATGTTCCTGATAAGATGGTACAGCGAATACAGGAACATGCCGATAATGCCGATAGATATGGGCAGCTGATTTACCCAGAAGGGTATCTTCCAGCCCGTGGTAACGCGAGTGCTCCTCAGACATGTCAATGCATAATCCAGCCCCCATTTGGACCAGATCGCAAGTAAAAATACACAAAATATATATACGTAAATCTGATGAATCTTGTAATGGTACTTTTTTTTGAAAAAGGCGGTCAGAAGGTCACCCTTGATATGGCTCTCTTCGTAACTGCCGTACACGGCGCCCAGGAAATACAGCCACATGGCAGTGACTGTAATTAGTTCATCCGAGCCATATATATTGACTCTGAAAACATAACGCATAAGGACAGTCGCGAAAACTAGCAATGTGGTCAACATCAGGCAGACCGTGACAAATCCGCCGATAAATTTATGTACGGCGCGCCAAACCACATTGTTTTCCAGCGGTTTTTTCTCCCCCAATATTATCACTTCCTAACGGTATAGTCCTTCAAAAAACAGCAATCAGCCGTAATCGAAATGGGGTATCTTTCGATTATTTGGCGAGTCCGGCAACCTGGTCGGAGATAGCAGTCATGGTATCTTCGCCGAACAGATCATTCAGCTGAGGATATACCGTGTCGCGGACATACTGTGCCATGTAGGTCATCTGCTCATCGGTGGGATAGAGAACTTGAATACCGTAGTCATCCAGCTGAGAATAGCCTTCTGCTTCGAATGCCTGGAAGTCATCAAATGCGGCTGTCTGCTCTTTGACAGCCAGATCCATGATCAACGTCTGATACTCCTCAGGCAAAGATTCAAACAGATCCTGGTTCATAAGCATAGTGAATACTTCAAACAGATATCTGTAATCGGCATAATATTTGATAACATCTCGGAAACTGGTGTAATTCAGCGCCGCGCCTCCACCGTACCAGCCGTCAGCAACGCCGGTCTGCAGCGCGGTGTACAGGTCGGAATACGCAATGGTAACACAGTTGTATCCCAGAGAGTCAACGATCATTCTGGCAACATCCATGGAGGGGTGCCTGATCAGAACGCCCTGCTTTACCGTGGGATCAAAAATGGTATCCAGGTTACCAAGATTCTGTGCGCCGATGCCCAGAAAGCCACCGGGAGTGACGCCCAGTAAAGTTGCGCCGAGATTTTGCATGATATCATTAAACTTAGAGTAGATGTAGCCGTCGCGGTTGCCCCAGAGTTCCCTTGCCTGATCCCAGTTTTCAACAAGGTAGGGGATGCCCTGAATGTCCATCATCTGGTCAAAGGAAGCAGGACCGGAGATCCATGCCATGTCCAGAGTACCCATTGTCACTTCTTCAAACATCTGCTCGTAATCGCCGAGCTGGCTGCTGGGATAAACAGTTATCTGAATGTCACCGTTTGTCGCCTCTTCAAGATCCTTGGCAAAGCGATATGCACTGTCGGTCAAAGGTATACCATCGGCATCCTGTGTGCCGAGACGCCAAGTATATGTTGGGGTGGTTTTGTCGGAATTGCCGGTGGCTGTGCCGGTATCGGAGGCGGTGCTGGTGTTGGTGGCAGAGTTGGTGGGTGTGCTGCCGGTACCACACGCGCAAAGCATGGTAGTCACCAAAACAAAAGCCAGAATCAGAGACAGTGTTCTTTTCATACTATTTCCTCCTACTTTTTTATAAAATATATTACTAACAGCCCGGTACCGGGCAGGTTAGCGCCCTTAAAACCAGCAGAACCTCCCTGCAGATAATTTATTATGTAATAGCTAATTATTATCAATATCAGTATATGTTGTTAAGGTTCGAAACAATCTACTATATAATCTCTTTATATAATTTTCTTTTAATTCGAGTAAATATTACTATTATACTCACACAATGTCAAGCATATTTTTAGCATTATCAACAATTTTATTAACATAAATACGCGCAATACGATTTGTTTATAAATTAACAATATTTAGAACATAAACATATCAATAATGTTTATGTTCTAAATATATACGTTGATATATTTGGCTTTAATTTTTTCAATATCAATTGACAACCATTCAAAAAAATGTTACTCTTTTATTCAATACCAGAATTTCCTGTTATGGCGACACTTTAATAGAGGCAACTAATTGTAAGTATTGGCATTACTGCGCTTATATTCGTTTGGGTTATACTTATGGTTTATCGTAGCATGAGCCCAATTTTTTCTGCCGGTTCGAGTGTAGCCGATCCATTTTATACATTAGAATAATTTGAGGAAGTGTGAGCGTATGCCGCAGAACCGTAAATATTCAATTTATGAGGCAGCAGATATCCTTCAACAAGCTGCAGTGCTGCATCTTGTTACAAAACACACGGACTACGGTACCGGCGAGAAATATACTTCCGTCGAAGTACATACGTTGTCGTATATTATTTGCAACTACGGGATAACCGTAACCGATCTCGCCAGAGATATCGGCAAAACCAAAAGCGCCATTTCTCAGATGGTCAAAAAGCTCGAAGGCAAGGGCCTAATTTACAGGGAATCAGACCCTACAAACGACAGAAAAGTCATCCTCTACGCGACGGAAGCCGGTATTGAGCTACACAAGATGCATAAAAAATATGATACCGAGGTTTTTGGCCGCTCATATAAGGCACTCATCGAAATGCTTTCTGAGTCCGAGGTAAACGACGCCTGGACGGTACTTAACGAATGGGTGCAGATTCGCCGACGTTTTAACTGATTCACCAGCCACTTTTTAACTTTCGTTTCTAAAATTTCTTGCATACATTTTTATATTAGATAAGGGCTGTCTCAATTTGTGAGACAGCCCTTATCTTATCAAAAAACCAATTAAGCGAGAAAAGTCCGGCAGGGTTTCCGCCGCATACTGCGGAATAAAAGAAATCCGGCATTCAAACACGAGCGGCGGCCGCGGCTGAGAGCCGCGCAGCCCACTTGCCGGAGAAGCAATCGGTCTTCTCCGGCAGACCGAATCTAATCAGATAACAGGCCCCAGACAAAAAATATCTATGGAGCCGAAATAAGAGAGGCATTCGTTTTTGGTCATTTCACCGTTTAAAACAGACAGCATCTTCCGGAACGCCTCTTCCCCGACTTCTTCGATCGTCTTTTCTCCCGTGATGATTCTTCCGGCATTAAGGTCCATATCATGCTGCATGTGCTCAAAGGTATTGGGATTTCCGCAGATCTTGACTACGGGCATGGATGGGAATCCCTGCGGCGCCCCCCTGCCGGTGGAGAACAGCATAAGCTGGGCGCCTGTTGCGGCCATACCCGTAAGTATTTCCGGTTCTCTTCCTGGCGTGTCCTTAATCCACAGCCCCTTCCGGTCATCTATGCCTTCCGGATATTCCAGAACGCCCTGGATGGGGCGGTGGCCGGATTTCACGATGGCGCCGAGGCTCTTTTCCTCGATACTGGAGAGGCCGCCTGCTATGTTTCCCGGTGTGGGCTGACCGCCGCGCATATCCTCGCCAATGGACTTCGCCCGCTTTTCCATACGGTCGACAATCTCGTAGATCTTGCGTCCCACCGGGCCATCCTCGCCGCCGACGGCGCGTCTTGCCAGAATATGCTCACCGCCGAGGAACTCTGTGGTTTCACCGAACACAACCGCAGCTCCCAGATCGACCAGCTTATCCGCAACATAGCCGATTACACAGTTTGACGCCATGCCGGAAGTTGTGTCGGAAGCGCCACATTTGATTGACATGATGACATTGGAAATATCCGCGCGTTCCCTCTGCTGGCCGGATATGCCGACAACAAGGTGCTGCGCCGCGTCGATGCCCGCCTGAATAGCCCGGGACGTCCCGCCCAGTTCCTGAATGCCGATAACTTCCACCGGCTTGCCCGTCTCCCTGAGTTCGGCAACAAGTCTTGCCGTATCGGTGCCCTCGCAGCCCAGACTGACAACCAGCGCCGCGCCCACGTTCGGACTTTTACCCAGATTAATAAGCGTGTCTGTGACGCGTCTCAGATCCAGCGGCAGCTGACAGCAGCCCTGATGGTGAAAATATCCCACCGTACCCTGCACCTGTCTGCAGATTGCCTGACATACGTCGTTTGCGCATATCACGCTCGGAATAACGGCAACTAGATTTCTGCTGCCATATTTTCCGTCGGGGCGCCTATAGCCGTTAAAAGAATACTCCATATTCATATGCCCCCCTTAAAGATCGCCGCGGCCGCGCAGGGCCACCATATTATGTACGTGAACGTAATCACCCTTTGCGATATCGCAGCATGCCGCACCGATGGATTCACCATATTTTATGATATGACTTCCAGAAGGAATATCGGTCACCGCTATTTTATGACCGTAGGGTACATCCCCGTTTACCGTAATTACCTCAACACGTCCTTTCTTATCGCGCATTTCAACATGCGCACCGGATTTAATGCCGTTTGCAAAAATGGTAGCGACGTTGTCTTTGTTATCGACTTTGAGTGCCAGCTTCATCTCCATAAATTATCGCTCCTAAACAATAAATAAAAATATTATTTCGTCAATCTATTGTAATATATAGGTTTATTTGGTATAGATGTTAAACTAATCAAATCATATTGTCAAGTATCTTGGCACAATAATTAAGACACCTCATTGCAAGTAAATCGCTCTCCGGTGCCGTGAAAAGTAATTAAGCCCACAGCTTTTGGGTTTATTGATCCGAATCCACACAGGTACATCTGAAATAAATGAGATCATTTTCCGCAACAGGTAGATTGCATATGGAATACATACAGTAATTTCGGCATTTGTTCTTGGATCTTCTGCGTATGCCGCTTCTATTTTTAAAGAATTCCTCATTTAAATATAGATAACTACATTTTTCGTCTTTTTTCACCATAATCTTGAAATAGGATAATCTGAATGCTATATTTTTTATATAACATACATATAGATGAACTGAAGGGGAGGTTATCTTTAATGCAAGACAGAGTTTCTGTAAAACTGCGCGCAAAGGAGCTGTTCCGTGCCCAATATTGGGTCTGCGTAGGCGCAAACGTTCTGGTCGCAATCATCGTTTCGGCAGCATCCTCGGCAACCTTTGGCATGGCTGCCTTTTTCGTATCTCCACCGGTAACGGTCGGCCTATGCTTTTTCTCGCTTTCTGTTTACCGCGGATTTAATGGTGACATCGGTTCAGTGTTTACAAATGGGTTTACAAATTACCTGCGCAAGCTCGGCGGCATGCTTTGGATGGAGCTGTTTGTTTTTCTGTGGTCTCTCCTGCTCATCATTCCCGGAATCATAAAGTCATTATCCTACGCAATGACACCCTATATTCTCGCAGACTGTCCCAACGTCTGCGCCACAGACGCGCTGAAAATTTCCATGCGTATGATGGCGGGCCATAAGGGTGAACTTTTTGTATATTACCTCAGTTTTATTGGCTGGGGTATCCTGTCCGGCCTCACGTGCGGGGTGCTGTACATCTTCTATGTCGGCCCGTATATAAACAATACCTTCGCCGGCTATTATGATGAGTTGAAACGCGTTTCAATTGAAAGCGGCGTTATATCCCTCTCCGAACTTGATCCTGACGCCCGGATCTGAAAAAGGTATAAAATAGAGAGCCGCTTTAGCGGCTCTCTATTAATCTATTCTAACGCTGTTTTTTTAAACGGAGCTTTCTAACTGCACCTTCATATTTACCGTTCTGTAATCTAGGGAAAGCGTTGAGAAGCCTTTTATGGACAAAATCCCTGCGGCTGAGCAATTCCCTGTATTTTTCAAGCGACTGCTCTAGCTCCGGCGCTCTTTCATTTATCGCTTTCCTTACGGCTTTCTCCTTCTCCTTTGCGGAGAAAACACTCTCTGTAAGCTCCATCCCTATCTCCTCAGAGATAAAGTTAAGTGATCGCTCAAGCTCCAGTATCGACTTCATGCGCTTCGGGAATCGGCTGACGCCTATGACCGTAATAACGACATCAGCAGTAAACACAGTCCCGAAAACAATGAGACAGATATATGTTAATATATCCGGAAGCTTAATGACAACTCCTTCAATTATAGGATGAATAATCCTGATCACAAAAACGCATGCAAATCCCCACATGAGTGAAAATTTCAGGCATATATAGCCTTTAATATTCACTGGGTTTTCCGAATAGTCCCACCACTTGTCATGGAACGCCTTTTCGAGTATGTATCCCGTTACAAACTCAAGCGTCGAAGTGAGCAGCACCGATCCTATAAATAAAAGAACTAGGCTCCCGCTCACCGGCTCAAGACAAAAGATGACCGCAATAACCCCAAAACCGTATATCGGGCAGATCGGCCCATTCAGAAACCCCCTGTTTACAAATTTTCCGTGATTCACCGCGGCGTACACCACCTCGCAGCACCAGCCTAAAAACGAGTAAATGAGGAACAACATCATATAATCATATATCGTATGGTTCACCGGCATCCTCTCCTTCTGTTAGTCAAGATTACCATCAGAATACACTGTTTCGGCAAAAACCGCCATAGGCAATTACACTGCTTTGTATCTTCTTTTACATAAGGCGTCTTTCCGCTCTCTCCCTATGGCTTAAAAAACTGTCTGACGCCTTGGGATGTTTGTCCAAAAATCAGACTATCTTTGCGCCTTGTTCAGTTTTGGGACACGGAGCATTTATTGTCTATTTTATACTCGGTTCCCGCCGAATACTATATTATCAGTAAATTAACTAGGCATATGCCAGGGCCAATAAGGAGCTGATTTTTATGGATATTACCAAAAACATTACGCGTTTCGCTCTTGACAGGGCATTCAACTATCTTGAAAAAGACCCCGAAAAAAACATGCCCAAGCTCATGTCGTGGGTCGACAGATTTTCCAAAAACGGTTTTCTCGAGGGGCAGAGAAACGCCGTCCGCAAAATTGTAAACGACCCGGAAAATATCTGGTACAGGTATATATGCGATATGTGGACTGATATCGATCCCGGCGTTTTGAGGACCATTTTTGATAACTTTATAATAAACGCCAACATTACGGGTACGCCGCTACAGGAGGAAGCCCGTAAAAAATATGCCTGCAATATTCCCTGGGCCATACTCATGGATCCGACCTCGGCGTGTAATTTAAAGTGTACCGGCTGCTGGGCGGCCGAGTACGATGCCTCCAAGAACCTGAATATTGATATGCTGGACAGCATTATTAAACAAGGTAAGCAGCTCGGCATATATATGTATATATACTCCGGCGGCGAACCGCTCGTCCGGAAAAGCGATATCATATCTCTTTGTGAAAAACATGCCGACTGCCAGTTTTTGGCCTTTACGAACGGCACGCTGATAGATGAAAATTTTGCGGACGATATGCTCCGTGTGGGGAACTTCATACCGGCAATAAGCGTCGAGGGCTTCGAGAAGGACACCGACTTCCGCCGCGGTGAGGGGACGTTTGCTAGGGTAACTAAGGCCATGGCCATTCTCAGGGAAAGGAAGCTCCCCTTCGGAATCTCCTGCTGTTATACAAGGTACAACGCCGAGATGATCGGAAGCGAGGCATATTATGACGCTATGATCGCTTGGGGAGCCAAATTCTGCTGGTTCTTCACCTACATGCCCGTCGGAAAGGACGCTGTACCTGAGCTTATAGCAACTGCCGAACAGCGCGAATATATGTACAATCAGGTACGCAAATTCAGACAGACAAAGCCGCTCTTCACAATAGATTTCTGGAATGACGGCGAGTTTGTCGGCGGGTGTATAGCGGGGGGACGCAGCTATCTGCATATAAACGCCAACGGCGACGTCGAGCCCTGCGCGTTTATACACTATGCCGATACGAATATCAGACAAAAAACGTTGATTGAGGCGCTCCAGTCCCCCCTTTTTGCCCAATACCGCAAAAACCAGCCGTTTAATGAAAACCATCTCCGCCCATGCCCTCTCCTTGATAACCCCGGCCGTCTTACCGACATGGTTATTAAATCCGGGGCCGCTTCTACCGATATGAAGCATCCGGAGGACGTGCGCGAGCTCTCCGATAAGTGTGTGCACGCCGCCGCGTGCTGGGCTGAGACCGCAGACCGCCTATGGGCATGCAGCCGCTGTAAAGAACCCTACGTCACTTCAGATGAAAAAAAAGACGTTAAATCTGCATAAATATATTGACATTAAAAAAACGGCACTGTATAATAACTTAAATTTCAGTCCTGAGGAGCACAATGATGCATAACGTATTTTTTACAAGCACATATTATTACTTTTACTTTTTCTTTAGAAACAAAAAAGTAAAAGCGATTTATGCTGTAAAAAATGCAATGGCTTGTTAAAGGCCAAGAGACAACGGATAATGATTGCATGAGGCTACGCAGAAAATCGCTGCGTAGCCTCTTTTTATATATTTTACTTTTAGGAGGAAAAGAAAATGATAACAGTATTGAAGCCCGGCGTATCAAAAGCGCAGATTGACAATCTGATAAACTGGTTTAAAAGTCGCGGGCTTGACGTTCATATCTCAGAGGGACAGTTCCGCACAATAATAGGGCTTATCGGCGACACCAGCAAAATTGATATCGAGCTTCTTGAGGGACTCGACATCATCGAATCGGTAAAACGCATAACCGAGCCCTTCAAAAGCGCCAATCGGAAGTTCCATCCGGACGACTCGGTCGTTGACATCAGCGGTGTAAAAATAGGGGGCGGCAATTTCCAGATAATTGCGGGACCCTGTTCCGTCGAATCTGAAGAGCAGATAATAGGTATAGCGCAGAATGTCAAGGCTGCCGGAGCCACACTATTAAGAGGCGGCGCTTTCAAGCCCCGCACTTCGCCTTATGATTTCCGTGGCCTTCGCGCCGAGGGGATCGAGCTTCTGCTTGAAGCAAAAAAAGTTACCGGCATGCCGATAGTCACTGAAATAATGAACGCCAACCATCTCCCGTTTTTTGAGGACGTGGATCTCATACAGGTGGGCGCCCGAAACATGCAGAATTTCGATCTTCTCGTTGAACTAGGTAAGACGAAAAAACCGATTTTATTAAAACGCGGTCTCGCAAACACTTTAAAAGAACTTCTCATGAGTGCTGAATATATAATGTCCGGCGGCAATGAAAACGTGATCCTCTGCGAGCGCGGGATAAGGACCTTTGAGACCTACACCCGCAACACGCTGGATCTGTCGGCCATCCCGGTCCTGCGGGAGCTGACGCACCTTCCCATCGTAATTGACCCGAGCCATGCGACGGGAACTGCAAAACTCGTTAAGCCGATGGCCATGGCCGCTACAGCCGCGGGAGCCGACGGCCTAATGATCGAGGTGCACAACGATCCGGCAAACGCCCTCAGTGACGGGGCCCAGTCGCTCAAACCGGAGCAATTTACCGAAGTCGCCGAAATGGTGAAGCGTATACGCGAGGTGATTACGAAATGAAAGTTGGCATCTCTGGGCTGGGCCTCATAGGCGGCTCCTTTGCAAAGGCATACAAAAGCGCGGGGCATACCGTTTTCGGATATGACAGGGACGATTCCGTACAGGGGTTTGCCACGCTGTCCGGGGCTGTCGACGGCGTGCTGGATGAGGCCTCCGTTAAAACTTGCGACTGCATCTTTATTGCACTTTATCCGCAGGCGGCAGTAGAATATCTTCAACGCATAGCGCCGTTTATAACTCCCGGCACCTTTGTAATAGACCTTTGCGGAGTGAAGCGTATCGTCTGCAGCACCTGCTTTGATATTGCCGCAAAGTACGGCTTCACATTTGTCGGCGGTCATCCTATGGCGGGAACACATAACTCCGGCTTCAAATACAGCCGTGCCTCACTGCTTAAAGGGGCATCGATGATAATAGTTCCTCCGATTTTCGACGACATGGCGCTGTATGAACGCATCGAAACGCTTCTCGAACCGGCCGGTTTTGGGAAGATCACTATAACCACATCTGAAAAGCATGACCAAATGATAGCATTCACTTCACAGATGGCTCACATCGTATCCAGTGCATTTATAAAAAGCCCGACTGCCAAGGCACATAAGGGATTTACAGCCGGTAGTTATAAAGACCTCACCCGCGTCGCCTGGCTGAACCCTAATATGTGGACCGAGCTTTTCCTTGAAAACAGCGACAATCTGATAAAAGAGCTCGACTTCTTTATTGAATCGCTTATGAAATACCGCGTATCCATCGCCGAAGGTGACGCGGAAACACTCAGAGGACTGCTTGAAGAGGGCAAAAAACGGAAAGAGGAGATAAGCGGCAGATGAAGACAATCACTGTAAACGCCTCGCGGACCTATAACGTCATAATATCAGCAGGAATTCTGAGAGAGGCAGGCGAATATTCGAGAAAAACCATAGGCGGAAAAACCGCGGCGATAGTGACAGACGACATCGTCGACGGTCTTTACGGAAAAGTTCTTGAGGCGTCTCTCACCGTTTCAGGCTATCGCGTGGTGAAATTTATTATCAAAAACGGCGAAATGTCCAAGAACGCCGAAAACTATATCGCGCTCCTTAATTTTCTTGCCGGGGAACATCTGACCCGCACAGACGCCGTATTCGCGCTGGGCGGCGGTGTTGTCGGCGACCTCGCCGGGTTTGCAGCCGCCACCTATCTGCGCGGCGTGCGTCTGGTGCAGATCCCAACGACGCTCCTGTCCGCTGTCGACTCGTCCGTTGGCGGCAAAACGGCGATCAATCTTGATGCCGGAAAAAATCTTGCGGGTGCGTTTTACCAACCCGATCTAGTCCTGTGCGACTACGACCTGCTCGCAACACTTCCGCAGGATGTGCTGCGCGATGGATTTGCCGAGGTCATTAAATATGGAATAATCGCCGATGCGGAACTGTTTGAAATTCTGAAAATGAGGGTAAATGCAAAATACGAGGAAATACTGGCTCGTTGCGTCAAAATAAAACGTGACGTCGTCTGCGCAGACGAGCGTGACACGGGAGAGCGCCAGCTTCTGAATTTCGGGCATACGGTCGGTCATGCCATTGAAGTATGCAGCCACTACGGCATCCCGCACGGCAGCGCGGTCGCCGCCGGAATGGCAATAGTCGCGCGCGCATCCGCCTGTGCCGGTATCTGCTTGCCGGACTGCTCGAATGAAATTATCGAAATGCTCAGAAGGTACAGCTTGCCGGACTGCACTTCATATAAGCCGGAAATACTGTTTGGCGCCATGCTGTCGGATAAAAAAAGGGATGGCGATTCGCTCACCATCGTAGTGCCCGAAAAAATCGGCAGGTGCGTGCTCCGCAAAATTCCAGTCGGCAGACTCATGGAGCTTATAAGCCTTGGTCTCAAGACAGGAGCGGAGGGATAACGTGGATATTCGGATAATTAAAGCGACGCTGGGCGGTCAAGTCAGGGCGGCTGCCTCAAAATCACAGGCCCACAGACTCCTTATCTGTGCGGCGCTTTCCGATTCGAATACGCGGATAATCTGTCCGGAACGCTCGGCAGATATCGACGCAACCACCGCCTGTCTGAATGCACTTGGCGCTGCGATCACTTATGCCGGCGACGGGTTTGACGTAAAGCCGATTGATATCGGCTGCCACAGGGGGGGAAATAGGCTTGACTGCGGAGAAAGCGGCTCCACGCTGCGTTTTTTGCTCCCTCTCGCCTGCGCGCTTGGGGCCGACGCTGCCTTTTATATGTCCGGCGGACTGCCGAACCGGCCGCTCTCCCCTCTCTACGAGGAGCTATTGGCGCATGGCTGCAGAATGTCCGCTCAGGGCAGCGTTCCGCTTAAAGTTGCAGGATCGCTTAAGAACGGAAATTTTACACTGCCGGGAAACGTCTCTTCCCAGTTTATAAGCGGTCTTCTTTTTTCTCTGCCGCTTCTTTCCGGGGACAGCAGCATAATGGTTACCGGTGTGACTGAATCGGGGCCCTATATAGATATGACGGTCTCTGCTCTTAAAACTTTCGGTGTTGACATCATACGCTGCGAGGGAAATTTTTATATAAAAGGAAATCAGGCATACCGCTCCCCCGGCACAGTAAACACAGAGGGAGACTGGTCCAATGCGGCCTTCTGGCTCTGTGCCGGAGCCATAGGAGCAGGGAGAGGGAGTATCACCTGCACAAACTTAAACCCAGATTCCCTTCAGGGAGATAAGGCCGTTACGGATATCCTCGAACGCTTCGGCGCGCGCATCATATACGGCGAAGACCGCGTGACGGTATCGCCCGGAGAACTCCGCGGAATTGAGATTGACGCGGGAGACATACCCGATCTGGTGCCGGTTCTCGCGGCGGTGGCATCCGTTTCCGCCGGAAAAACCGTTATCAAAAACGCCGGAAGGCTCAGAATCAAGGAGAGTGACAGGCTCCGCGCTACAGCGGGACTCCTCTCAGGTCTGGGAGCCGACGTCACAGAGACGCAGAGCGGTCTTGAAATATACGGCAAAATGCATCTTGCCGGAGGAGCTGCCGATTCCTGCAATGACCACCGAATCGCTATGACGGCGGCTGTTCTTTCATCTGTATGCGAAAATCCAGTCACTATAGCAAGCGCCGATGCGGTAAACAAATCTTATCCGGGGTTTTTCAGGGATTTTGCAGTCCTCGGCGGAATTTATGAGGAGGTCATTTAAATGTCGTCTTCTTTTGGCAATAACATAAAGGTATCAATTTTCGGGCAGTCCCACTCCCCTGCCATCGGCGTCTGCATTGACGGACTGCCTGCGGGGTTTAAAATCGATTTTGACGAGCTCGCCTCTTTTATGCAACGGCGCGCGCCCGGGCATGGCGAATACACAACAAAGCGCAGTGAGACCGATATTCCGGAAATTTTATCCGGGCTGGCGGATGGCGTTACCTGCGGCGCTCCTCTCGCGGCAATCATCAGGAACACCGACACACGCTCCGGCGACTATGACAAACTGCGTGATGTGCCGCGCCCCTCGCACGCGGACTTCACTGCACAGATAAAATACGGCGGGGCGCAGGACGTTAATGGCGGCGGACATTTTTCCGGCAGGCTCACAGCTCCGCTCTGCATAGCCGGCGGAATCTGTCTGCAGCTTTTAAGGAAATCGGGTATCGAAACAGCGGCCCACATAGCCTCTGTCGGAGGCATAAATGACACCCCTTTCGACCCTGTATGCGTCTGCTCGGACGACTTTAAAAAACTGCGGGCAGCAGATTTCCCCGTTTTTGACATTTCCAGAGGGGACAAAATGAAGTCCGCTATCGCCGCCGCGAAAAACGCAGGCGACTCACTCGGCGGAGTTATAGAGTGCGCCGCGATAGGCATTCCCGCCGGCCTCGGCGACCCGATTTTCGATGGCATTGAGAGCCGGATTTCAGGCATAGTATTTGGAATCCCCGCTGTTAAGGGAATCGAATTTGGTAACGGCTTTATGTGCGCGTCGCTCCGCGGCTCCGAAAACAACGACGGCTTTTTTACTGACGGAAATTCCGTGAAGATGCGCACGAACAACCACGGCGGGATTTTGGGGGGCATAACGTCCGGCATGCCGGTCATTTTCCGCACAGCTTTTAAGCCCACGCCGTCAATCGCCCGTGAGCAGGACAGCGTGAGCCTCAAGCGAATGGAAAATGTGAAGCTCTCCGTTTCAGGAAGGCACGACCCGTGCATAGTTCTGCGCGCGGTACCCTGCGTTGAGGCGGCGGCAGCTATCGCGATCTATGACGCATTTATCGATTACAATAAATACAACGTTTCGGGAGGTAAAAAATGAATCTTAATGAGCTGAGGGAACAAATCGACGCGGTGGACGACGAGCTTATACGCCTGTTTCAAAAACGCATGGAAATTTCCGCTGGCATCGCAGAACACAAAATGACGAATAACATACCCGTTCACGACGCGGAACGGGAACGGCAAAAACTCTTTGATATCTCGTCGAAGACGGAGGAAGAACTGCGCACATATGCCTTTGCACTGTACTCCATGCTGTTTGATATGAGCCGGTCTTATCAGGAAATAATTCTTCACCCGGAATCTAAGTTAAAAGATAAAATCCTAAATGCCGTCGATAATACGGAAAAGCTTTTCCCCAAGTATTCCATCGTCGCCTGCCAGGGTATCGAAGGCGCGAACTCGCAGATAGCCTGTGAAAAACTGTTTGATGTCCCCAGCATCATGTATTGCAGCACCTTTGAGAGCGTTTTTTCGGCGATAGACAGCGGGCTCTGCAAATACGGCGTGCTGCCTCTCGAAAATAGCACCGCGGGCTCAGTAAATAAAATTTACGACCTTATGATGAAGTATGACTTCAGCATCGTCCGCAGCACCCGGCTTAAGATAGATCACAACCTGCTTGTAAAAAAAGGCACGAAAATTTCGGATATCAGGGAGATATACTCCCATGAGCAGGCAATCCAGCAGTGCGCCGGCTTTCTCAAATCCCTCGGTAATGTCAAGGTCACCCCCTGCGAAAATACCGCAGTAGCAGCGCGGTATGTCTCGGAATCTCCGCGAAGCGACGTCGCAGCTCTCTCCTCCAGAAACTGCGCGGAGCTGTACGGCCTCGATTGTCTGACTGGATCCGTACAGGATAAGGGCAACAACTACACCCGCTTCATCTGTATTTCGAAGGAACTCGAGATATATCCCGGCGCCGACAGGACCAGCATTATGATGGTGCTCCCGCATAAGCCAGGCTCTCTCTACAAGGCGCTCTCGCGCTTCTACTCTCTCGGTATAAACCTCCTAAAGCTGGAGAGCCGGCCGCTGCCCGACCGCGATTTCGAGTTCATGTTCTACTTTGACCTTGAAACTCCAATATATTCGCCCCAGTTCATTCAGCTAATATGCGAACTGCATGGGCTCAGCGAGGAGTTCAAATACCTCGGAAGCTATTCGGAGATCGTATAATCATTCGGTCTCCAGTCCGGCGCCGGGCTTTTACTCTGCTCCATTCCTGCATAGAAAGAGCTTGCCTGTATTGCGAAAGAGATAAATAATGGAGTTAAATTCAATGAAAACATTTGGACTTCTCGGCGAAAAGCTCACGCACAGTTTTTCTCCTCAAATCCATGCGCGCCTCGCCGATTACGAATACAAACTTTATGAAAAAGCCCCTGAAGAGGTCGAGGATTTCCTGCGCTCCGGATCTTTCGATGGTCTTAACGTGACTATACCATATAAAAAGGCCGTTATGCCGTTTTGCGCCGAGCTCTCCGAAAGCGCAAAGAAAATCGGGAGCGTAAACACGATAATAAGGCGCGATGATAAAACGCTTTACGGCGACAACACCGACTATTTTGGCTTTTTGTATATGCTGGGAAAGACCGGCGTCGAGGTATCGGGTAAAAAGGCCCTGATACTGGGGAGCGGAGGAGCCTCGCTCGCGGTAAGTGCGGCTCTCACGGATTCCGGAGCCTCGGAGATCATCGTCATATCGCGCGGCGGCGAAAACAATTACGAAAATCTACAACGCCACTATGACGCGCAGATAATCGTGAACGCGACGCCTGTCGGCATGTATCCCCATAACGGCGTATCTCCGTTAGCGCTTTCAAACTTTGCAGGCTGCGCGTGCGTACTGGATCTGATCTATAATCCCCTGAAGACTAAGCTCCTGCTCAGTGCCCAGGCACTCGGCATTCCGTGCGCGGGCGGGCTTTCCATGCTGGTGGCCCAGGCGAAAAAGGCCCGAGAGCTCTTCCTCGGGGAATCTGTTGACAACGGTATTATAGACGTCATAACGGACGAGATTTCACAAGAGGAAAGGAATATCGTTCTCATCGGTATGCCGGGTTGCGGCAAGAGCTCAATAGGCCGCGAGCTTGCAGGAATCACCGGACGGAAATTTTTTGATACCGACGTTATGATAGAAACAAAAGCCGGCAAAACGATACCGCGGATATTCGCTGAAGACGGAGAAGCCGTTTTCAGGGCGGTTGAAAGTGAAGCTCTGGCGGAAGCAACTGCTGAGCACGGCTGCGTTATCGCGACCGGGGGAGGCATTGTGACCCAGCCCGTCAATTTGGATCTTATCAGGCAAAACGGTGTTGCGGTCTTTCTTGACCGAGCCATTGACGAATTGCCCTCATGCGGCAGGCCGTTATCTGCCGGCCGAGGCACTGATATCCTAGCAAAAGAGAGAAGGCCTCTTTACTTAAAGTGGAGCGACTATAAGTTTATAGTCTGCGGAATTTCTGAAACTGCAAATAATATTAAGGAGAAGCTGGCACTATGAAAATACTCGTGATAAACGGCCCAAATATTAATTTGCTCGGGCTGCGGGAGCCCGATCTTTATGGAAAAAAAAGCTATGCGGATTTACTTGAATTCGTTTCACAGGCTTGCGGAGAGGTCAATATTGATGCCGAGTTCTTTCAGTCCAACAGCGAGGGCGCTATTGTCGATGCCATTCAGGGTGCCTACGGCCGCATAGATGGGATAGTTATTAATCCCGCGGCCTATACCCACACCAGCATTGCTATTCCGGATGCGTTAAAGGCAATCGCCATACCCACTGTAGAAGTACATCTGACCGATATAAAAGGGCGCGAGGAATACCGGCGCATTTCCTATACGTCTGAGGCATGTAAAATAACAATTGTTGGAAAGGGCTTCGATGGATATCTGGAAGCGGTACTCTTTTTGAAGGACTATCTGAGAAAAAATCAGGCCTGACTACAAAAAAAGCCGGGTCACTGCCGCTGATATGAGCGCGGCAGTGGCTCCGGCTTATTTTTGTAGATTACAGCTGCGGAAGATCCCCGATGAAGTGTTTTAGCTCTGAAAAGTTCCCATGGGTATAACGCGAAATATCGATATTGTCCTCGTTCTCCAGAAAATCTGTCAGCAGGAATACTTCCGCCCCTGTTATCGCGGCGGTTGTATCTTCTTTAGCATTATTTCCCACCATAAGGCACTGCCGCGGGTCCTTGCTCGCCCTCCGCATAAGCTCGTAATAATACTGCGGGTTGGGCTTACAGTATGTGCATGTCTCATAAGTCGTCACCATGTCGAAATCATCTGTGTGAAGCCCGATCCAGTCCAGGCGCGACTTAACCGCGGATTCCGGAAAAATTGGATTTGTAGCCAGTATAATGCCGTAGCCTTTATCACGCAGATTCGTAATCAGCGGTCTGACATCTCGGCCTGCGTCACTTTTAACTACGGTTTTCGCATTGTTAAAACCCGTACAGTAGAAATCTTCCAGCATGCCCTCAAATCCGCGTACCTGCTCTCCCAGAACGGACGAAAAGGAATCCCAGAACCTCTCGCGGTTATACTTTTCCCCGTCATTTAAGACCATGGCTTTTGTGCCTTTCCAAACTGCGGAAATGAGCTCGTCCTTTTTATAACCGAGCGGGGCCATGCAACGGATCAATTCGGCAAAATAGGCGTGAATAAATTCATTTTGGTCTATCGGGAGCAATGTCCCGTCCAAGTCGAATAAAACAGTATCAATCATTTCTTCCCCTTAAATATCGTCCCGACGACCCTTGGCCCGGCGTTTACTGCAACAGCGGCGCCTATTTGATAAAAATCCGCCGGGGGATAACCCATACTCGCCGTCATTGCCTCCGCCATGCTGTCGCGGACCTTTTCATCGTCGCCGTAAATTATGCAGTAAGGCGAACCCGGTTCTATCTCCGCCGCAGTTAATTTTTCGACAGCCGGAATAATATTTTTCTCACCCCGTACTTTTTCCTCTGTCTGAATGACATGGTCATGAATCCGCATAATAGGCCTCAGCCCCAGCGCCTCGCCGACGAACGCGGCAGCACTCGGTATCCTGCCCGATTTTGCCGCATACTTGAGCGTATAAGGCGCAAAAATGACGACTGAATTCTCACACCAATCATTCAGACGGCCGACGATCTCATCAGCCGGCATGCCGCGCTCCGCCATTTTTGCCGCTTCGATAACCGCAAATCCGTAACCTCCTGAGTAACTCCGGCTGTCAATATTATATATGGCAAAATTACCTTTTGCTTTGGGATGCTCCGCAAAAAAATCCTCTCTGGCTATCACGGCATTGTTATATGTAGCCGAACCTTCGGAATTGATTATTACATTTATGACATCGGTATATCCGCTCTCATACTGCTGTCTGAATATTTCGACAAATTCGTACGGCGTAACCTGCGAGGTCACGGGTATACCGTCATACTCCTCCATCAGACCGTAAAACTGCGCGTTGTCAAAATCATTTCGGCTTATGTATGATTTATTCCCCATGGCAACTTTAAAGGGTACGATCTGAATATCATATTTATTTTCATTCTCGTATGAGATATCGCTTGCTGAATCCGTCATTATCTTTATTTTTGGCATCAATTCTCCCTCTTTTTGTTGGCACCATACCCTGCCGGCCATATTCCGCGGGCTTTTCGCTATACTTGCGGTATTACTAAAAACACCCATTTTAAGACTTATAAACATTTGCTATAATAACTTATTATTGTTGACTAATCAACCACAATATCGCTATAATATAAGATTAATCGTCATAATGAATTTATAGGAAAATAAGGTGTTAGATTATTCCGGTAAAAATATATTTAATATTTAGACGTAAACCACATCATCAAGGGCCGATCGGCTTTGAAAGAGTGAGACTTTGTGAGCTTATTTTTAAGAATCGATATCAATATTGTCGCGATAATTCTGCTGGGAATCGTTTTTGTCATTGCCAGAAGACGCCTGGACAAAAATGATTCACTTAACAAGGCTTTTTTTAACATTTCGGTTATTATTTTAATTCAGCTCTTTATTGAGACCTGTACATGCATCTTAAACGGGCACTCCAAACGAGAGTTTATTCAGTTTTCATACATATTGCATATATGTCTGCTATCGATAGCGCCTTTTTTGACTTACAAATGGTATGTTTTTATCGAGAATATGGTCGGTATTGGAAAATCCTCCGCCTCAATAAGAAAATTGCTTCTGATTCCCGTTGTTATAAATGCAATTCTGGCGATACTGTCTCCACACTATAATCTGATATTTTATATTGACAGTTCTTATTTATACCACCGAGGACAGCTTTTTATTTTGACCGCGGCAATAACTTATTTTTACTTCATTTATGGTTTGGTGCTGGTAATAAAGCAACGGCGGAGACTTGCGAAGCAAGAATTCATACTCCTGCATATTTTTGCCGTTCTGTCCATGCTGGGAGGACTGTTTCAATCAATTTTCTATGGCATTCTTCTCATGTGGAGCAGTGTAGCGTTTTCTCTTATCATCGTATATATTTATCTGCAACAGAGAATGGTCAATCTGGACGACCTTACCGGAGCCTGGAGCCGAAGCTTTTTTGAGTATTACGTTTCTAATAATATAAGACATGGCGATAACAAAAAAATGGGAATAATTTATGTCGACATAGACGGGCTAAAAAGAATTAATGATATATATGGCCACATTGAGGGCGACCATGCTATAAAAATTATAATTGAAATAATAAAAAATTTAATAAGAAAAAGCGATTTTATTGTCCGGATGGGCGGCGATGAATTTCTTATTGTGCTAAATTGTGAATTACGCGAGGATCTGGAGAATACTATCGACAGGATTCAGACATCTTTATCGGAATACAATGAGAGCTCGGAAAAAGAATACAAGCTTGAGTGCAGTTTCGGAGCGGATATTTTTGATTCGCGATATGACAACATAGAGAAATTTATACATCATATCGACACGCTGATGTATGAGAATAAGAAAAATAAGACACGCTGCTGATCATATATTATTATTGAAGAAGGAGAACACGCAAAAACGTGGTCTCCTTCGTTTTAACCGCTTCTTAACGCTTATCTCAGAGCGGATATAAGCGCATTGTATATTGCCTGAGTCTGCGCTGTATCTTCAGCACCTAAAATATACGTCCCGCTTTTTGCATAAATGAGGATAAACGGCGGAACCTCGGGATTCAGGCAGACCTGGCACACTCCCAAGTCCGGTACTATGAATTTCCCTTTGAGAAGAGTGCCGAAAGCCGTTCCATTAACTTTTGTTGCATCAGGGAGTTCATTCAAAAGTTCGGCAGAATAGATATCACCGTAGGCGATATCATACTCCTTTGACAGATGATACGCCCGTATGCCCAAGTCGTCCGTCTCGATAATTACCGGCGTAAACTCCTCCTGCATCATCCATATTCCCGTTAACGGAAGGGCCATCAGGCAGAGAACGCTGAATGCGATTATTGTTTTCCCCCAAATACTCGCCACGTTAATCGTCGCGCCGAAACCTATCCGTTTATTTATCATCACATGCGAGTCATTTGGGTTATAGTAAAACATGCCGTTGATCCAATAGTCGTCCTCGTCGGCATAGCTGGATAATCCACTTTTCTCGGTAAGCTTCTGCTGCGCCGCTCGCGTTTTAAATTCTGCTCGTAAGACGATATAAATCAAGACAGTGGAATAGACGAGCGCCATAATGATCAGCGGCAGCGGTTTATACAGGAAACGCCACACGCCGAGCGAGAATAATCCCGTGAGCCACGCAGTCCAAAGCCACGCAGCAGACCAGCTGTGCCGTCTTACCGCCGTAAGTGCAATGTTCAATCTCGCGTCACCGCCGACAACGTCGGCGCGCTGACGGAAAATAATGCGGTAGAAAAAATAAAATAGAGCAACTATGGCGGCATCTGTCAGATAAGCAGCCATTTCCGTCCAGAACTCGCCGCTCCCGCTGCCGTAAACGGCCGTGTAAACAACCGGAGCAATGCTCATGATGAAAGGCGGCGCAAACCACCAAACGCTTATTCGCTTTTTCGGTAGTGCGGCCGCCTCAGTATCCACGAGAATCTTCCCGGCGACGCCGTTTCTCCAGCCGCGCTCCACCTTCAGCAGCCGGAGTTCTCTGTGTGAAACACTGTACACGACGAACGGGACGATAATGGCAGCTATTAACCACACCATATAGTAAGTCATGGCCACCGACGAATATTTTACAAGGAATACAGCTGTGAGCAGGAGCGACAGGAGGGCGAGAGCTATGATCAGATTTTTCCTGTACCTTTTGCATATTTCCCCCACCTCCTCGCCGATGATTGCCGCAGACGGCAGCGTCACGCCAATAATAATGTTCTTCTTCGGCTTTGTTTCGTTTCTAAGCATCAGGCACATTATCGGCAGTATGGGATATATACAGATAAACATAATGATATTGAAAGCGGTTATGTTCATATATTTCCCTCCGTCTCATCGTAATACCGCGCGCAAATGCTCAGAAGATCTTCCTTAGAGACAGGGGCAGTCTTTGCTTCAGATATGGCGAGCTTCAGATCCTCTCTGGTCTTCTCCGTAAGTCCGCCGCGCTGTGAGATCCCCGCAACCGCGGCGCCGCTTCGCCTGTCCGCAACAATGTATCCCTCCTTCTTCAAAAGCGCATAAGCCTTGTTCACCGTCATCATATTCACACCGGCCTCGTCCGCAAGTGCGCGTATAGGCAGGAGCCTTTCTCCCGGCTGCAGCTTTCCCGAAGCTATACCCACAACTATCTGGTTTCTTATTTGCAAATATATCGGAACATCGCCCGAGAAATCAAGCTGAAGAATCATTTTCGCGCCCTCTTCTTCGCCTATTTTGTATGCTTTATACCGTCTGTCAAGCGTATTACAGACAACAGGAACTTAAAGTTGACATTCGATTATCAAATTGGTATGATTATTAAGTTAATATATACTAATCACACATGCTATACCATTGAAATCTTACGCCGCACAACAATTTTAATGCAGTTTACGGCAGAAGGTTAACGGCCATCAGGTCAATATTGGAGGGAAATTAATGAACGCTATAGAGATTAAAGACCTCACGAAGCGCTTTGGAGAGAGAACAGCCGTGGACTCGCTCTCCCTCTCCGTTGAAAAGGGGGAGTTTTTTGCTCTTTTAGGGCAAAACGGCGCTGGAAAGACAACGACAATAAGGATGTTATGCTGTCTTTTGCAGCCGACTTCGGGCGATGCACTTCTATTGGGAGACAGCATTGTGCATAATCCCGGCGCAGTCAAGCAGAAGCTTAACGTTTCCCCTCAGGAGACGGCGGTAGCTCCGAAACTCTCGGTCCGGGAAAATCTGGAGCTTATTTCAGAGATATACGGTTTCGGCAAAAAGGCCGCAAAACAAAAAGCCGAGGAAATGCTTACGGCCTTCGGCCTTGCGGACAGGGCGAAAGACAGGGCACAATCCCTCTCCGGCGGACTGCAGCGACGGCTAAGCATAGCAATGGCGCTCATATCCGATCCCCAGATAATCTTTCTCGACGAGCCCACACTGGGACTTGACATACGTGCGCGTCGCGACCTTTGGAGACACCTTACGGAGCTCAAGGGCAAGATTACCGTCATCCTCACGACGCACTATCTTGAGGAGGCGGAGGCCCTCTCCGACAGGATTGCCATAATGGACCGCGGAAAGCTGCAGGCCGTCGGTACGGCGGATGAACTGAAGGCCCAGACCGGCAAGCCAGATCTCGAGGAAGTGTTCCTCGCACTGACAGAAATAGAGCAGTAAGCTCCAGATTGCTGCCCACCTATGTGCGGACAGCCGCAACTTAAATAAACTATATTCAATTGCTGCATTGCGTTAAGAGAAAGGAATCGTTATAAATATGAGACTTCTATCTTTTGCCTCACGCAACCGGCGGGAACTTTTGCGTGATCCGCTCAGCCTTCTGTTCGGTATCGGTCTTCCCGTATTCCTGCTACTGCTCATTTCACTGATCCAGAACAGTATGTCTGACTCCACCATTGTAATATTCGATATAGAAAATTTCACTCCCGGAATGGCCATGTTCAGTCTGTCTTTTCTGTCTCTCTTCACAGCAATCCTGATAGCGGGCGACCGTGACAGCTCTTTTTTGGCAAGACTGTTCGCCTCTCCCCTTACGGCGTCGGACTATATAATCGGATATTCTCTGCCGCTTGTCCCAATAGCCGTTCTTCAGAGCGCCGTCTGCTTTGTCACTGCATTTTTCCTTGGGCTCAGGGCAAACTTTAACGCGCTTTTGTCGGTTATTGCGCTTCTGCCCACAGCGCTGCTCTTTATCGCATTCGGTCTATTATTCGGCTGTATCTTCTCCAACAAGCAGGCAGGCCCCATTTCCTCCATCCTGGTTCAGGTGGCTGCCCTCTCCAGCGGAATATGGTTTCCGCTCGGCGTTATAGGCGGGGTCTTCAGAGACGTGTGCTACGCTCTTCCATTTGCCCACGCAGTGGATATGGCACGCTACGCGCTCTCCGGAAATTACGGGGACATCTGGGGGCATTTCTGGTGGGTGCTTGGCTATACAATAGCGGTGTTTATGCTCGCTATTACGCTCTTCAGAAAAAAAATGAAGGGATAACGCAGTTTGTTTTATCATGGCTCTTTCGCCCGTACAAAACGCAAAGCGCTTCGCCAAAATTTGACGGAGCGCTTTTTATTATAAAACTATACGATTGGAGCAAATGCGCGCAAAATACTATGACCCAGACGTTTATACCATTCAACCTTCAGGCACCACTCCAGCGTTATCTCTTCGCACTTTTCGAGTGTTCCGAGATATTCCGCTTTCATTACGGCGAGAGCGCTGCAGCCGTATAGCCATGCGGCGCACTCATAATGCAGATAGAGACTCCGGTAATCGAGGTTTATGGAACCCACGACGCCGTATTCGTCGTCGCAGAGAAACGTCTTCGAATGCATAAAACCGGGTGTATATTCGTACACCTTGACACCGTTTGCGATGAGGATCTCATAAAAAGAACGTGTAAGCGCGTGGACGAGTTTTTTGTCCGGTATATGCGGAACAATTATACGGACATCTATCCCGCTTTTAGCCGCAGCCGTGAGGCAGGTGACCATTTCGTTGTCTATGACAAGATACGGCGTGCATATATACACGTAACGCTTGGCACGGCTTATCATATTCATATAGACGGTCTCACCCACAGCCTCATCGTCGATAGGCGTGTCTGTAAAAGGCATAACATATCCATCGTCCCGCACACTTTCCAGTGCCTCCGGGGATGGCCTGAATTTCAAAAAGTCGTCTCTTGTCTTGGATGCGAACCCCCACATTGAGAGAAACATGACCGTAAAACTCCACACAGCATCTCCTCGCAGCATAATACCGCAGTCCTGCCAGTGCCCGTGCCTTACAAAGGCGTTGATGTACTCGTCGGCAAGGTTAACTCCACCGGTAAAACCGACTACGCCGTCAATCACGCATATCTTCCTGTGGTCTCGGTTATTGAACCGTGAAGAAAGAATGGGCACCAGCCTGTTGAACGGGCAGCATCTTATCCCCTTTGCCTCCAAAATCTCGAAATACCTGCTTGAGAGATTAAATATGCAGCCGAGGTCGTCGTACAGTACACGAACATCCAGACCAGCCTTTACCTTTTCTTCTAGTATAGCGAGGATCGAATCCCACATTTCGCCCGGTCTTATGATGAAATACTCAAGAAATATAAATCTTTTGGCTTTCTGGAGTTCCTCGAGCATATGCTCAAACATCACCTCTCCGGATTCGAGATACAGAGTCTCCGTCTTTTCGAATACCGGTACTGCCGCTACTTTTTCAATATAGCCCGCCTGAAGCGCCGCATCCTCATTTTCAGCGCGGAGCTTTTCGATGGAGGACGGCAGTCCTTTCATCGTTTCGTCGTATTTATTCTGTATGTCCTGCATACGCTCCTTTTTCCACTTTGGGAGCCGATTCTTGCCGAACATCAGATAAAGAAGAGTGCCGAACACCGGCAGAAGCACGATGGGTATTATCCATGCGATTTTATATGCGGGATTGCTGTTCATGTTTATGACATGGACAACCAGCGCTGCTGAAATCAGTATACACACGATATAAAACAGCGTGAACTTCTCCCTGAAAAGCGTGACAACATAAACTACGGCAAAAATCTGCACCGCCATGAACAGTGCCGTAAAGAATATTCGGTTGAACACCATGCTTATAAATTTTTTCATGCGTCCCCCCTGTTTGCCGTTTTATATCTTGCCTGTAAAATCGCCGTGATTTCCCTTATACCACAATACATTTTAAACTAAAAATCGCTTATTATCAATATATTCCATCAGATTTTGTCTTTTTCACTGAAATGACCTCAGACCGGCAGCATTGTGCAAACGGATGTTTACAAAACGCTGTTAAGCGCAGCACTTTTAATCCTCTCCCTGAAAAGCGGAAAATAAACTTCTTTCAGTCCAAAAAAAGCACAAGACTCTGTCGATATTTTGACAGAGTCTCATATTCTGATACGGCTTTTTGATTAGGTGTGCTTTTCGATTTCATAAAACCGCCGCTGCCGTCTGTATAAGGTCAGTTCCCATAGAACTCTTTAACTGCCGAAAAAAAGGCGTCAATATTTTCCCACTTTGTCATAGGCGGAATATCACATCCTGATGAAATTACGAAATTGGGGTATTTGCCGCACTCGCGAAGCAGCGCAAGCGTGGTATCACGTACGGACTCCGGAGTTCCGCTTCGAAACTGCCCCGCCGGATCGACATTGCCCATCGCAACGATGTCTGCCGGAATATACGGCAACATTTCGCTCATTTTGATCGCGTTGCCGAAATGATAGGCGGAAGCACCAGTGGAGAGGATCGAATCTATTATCTTGACCGCCGTACCGCCGCAGTTATGATAGATCACAATAAAATTTTCATCCTGAACCGCATCCACAATACGCCTGACATATGGCGAAGAGAACTCGTTGGCAAATTCCGGAGAAAGAAGCCCGGCGAGAGGTTCCGCCATGACCACGCCGTTTGCTCCGACAGCTTTGTATGCCTTGCAGTATTCGATCAGAAAAACGGTGACCTTTTCAAGCACGATTTTTACTGTTTCCGGTTCCTCATAGCAGCAAATTATCGCTTCGCTCACATCCATGAGCCTGCCTGCCAGTGAAAAAGGTCCTATCACCCCCGCAAATACCGGACGGCCTTTAATTATATCGGCCGCTTTTTTTATCGCATTTAAATAAATTCCGGTCCGGCCTGCGCCCACAGGCGGGATTATCAGCTTCTCCGCCTCCTCTTTTGAAGAAGCAATTCTGCCGATTACCGTGGGCACCTCGTCATCCGAAAACCTTATCCGCGACCCGAAGCACTCCGCTTCAACGGACAAATCCATCATGCTCAGTGCGGCCGCAGCATCCGTTCTGTCGGCGATACGCTTCATCCCCTCAGCCTGCCTGTCGGCATCCGAAATCAAATCGTTAACGCTTATTTCCATTAGCTGTACGGATGGAAAAGAAAGAACCGGCATAGCTTTTTTCCGGTGGGATTGTATTATTTCACTCAACCAGTTATACATATTCATTTGTCTTCCTCCAAAATGTCTGTATAACAATATTATAAAAACAATTTCCGAGAAAGTATTGTAATAAATTTAGAAATTTTGCACTAAACCAATATGTCTTAAGCTATCCTTAACCAGGTACTTCTTTCGACACCCTGCAAACACTTTCCGCCTACTTGCAAATAAAGCGCTTTACCGTGTATAATCATATTAGAAATATTTCCAAAAAATATTTAATATGGAGAAAATATTCATGCCTGATACTGGTCGAGCCGTTATAAATATGTATGATCTGCTTATGTGTCTAACGAACGCCTGCGACCTGATAAACCCCGAGGTCGCAGGCCACCATAAGCAGGTGGCATATCTCGCGTTCAGAATAGCCGAGCAGATGAAACTTCCGGCAGAGCAGAAAAAGGAGCTTGTGCTTGCCGGCCTTCTGCACGATGTCGGCGCCCTTTCACTAAACGAAAGACTTTCGCTTATAGAAAGCGAACCGCCGACTTCGCAGGATCATGCCTCCAGAGGCGCCCGGCTTATTGAAGAATTTCCCCCTCTCTCCGGTGCAGCCGCTATTATACGCCACCATCATGTTGCCTGGAAAAACGGAGATGGTAAAACTTTTGGAGGAGATGAAGTCTCCGACCTCAGCCACATTATTCACCTTGCTGATCGGATATCCGTAGCGATAGACAGGAGAACCGATATATTGGGGCAGGTCAAGGATATACGGGAAAAAATTCTGAAACAAAGGGATACCGTATTTATGCCGGAGGCGGTAGATGCGTTTAGTGATATCAGCTTTTCAGAATACATATGGTTGGACGCGGTATACAGGCCTTTGTTGTATATCATGCCCGATATAATGGCGTTTGACACGTTCGAGCTTAACCTTGACGAAATGATCGAGCTGACAAAAATTTTTGCAAACATTATAGATTTTCAAAGCCCGTTCACTGCCAGACACTCGGCTGGAGTTGCAGCAACGGCAGAAAAACTGGCCAGACTCGCGGGGTTCTCCGAAAATGAGTGCAAGATGATGCTTATAGCGGGAAATCTGCACGATTTGGGTAAATTGGCGGTAGACAGCAACGTTCTGGAAAAGCCGGACAGTCTGAATGCAAATGAATTAAATATTATTAGAAGCCATACTTTTTACACTTACCGCCTTCTGCATGTTGTAAGGGGATTTGAAACCATAAATAAATGGGCCTCATTTCACCATGAAAAGCTCAACGGAAAGGGGTATCCGTTCCATCTTACGGACGACAGCATACCTCTGGGCTCCCGTATAATGGCGGTCGCCGATATATTTACGGCGATTACCGAAGACCGCCCGTACCGAAAAGGCATGCCGAAGGAAAGGGTGGTCGCGATCATAAATTCCATGGTAAAGGACAACTCAATTTGCGGTTATGTCGCTTCATTTCTTCTGGTTAACTATGAATTGATAGACAATGTTAGAATTGAAGCACAGCAAAAAGCGGCAGAGAGATATAATGACATCTTCAGCGTTAATCCATAATTAATGGCTTAACGGCAGGCAAATACCGGTTCATTGCGATTTTAATCTTAACGTTTAATTTGCCTGCTCCACCGCTTTTCTCACCGGGGAATTTGTCGCCACTTTCTCGTCGGGAAAAGGAATGATAACCGGAATTCCCATATATTCGATAATATGAACGTGCATCCGATATACTTCTTCGATGTTTTCCGGGGTCATTGTTTCCAATCCGCCGTAGGAAAAGACATGTGAATCCTTCAGAAATACAAAACGGTCACAGTAACGAATGGCAAGGTTCAGGTCATGGATTATTATTGCCACGCAGATGTTGTGTTCCTGCGCGATTTTTTTTACTGTTTGAAGAACTTCATGCTGATTAAGCGGGTCAAGGTTGCTTGTGGGCTCGTCGAGCAGCAAAAGCTTCGGCTCCTGTGCCAGTGCTCTTGCAAGCATTACTTTCTGCACTTCACCGCCTGAAAGCTCCGATACGCTGCGCAGTGAAAAATCATCCAGCCTCATCTTTCGTATTATGTCGCATACGATTTGCCTGTCCTCTTCTGTTGCGTCCCACTTAATATATGGTTTTCTGCCCAGAAGGATCAAATCGAAAACGGTCATGTCAATCGATTCATTGTTTTGCGGCACATACGCGATATTCCGCGCCAACGCATTTTTTGTCATCTCAAACACATTTTCACTGTCAACGAGTACTACACCATCTTTGGCAGGACAAATGCGATCGATACATTTGAGCAGTGTGCTTTTACCCGCTCCGTTATTCCCCAGAACGGCTATACATTGATTCTCCTGTATGGCAAAGCTCACGTCCTCCAGTATGTTTCCCAAGGTCCGGCTGTATGCAAAACTGATGTTGTCTATCTCAACCATTGGTCTTGCCCCCTTTGAGCAAAAGGAAAAGGAACATGGGCGCGCCCAGAAATGAAGTGATCGCTCCTATGGGAAGCGCAACGGGCGCAATTATCAGCCTGCCGAATGTGTCGGCCAGTATGAGAAGCAGAGCTCCGGCAGCCGCGGAGCTCGGAATAAGATAACGGTAATCGGTGCCGACGAACCTGCGCATTATATGCGGAGCCACAAGTCCTACAAAACTGATGATTCCCGCAAAAGATACCGCCACCGCAGCAGCCAGAGAACAAATACTCATGCTGATCAGCATAACTGTTCTTGTATTGACGCCGAGACTTTTGGCCGAATCTGCTCCGCTTTCCATCGCATTATAGTTCCAGCGATTGAGCATAAAATACGCCAGCGCAGCAATTAACACCACCGCAAGAATTAAAAGCTCGGTCCACGTCTTCCCTCCCAGATTTCCGAAGGTCCAGAACACAACGGCGCTGATTTTTGTATCATCCGCAAAATACTGCAGCAAAGTGCTGCCGCCGGTGAACAGAGAGCTTAAGGCCACGCCTGCCAGAATGAGCCCTCCGGGACCCAAATTTTTCTTTAACTGGGATAGAATAATAATAACAAAAGTGGATATTGAGCCGCATACAAAAGCGCACAAAGTTACTATATAAGGATTATTTATTGCAATCGCGGTTGTGGCGGAGTCAGAATTCACCACTCCGCCGCCAAATACGATAATACCTACCGCCGCACCGAATGCTGCGCCCTGAGATACGCCAAGTGTAGATGCCGATGCCAGAGGATTTTGCAGCACACACTGCATAACGGCGCCGGATACGGCCAAAGTTGCGCCCACAATGACAGCCGCCGTAACCCGCGGCAGCCTTATGCCCATAATGACCGTCCGGGACTGTGTTTCACCCTTGCCGAAAATCGTTTTGATTATTTCAGGCAGGGAGATATCCAGGGAACCGGCACTGACTGCAAAAAGAGCTATCACTATAGCTGCAAAAACAGTTATTACAAAGACAAACCTTTTTCGTCTAACAAAAGTGTTGTACGACCGGAGCTGTGATATATGGTATTCCGCCATCAATTGTCACCAAGAGTTACTTTGCCGTAACCTGCGCCGGCGCTTTCGAGCGTACTGAGATAATCACCTTCACCAATGAAGAATTTGAAAATTTCGCCGGCCTTTTCTTCAAATACGATATCTTTGAACTGTTCCGGATAGAGTATGCTTGCAACATAATAGCTGTTGACAATGGGAATCTCAACGTTTGAATAATAGGCTGTAGAACTTGGGTACTGATAAAGATTGCCATCCTGTACAGCTGTGAGCTGCGTATAAAAATCGGAGTTTTCTGCGTAGTCTGTCTTAACAAGGTTCACACCGCCGCTGTCAAGGAAAATCATTTGGGGATTCCATCCTATGATCTGTTCCATGTCCACCAATACTCCGCCAACGTTTTCAGAGATACCTTTGGCCACATCATTCGCGGCTATTGTTGTAAACACGGGATAATTGGAATAAATCCCCTCAATGCCGTGTGTGCCCTTGAAAGTTGCGGCAGCTGCCAAAACAGTTGGCTTGTCCTTATCCGGAACATCTGATGTTCTGGTTTCCAGGTCCTTCAGGCTGTCATTTATGTAGGAAATAACTTCCTCCGCCCTGTCTTTTACGCCGCATACGTCGCCCAGAATACGAAGAGCTTCCTCATAGTCTTCCCCGAACAAAGTACCCATTGGCACCGCGACCACCGGGATGCCGGTTTGGCGCTGGATATCGTCCGCCAACTCCTCTGTGTATGTGCATAATATCACATCGGGGTTGACACTGATGATTTCTTCCGGATAGTAATCGGTAGCGCCATACGCATCCGTTCCGACAATGGGCAGGTCCGCCCACAGGTCTTTGTTTGCATAAGCATATGCCTGAACCGGGGTTATTGAATCAGGATCCAGTCCGCTTATTCCAACCGCTTTATCCGCCAGCCCGAGATACGTGATCATGCGCGGCGTATTCCCAAGGGGAACAATTTTCTCTATAGTTGAAGGTATCTCCACCACACGGCCAAGGCTGTCTGTTATGGTTCTTGTTCCGGAATCCGCGTTTTCCGTCGTGGTGGAAGCTGAAGGCCCGGTGGAGGCCGAGGATTCGGCTGCTCCATTGTCACCGCAGCCGGCAAATATACAGACTATAAGGGCAATAATCAGGATTAGCCCGATTGAACTTTTTTTCTTCATTTTTTATTTTCTCCCTTTTTTTATTTCCAGCCTCTTTCGTACTCCTTAAAGCAGTCGGAGCACACCATTTTCCCGTCCTGCAAATGCATCTTGTGCTCGGGCGCCCCCTCGCCGCAGACGTCGCATATAACTGTTCTGAAAAGTCTTGCCCGCTCCGGCAGTTCGTACTTCGGCTCGGAAAAAGTGAATATTTCGTCAACCGGCGCGTCCAGCAGATACTTCTTCCACTGATTCCGGTCCATATCAGTATGTTCTCTTGGTTTCAGGCACATACGCAGCTTTTCCCCGGTTTTGCGGTTGAAAAACGAAAATGCCTGCTTTCCTGTCCCCCTGTAAATAAGGTTTCCTTTTCCAATTGTGCATGACATCAGCGCCTGAATAGCGTCCACGCCGCAGGCGTCATTTTCAGTTATACACACAATATCCTCGTCGTCGGAAACATTTATGCCCATTTTTTCATGTGCGGCCTCGTACGCCTTAACCCCTATAGCAAGTCCCGGACACTCATGCCCATGGAAAGCCACTGCTTTTTCCCATATCTCTCTGTTCATTCTAATAACTCCTTTCACACATGCCAGAACATAGTAGTTATCGTTGTGTCCACATTCTCGCAGACAAGCCCGTCCTTTGATAATGACTGAAGATACTTTATTATTATCTGTTCCTCTTCATGCGATATGTCCCGGTAGGTCTTGACCCTGTTTACATAGATCCCGTACGCTTCCTCCGGCGTTTTTTTCATCTCCCAGCGCTGCCGTTCGTATTCAAAGCGCGGCAGCAGCCCCTGCAGCCACAGAAGCCCGAAGGCAAAGAGCATATCCCTGTCACTGCTCTCCCGCCTCTCCGTAATGCCGACAAGCCTTTTCACCTCGTCCGAAACCGGATCGGTACGGCGCGTGGGCTTCGACATGGCACACCAGCCGCAGCCGGCTTCCGACAGCTTAAGAAATGTGTCGGCGCTCTGAATCGCCGGCGTCATATGCGCGAAGACAAGGTCAAAACCCTTATAAAACCCCGATTTGTCCAGATCCATTTCATGCCAGTCGGCACATAAAAAATCGATATTAGAGGTGCCCATATCCGCGGCTTTTTTGCGGCCCAGCTCCAGCATGCGCGGTGAGAGATCGACGCCGACGACCTTCCGGCACCTGCCGGCAAGCGCCAGCGCATAACCGCCCGTACCACACCCCACATCAAGGACGGCGGAATTTTCGTCAAACATTTTGTATTCCTCAAGAAGCTTTAAAAAGCTGTCGTCTTCAAATGACGGAAGCTTGTGTTCACCAAATGCCCGAGCCATTGAATTCCACATATCTAAACTTGCCAGTTTATTTGTTTCTTTAAGCCGCCATTTCTCCATTATCCCCTCAAAGTCCACCTGACCACCCTTTCAGCATAAAAAAAGAAGACTCCTTAAGAGCCTTCATAGCGTCTAAAAATAACTTTAGTGTTATTATTATTGACCAATATCAACTTGTTTTGTCGGCCTATAGACTTGGTCTATGTCAATGTACTTCATATACATTCTGTGTTTTTGTTATTATAGCATTAAAAGTATATTTGTCAAGATGCTTTTGCAGTCATTTCCATGCCATACCCACACCATTTCTCCCCATATCCGTTTTTCGTTGACAAGAGGTCCGGATTATGATATATGTGCATTTGGGCTCAAAGCACAATAATGAAGCTATGAAGGCTTCCGATTTGATGATTTTGTATTATAATTGAATTTAACACTGGGATGAACCCGGCGAAAAGTTTTGTGTGAGTCAGTACTTTTCCGGGTTTTTGTCTGCTTCGGCATTTTTGCCATAAGTAATACGAATAATTATTTGGAGCATTTATATGACGCTCAACGAATTTTTCACGCGAAACCCACGTCTGGCCGTCGCGTTTTCAGGCGGTGCGGACTCTTCTTACCTTCTCTATGCCGCTGTAACCGCCGGGTGCGATGTGCGCGCTTATATCATCAAATCGCCTTTTCAGCCGCAGTTCGAGCTGGACGACGCCTGGCGGCTCGCGGAGTCAATCGGCGTCACGCTCACGGTCGAGCGCTTCGACATCCTGAAATATCCATCCGTCACGGAAAACCCCGCCGACCGCTGCTATTTTTGCAAAAAAGCTCTGTTTACCCGTCTTCTGGATCTCTGCCGCGCCGACGGCTATACCCTTTTGTGCGATGGTACAAACGCCTCGGACGAGGCTTCCGAAAGGCCTGGGATGAGAGCTCTCAGCGAACTGGGGATATGCTCCCCTCTCTGTGAATGCGGCCTCACTAAACGGGATGTCCGTCTGCTTTCCAAAGAGGCGGGACTTTTCACCCACGACAAACCGGCCTATGCCTGCCTTGCCACCCGCATCCCGGCCGGCACACCCATAACCTCGCCGCTGCTGGAAAAGTTGGAGCGCGCCGAAGAGGCTCTTTTCGCCATGGGTTTTTCCGATTTTCGCGTGCGCTATTATGCGGGGTCCGCAAAGCTTCAGCTTCCTGAGGCGCAGCTTGAAACCGTGTTAATCAAACGCGCGGAGATCCTTAAGGCCCTGGGGCCGGATTTTGACGGCGTACTGCTTGATTTGATAAACAGATAAACTTGGGAGAATATATGGAACAGGAACGGATTTTAACTCTTCTAAATCAGGTAAAAAGCGGTGCGGTCACGCCGCAGGAAGCGCTTCTGAAACTTAAAATGGAACCCTTTGAGGATCTGGGTTATGCAAAGGTCGACCACCACAGGGAACTCAGGCACGGCATACCCGAAGTGGTCTACGGCGAAGGCAAGACGGCCGGACAGATAACGGGAATTATATCCGCTCTTAAAGAACGCGGGAATCACAATATTTTGATAACGCGCCTGTCCCCCGAAAAGGCCGAGGCCGTCGGCAGGGAACTGCCCATCGAATACGACCCAGTCTCACGCATCGGCATTTTCGGGCGCAGGCGGGAAATCAGCGCCTCCGGCCTTATCATCGTCGCCACGGGCGGCACAAGCGATATCCCCGTGGCTGAAGAGGCAGCGGTCACCGCCGAGGCTTTCGGCAACAACGTAAAGCGCCTCTATGATGTCGGCGTCGCGGGGCTGCATCGGCTGCTATCCAATCTGGATGTGCTTATGAGCGCCCGTGTTGTAATCGCGGTCGCCGGAATGGAGGGCGCGCTCGCAACCGTTATCGGTGGGGTCACATCCTGCCCTGTCATTGCGGTGCCCACCAGCATCGGTTACGGCGCGAATTTCAGCGGTCTTTCCGCTCTGCTTTCGATGCTGAACTCCTGCGCCGGCAATGTGAGCGTCGTCAATATTGACAACGGCTTCGGGGCGGGTTATCTCGCAAGTCTGATAAACCACATCGGAGGAGACGGAAAATGAAACTTTATCTGGAGTGCAATATGGGTGCGGCGGGAGACATGCTTATGGCCGCGCTCTTGGAACTTCTGCCTGACCGGGACTCTTTTTTGCAGAAGATGAACGGCCTCGGCATTCCCGGCGTACGTATTGAATGTGTCCCGTCGGAAAAGTGCGGCATAACCGGCAGCCATATCCATGTGCTTATAAACGACGAATCAGAGACCGCCCATGACATTTCCCTCGCGTCCGACGCAGTTGAACCGCACGCCCCCTCGCATCAGCACGAACATCCCCACGACCATTGCCATGAGCATTCAGGCCATGAGCATTCAGGCCATGAGCATACGGCTGACGGCGGGCAAGCGCACAGCCATCACCATTTCAGCTGCGCGGACATACGCGGTATCATCAGTTCGCTGGACCTGCCCGAAAAAGTTAAGGCCGACGCTCTGGCGGTCTACCGGATCATAGGCGAGGCCGAGTCGGATGTCCACGGGGTCCCCGTGGAGCAAATCCATTTCCATGAGGTTGGATCGATGGACGCCGTAGTCGACGTGGTAGGCTGCTGCCTGCTTATATACCTTTTGGGCGTTACGGAAATAACCGCCTCCCCGGTGCACGTCGGATCGGGTTTTGTCCGATGCGCGCACGGCATTCTCCCTGTTCCGGCGCCAGCTACGGCAAATATTTTAAAGGGCATACCCGTTTACGGCGGTACTATAAAAGGCGAGCTGTGCACACCGACAGGCGCCGCTCTTCTCCGCCACTATGTAAGCCGGTTCGGCGAAATGGGCCCGATGTCGGTTACAGATATCGGCTATGGCATGGGCTCAAAGAATTTTGAGGCCGCAAACTGCGTGCGGGCATTTCTCGGTGATACGGGTGATCAGCATGATGAAATTATTGATATCAGCTGTAACCTGGACGACATGAC
>JBFWIW010000030.1:0-30504 GCA_050253535.1 Oscillospiraceae bacterium
CATATATGGATAAAAAAATCGGAATTATCGGCATTGTAATCGAGGAGCTTACCTGCGCCGAACAGGTCAACGCAGTCCTGCATGAATACGCGGGATTAATCGTCGGAAGAATGGGGCTCCCTTACCGCGAACGGGGTGTATCGGTCATTTCACTGATCGTCGACGGCAGCAATGATGAGATAAGCGCGATGACAGGGAAGCTTGGCAGAGTCTCCGGCGCATCGGTAAAATCCATGATAGCAAAAACTAATAAATAATGTGAAGGGAAGCGCAAATATGAATTTTCTTGAAAAATACAAAAAGGAATTCGAGGAGTATGACAGGCTTGACCACGATTTTATAGACGACGATAAGATTTGGGCGCAGCTGAAAAAATGGGAAAACCCGTCAAAAGAAGACGTGCGGCGCGTATTGAAAAAGGCGGAGCAGTGCGTTCGTCTCGACCCGGAGGAGACGGCCATTCTTCTTCAAAACAAAGACGAGGATACGATACAGGAAATGTATGAACTGGCGCATCAGCTGAAAGAGGAGGTCTATGGAGACCGTATTGTCTTTTTCGCGCCGCTCTATATCAGCGACGAATGCGCAAATAACTGCAAGTACTGCGGTTTCCGTAGCAGCAATACGGCGATGCACCGTAAAACACTCAGTATGGATGAAATTGAGCAGGAAGTCCGGATCATGATTGAGGAAGGACAGAAACGGACAGTCCTTGTCTATGGAGAATCTCCCGCAACGCAGGTGGATTTCATGTGCGAAACGGTTGAAAAAGTGTACAGTGTTAAAACGGAACACGGGGAAATCCGCCGTGCTAACATCAACTGCGCGCCGCTGACAGTCGAGGAACTAAAAAAGCTGAAGGAAATTGGTATCGGTACATTTCAAGTCTTTCAGGAGACCTATCATCACAAGACTTATAGCGAGATGCATCCGGAGGGAACCATCAAAGGACACTACCGTTGGCGACTCTACTGCATGGACAGAGCGCAGCGGGCCGGAGTCGACGACAACGGAATCGGCGTCTTATTTGGACTATACGACTGGCGCTTCGAGGTTATGGGGCTTTTGTACCACACGATCCATCTCGAGGAGACGTTCAACGGCGTGGGTCCGCACACGATCTCCTTCCCCCGCATCAAGCCTGCCACCGGCACGCCGTTCTCTGACCATCCTGAATATGAGCTCAGCGACGCAGATTTTAAAAAAATGGTCGCCATACTCCGCCTCTCCGTACCGTATACCGGACTTATATGTACCGCTCGGGAACCGGAAGAAGTACGCCGGGAGGTCATCCCTTTCGGTGTGTCACAGATCGACGCGGGGACGCGTATCGGCGTCGGAGCCTATGCACAATCGAAGAATGCGAACAAACTTCCTGAAAAAGAGCAGTTTACAATCGGGGACACCAGTTCGCTGGACGGTACGGTGAGGGAGATTTGCGAGATGGGCTTTATCCCTTCGTTCTGCACGGCGTGCTACCGTGCGGGCAGAACGGGAGAGCAGTTTATGAAGGTCGCGAAGTCCAGATTTGTACATAATTTCTGTATTCCGAACGCCATTTTCACGCTCAAGGAGTATCTGTTGGACTATGCGTCTGATGAGACCAGATTAAAAGGCGAGGAAATACTCAGAAAACACATAGAGCAGTTCCGGGGCGAGCCCGTTTACAATAAAATCCTTGAGAACCTGAAACGCATAGAAAACGGAGAGCGCGATCTGCGCCTGTAAGAAAATTTATGGATTTAAGTTTAGGCAATGCAGATAAATTCTCCGAATGGCTGAACTCTGTCGGGAAAGAGGAGCTGTCCGGTTTGATCAGGTTTTTTTGTGAAGACGCCGGGCCCGGAGAACTTACCGAGCTGTCCTCTTCTGCGAACAAACTGCGGGAAAAACATTACGGCAGAAAGGTCTATTTCCGGGGCCTGATCGAATTTTCGAGCTTCTGCAAAAACGACTGCTACTACTGCGGGCTTTGCAGAAGCAACAAGAGCGCAAAGAGGTATCGCCTGTCCCCGGAGGAAATTCTCGATTGCTGCAATGAAGGCCATGCTCTCGGCTTCCGCACCTTTGTGCTGCAGAGCGGCGAAGACCCATACTTCACGGATGCGCGGCTGTGCCGCATAATATCGGAGATAAAAGAGCGCTTTTCCGATTGCGCGGTTACGCTTTCGATAGGTGAACGAAGTTATGAATCCTACAGGCGGCTGTTCGAAGCCGGAGCCGACCGCTATCTTCTGCGCCATGAGACGGCGAATGAAGAGCACTATAAAAGACTTCATCCGCCGGAGCTCACCTTAAAAAACCGCGAAAGATGCCTGTATGATTTAAAAGAGATTGGCTATCAGGTTGGGGCCGGCTTTATGGTTGGGTCTCCCTTCCAGACTTTTGATACGTTGGCTGAAGATTTCCTGTTTTTAAGGGAATTAAAGCCCCATATGATAGGCATCGGCCCGTTTATTCCGCAAAAGGACACGAGGTTCCGGGGGTACTGTACGCCTGCCTCTGACCGGACGCTTATCCTGCTGTCGCTTATCCGGGTCATGCTGCCAAAAACCTTGCTTCCGGCCACAACCGCGCTGGGAACCGCCGACCCGCTGGGGCGGGAAAAAGGGCTTAATGCGGGAGCGAATGTCGTCATGCCCAATCTTTCGCCCAGGGAACACCGCGGGGATTATGCCTTATACGATAACAAGATCTCTACCGGGGAAGAGGCCGCGGAGTGTATATCGTGCCTCTCCCGAAGGATTGAATCCGTAGGCTTCAATCCCGATTATTCACGCGGTGACCATGTGGATATGCAAAAAAAGGGGGACACTTCATGCGGATAGAACACGATATGCTGGGCGAGATGCAGATAGATGATGCAGCTTATTATGGAATCCATACGGTACGCGCCGCGCAGAACTTTGCTATAACCGGAGTGCCCATCCACGCGGAGCTGATTCATGCGCTCGTGACCGTCAAAAAGGCTGCGGCGATTACAAACCGTGGTATTGGCGCTGTGGAAAAAAGGATTGCCGACGCGATAATATCGGCGTGTGATGAAATACTATCGGGCGCGCTGCATGAACAGTTTATCGTCGACTGCATGCAGGGTGGCGCGGGCACCTCTGCAAACATGAATGTAAACGAAGTGCTTGCCAACCGTGCCGTTGAACTTCTGGGTGGGCAAAAGGGAGATTACAGCCTTGTCCACCCACTGGATCACGTGAACCTGCACCAATCCACGAACGACGTGTTCCCCACAGCTGTGCGCATCGCCGCCATAAGACTGCTGAAGCCTGTCACAGAGCAGTTCGCCGCCTTGCAGAGCGCTCTGCAGGAAAAAGAAGAAGAATTTTCCGCAGTCTTAAAAGTGGGCCGGACGGAGCTGCAGGACGCGGTTCCCGTAACACTCGGACAGGAATTCGGGGCGTGGGCACAGGCTGTTGCACGCGACCGCTGGCGGCTTTACAAGGCGGAGGAGCGGCTCCGGCAGGTTGGCATAGGCGGGACCGCCGTAGGAACAGGGATAAACGCACCCAAAAAATATATCTTTACGATGATCGAGCGCCTGCGGGAACTTACGGGGATAGGTCTCGCGAGGGCCGAATATATGATGGACCCCATCCAAAACTGCGATGTTTTCGTTGAGGTCTCGGGACTGCTTAAAACAGCGGCTGTGAATCTCACAAAAATTGCAAACGACCTGAGGCTTTTGTCGTCGGGCCCGTGCGCGGGGATCGGCGAAATCAGCCTTCCGGCCGTGCAGGCAGGTTCATCCATTATGCCGGGGAAAGTGAACCCTGTTATATGCGAGGCGGTAAACCAGGCGGCTTTTCAGATCATGGCTGACGATTTGGCCGTGACGCTGGCCTCGCAGGCCGGGCAGCTGGAACTCAACGCTTTTTTGCCGCTCATTGCGAAAAACCTGTTTGACATGCTCGATCTGCTGAAGTCTGTGCTTCCCATTTTTGCAGACAGATGTGTGAAGGGGATTAAGGCCAACACGGAGGCCTGCTCACAAAAAGTATTTGGCAGCTATACGCTGGCGACTGCGCTGACCAGGTACATAGGTTATGATAAAGCCTGTGAAGCGGCGGCGCTGTGCCTGAAAACCGGCAGGCCGGTCAGTGAAATTATAAAAGAGCAGCGGCTGTTGGATGAAAAAACATTGGAGGAAGCAATGAGACCCGACAGACTGACAGCGCCGGCGGCGGCAAACGCAAGAGAGATATAGAGTGAAAAGTCAAACTATTAATAAATGTCCCATTTTCTCGCTGTTTAAGCGGCAACTAAAAAATGGGTGAAACCTCCCGTGCATGGGAGACCTTAAATACAATTTATGCTCGTAAGCGCATGGGAGGTTAATATGGAAGATATGAATTCGACGCCGATGGCAAATCGATTCACAATAGGGCTCTTCGGACGGCGAAACGCAGGAAAGTCATCTTTGATAAACGCACTGACCGGGCAGCTCATCGCGGTCACATCCGAAGTGCCGGGGACGACTACCGATCCCGTCTTCAAAGCTATGGAACTTTTACCGCTCGGACCCATAGTGCTTATAGATACCGCCGGTCTGGACGACTCGGGAGAACTTGGAAAACTGCGGATCGAGAAGACCTATGAGGCTTTGCGGAAATGCAATCTCGCCATACTTGTAGCGGATGCCCAGGACGGCATTACTGAATTTGAATCGGAATTTGCAAAGCAGTTGAAACGGCGGATGATTCCCTCGTTCTGCGTACTCAATAAATGCGACAGAAGAATACCGGATACGGACGAGCTTGAAATTATAAATAAAGCAATTGGTATACCTGTTGTCTTTGCAAGCACGTTAAGCGGTTTCGGGATCGACGAGATAAAAAAGCAGATCGTCTTAAACTCCAATTTCGAAGATGTCGAGCCCGCGCTGGTGGGCGACCTGATTAACGCGGGAGATGTTGCGGTTCTGGTAACGCCGATAGACAAGGCCGCTCCGAAAGGCAGGCTGATACTTCCTCAGCAGCAGACTATACGCGATATCATCGAGAGCGACGCCATAGCGATAATTACCAAGGAACATGAACTTAAGCTGACCCTCGAACGCTTGAGCGCTCCACCCGCAATTGTTATAACCGATTCGCAGGCCTTTCTGAAAGTGTCGGCAGATACGCTTCCCGAAATACCGATGACCTCCTTTTCAATTCTTTTTGCCAGACAGAAGGGAGACCTGGCGGAGATGGTGCGCGGAATAAAGCGTATAGAAAGGCTGGCTCCCGGGGACAAGGTGCTGATCGTAGAAGGCTGCACCCATCACCGGCAGTCGGATGATATCGGAAAAGTAAAGATTCCGCGCTGGATACGCCAGATCGTGGGAGGGGACATAAAGTTTGAATGGGCGAGCGGCGCCGGTTTCCCGAAAAATATCTCCGAATATGCCGCTGTCGTCCACTGCGGAGGCTGTATGTTAAACCGCAGGGAAATGCAATATCGAATAGAAACGGCCCGGGAACAGGGCGTCTCCGTCACTAACTACGGAATGCTGATCGCTCATGTTATGGGCATTCTTCCGAGGGCCTTAAAGCCTTTTCCAGCCGCCAGTCTGGTTTTAGAGGAAAATGGCGCGGCGGAAAAAATATAATTGGCCTTAAAGAGATTAATGATAATACTAGGGTGCAAAGCAGGCCGCTTTTTATTATCAGGTTAATCGAATAGCAGTATAAGATAAAATAAAGCTGAGATATTGGGCAGACCCCCTCATATCTCAGCTTTTCGTTTTTGATTTTGCTTTTCGTAAATTCTAAACCGGAAATTTTTTAGGTGGACAAGCATTCGACTAAATGCGTGAAGCGAACGGGATAATATATATTCATCAAAAGGCAGCCGGCCTATCCGGTGCCGGAGCAGATTTTTGTACATACGCGAAATTTTATGAAACGGCTTGCTTCCTATAAGCCCGCTCTGCTTTATCTCATCTGCCTTCTGCGGGAGAGGTTCAGCGTGCCCTCCTGCATATCGCCGATAAAGGCGAGCTGCTTTGTTAAGCCGTAAGCAACGCACATGTCGGCATCGTCGGCTATGTGGGTGGCAATGCCGGTACTTGTCTCCACAAGCTTGTCGAAGCCCCACAGGAGGCTGCCTCCGCCGGTGAGGATGATGCCGTTGGTGGATATGTCGGCGACGAGCTCGGGCGGGGTGCTCTCCAGCACCTGATGTATCGTTTCGAGTATCTGCTCCGAAGGCTCCTCGAACGCATCGATCACGTCGGTGGAAGAGACGGAGACGACGCGTGGAAGGCCGGTCATGAGACACCTGCCCTTGACCTCGACGTACGCATTTTCCGGTTTCGGGAAGACGCTGCCTATGCGGAGCTTGAGATCTTCCGCCGTTGCATCGCCTATGAGCAGGTTGTGTTTTTTGCGGACATATTTTATTATCGCGTCGTTAAAGGCGTTGCCTGCGATCTTTATGGATTCGGACTGAACGACGCCGGAGAGGGATATTACGGCGACATCCGTAGTCCCGCCGCCAATATCGACGACCATATAGCCCTTGGCGTCTGCGATATCGAGTCCCGCCCCGAGAGCCGCGGCCACGGGGGCCTCAAGGAGAAAGACCTTGCGGGCACCCGCCTGCAGACATGCGTCGATAACGGCGCGTTCCTCTATTTCCGTTATTCCGGAGGGGACGGACACCAGAACGCATGGCTTGAACAGATTAAACGAACCGACCTTACGGAAGAGTTCTTTCAGCATGTGCTGCGTCATGTCGTAATCGTTGATTACGCCTCCGCACATCGGGCGGATTGCGACTATGTTCCCCGGTGTACGGCCAAGCATACGTTGTGCCGCCATACCGACCTTTAAAAGTCTGCCGGTATTCTTGTCCATTGCGACGACAGAGGGTTCGCGCGTTATAATACCCCTGCCCTTCATCGATATTATCATCGTCGTTGTGCCGAGGTCAATGCCTATATCTCTTCCAAAAATCATTGGTATTCCTCCAAGGTTAAGGTAACTGAAACTGTGGTATGTATAAATTAAAGGAGCGGTATTGGTAACTTTTCGCCGAAAAACGGAAAAAGTGCCGTCTCTGCCGCCATATGATTATCGGCTTATACGGCGAATTTAAAACATGCTGTACCTAAGCCCTGGCGAGAGCCGCACAGACGACGGATTCGGCGCCTGCCATTAAAAGCGTCCGCGCACATTCCCCTAGCGTCGCGCCCGTGGTAATGATATCGTCTATGAGCAGAACGTGTTTTCCGGTGATGAGCTCGGGGTCCGCAACCGTATAGACGCCGGAGACGTTTGCGCGCCGCTTCTCGGCCCCGTTAAGGCTTGACTGCGCCGGGATATCCGTGGTTTTTTTTAACGTTTCGACCGCAACGTCGCCGAGTTCCAGCGCCGTCGCCAGGGCGAGCAGCATGGCTTGGTCGTATCCGCGGGTCTTTTCGCGCCGCGCGCTTATCGGTACCCAGGAAATAAGGTCGTATTTACCGGTGAGCTGTTCCCTTATGCAATCCGCGAGGATCGAAGCGTAGGCCGCTGCATTCCCGGTAGCGCCCTTGAATTTAAAGTGAAGAATTGACTTTCTCACATTATCCTTATAGTAGAGAGGTGAGACACAGACGTCAAAAAACTCGCCGTTTCGAGAGACTCCGGCCCCCTCGGTAAAAGGGAGCGTTGCCTGACACCGGCGGCAGATCCCGCCGCCCTCATCGTGCAGAAATTTTCCGCAGAAAACACATTTCGGCGGGAAAATAAGATCCAGCAGGTTTTTTATTACGCCCATTTCCGTCTCCTTTCCGCTTTGCGGGAAAATCCCGCGGCATATCAGATACTGCCAGTGAGCCTTGTTTTCAGGCCGCAGTATCTTCTCTGTTTCCTGTCGTCCATGGTCATACGGGAGACAGTGTCGGCTTCTCCGACGATTATAAGCAACTCCTTTGCCCGCGTTACTGCGGTATAGAGTACGCTGCGTGTAAGGAGAAACGGCGCCTCCGCTGAGACGGAGAGGATAACCGCCTTGTATTCGCTTCCCTGGGATTTATGAACTGTCATGGCAAATGCCGGTTCAAGCTCGCCAAGCAGTTCAAAAGGATAAATCACAATCCGGTCTTCATATTCGACGGACATAGTTTCGCGCGCGAGGTCTATGGTGCCTATACGCCCGACATCTCCGTTATAGATACCGGTGCCTGAAGACATGCCGTCGACATTTTTCCATATTATATCATAATTGTTGCGGATTTGCATTATCCTGTCGCCCTCTCGGAAGACAAAATCCCCAAAAGACTTTTCCTTTTTATCGGGAGAAGGGGGGTTAACCGCTTCCTGTATCCTGCGGTTGAGGTTAATCGTACCCGCTGTGTTTTTGCGCGAGGGAGATAAGATCTGTATCTGTGAGGGATCTATCCCCATGTTTTTTGGAAGACGCGAGGCACATAGCTCTACAATGGTGTCGACGGCTGCCTCCGGAGTGTTTCTTTGCAGAAAGAAAAAGTCTCCGCGCTTTTCCCCAAGGTTGGGGAGGATGCCGCGGTTTATCAGGTGCGCGTTTTTTACGATAAGACTCTCCTCCGCCTGGCGGAAAATGCGGTCGAGCTTAACGGTCGGCGCCGCTCCGCTCCTGATAATGTCATAGAATACGCTGCCGGGTCCAACAGACGGCAGTTGGTCGGCGTCCCCGACAAGGACAAGACGGCAGCCTGATTTCATGGCACGGAGGAGCGAATACATGAGCGGGAGATCGACCATAGAGGCTTCGTCCAGAATGACGGCGTCCTCTTTGAGAGGGTCATCCTCGCACCGCTCGAATATGAGTTCGTCACTGCCGCTTTCATAGCCCGCGCCGAGTAGCCGGTGGACGGTCTGGGCGGGTCTTCCCGTTAGTTCTGACATACGCTTTGCAGCTCTGCCGGTAGGCGCGGTGAGCGCGGTGTCAAGACCGAGACGGTCAAAAAGGGCCAGAATGCCGCGCACCGATGTGGTCTTTCCCGTTCCCGGGCCACCCGTAAGAATCAGAATGCGGTTTTCTGCGGCAAGCCGTACTGCTTCATACTGCTTTTCGTCATAAACGATGCCCTGGGCCTCTTCAATGGAGGAAATGAAGCGTGAGATATCATAGCTATCGCCGGTACCCGCTATCGCCATGCCGCGGATTCGGGAGGCAACGTAGACTTCCGACTCGTGCAGCCCTTCCAGATAGCAGGCGTTCTGCCCTGCGATGTCTTCCCCTATTATTTGCCCCGTCTCAGTCAGCATGTCCAAAGCTTCCTCTGCGGGAGCGTCATCTGTTCCGGTGAGCTGCATCGCAGCGGCGAGGAGCTTTGCGCGAGGCAGAAAAGTGTGACCGTTACTTAGATTGTGCTTAAGTTCAAAAAGAAGCGCGGCTTCCAGCCTCTCAGCGGAATCCGCTTCAAAGCCAAGGTTTATGGCAAGTCCGTCTGCCTCGAAAAAGTCAGCGCCGAAATATTCGTGTACAAGGATGTAGGGGTTTTCGCGGACGGCATCCATCGCGTCTTCGCCGTATGCCTTAAAAAGCCTAATTGCAATACGCGGGCGTATGCCGTTTTCTGCTAAGAATTCCATGAGCCGGCGCAGAAACGAACGACGGTGGAAGTCCGCGCCGATCTCAAGCGCCTTTTTTTGACTTATTCCACGGATTTCCGCAAGTTTTTCCGGCTGGTTTTCCAGTATGTCGAGAGCTTCAGCCCCAAATTTTTTAATTATCTCTGCAGCGGTAGCCGGTCCAACGCCGCGTACTGCGCCGGATACAAGAAAGTCATAGACTGCGCCGCCGGTAGTCGGGAGCCTTCTCTCGGCCCGCTCGGCCTTGAACTGCTGCCCGTAGGAGGGGTGCATCGTCCAAGCCCCTTCAAGGATAAGATATTCCCCAGGTATTATGTCCGGAATACAGCCGACTACGGTTACCGGTTCATCTCCGCCGCTGTCCAGCCTCAAAACGGAATACCCGTTTTCGGGATTTGAGTAGACAGTCGCGGCGACGCTGCCCTCTATTCTGATATAGCTTTGGTTTTCGGCCATCGGTATACCCCGCTTGTATCTTTTGTTAATTGCTTTTTCCAGCTGAAATTGACATTATTGCTGCCGGACTGCGGCGGGCAGATCGTCAGCGCTCATGAGGGCTATCTTTCCGTCATAGCCACAGAGAAGACCAGCCCTGCGTCTTGCGTCTGACGTAAGACCAGTATCAGCGACGACCATCTGTGCGCCTCCGCCAGACTCATCGGCAAGCAGCCGCAGGCCCGAGAGAGTATGCTGAAGGTCCGGAGCATCTCCAGATGCCGCGACTATAAAAAAGATCTTTTCGCCCGCGCCAGGGTGCACCGGAGTGAGCAGCATTTTTTTAATAGTGTATATTAGCGCAAAAATTACGATACAGAGCAGCAATGCTATAAGTACTTCGAAAAAAATCTTCATGACTTTCCCTCCCTCGCAGTATATTATGCGGGAAGGCGCTGTATTGCCTATGCGAAAATACTCCCGAAGCCAAAGGTTATTCCGGTAACGAGAAGCCCCGCGACGACGATGCCCAGGAAGATGGAAGGCACCGCGCGGCTGAGCCGTATATCCATTAAGGCCGCTATAAGAGCGCCCGTCCATGCGCCGGTACCGGGGAGTGGGACAGCGACTACAAGCGCAAGTCCGAGCAGCTGCCATTTATAAATGAAATCGCGCTTTGTTTCAACTTTATGTTCCATTTTTGAGACGAAATTTTCCAGAAACGGCATACGCTTTCGCATAAAAGCAAATATTTCACGTATAAAAACTATTATAAATGGAACCGGCAGCATATTGCCAATTATGGCGATACACAGCGCTGAAGTTTTAGAGAGGCCCAATGAAATTCCGATTGGGATGGCGCCGCGCAGCTCTATGACCGGTATCATAGAGATAATAAAGGTTACAAGCGCGCCATTATGTGTTATATTATCCAGAAATCCGACTATATCCAATATATATCTCCTTGCTTAAAATATCGATGCGAAAGGGCACCTGTATTATTTGGCATCCGTTCCCCGGAGCTTTATTATACGGTCCCGCAGAATCGCGGCATACTCAAACTCGAGCATCTTCGCGGCTTTCTGCATCTCCTTTTCGAGCTTTGATATGGCTTCTTCACGCTCGCGACGTGTCATGCGGACATCATTGCCATCTTTCCCTCCTGCGGCAGCAGGCACAGCGGAGGATGATATTTCCAGAAGGTCACGCACGCTCTTTACGATTGTCTTCGGCACTATCCCGTTTGCCTTGTTATAGGCAATCTGCATTGCGCGGCGGCGGTTCGTTTCGTCTATGGCGGCACGCATGGAACGCGTGACTGTGTCGGCGTACATGATGACCACGCCCGCGGCGTTTCTGGCGGCACGGCCGATTGTCTGGATGAGGGACATCTCGCTCCTGAGAAAACCCTCCTTGTCCGCATCCAGTATGGCGACGAGCGATACCTCGGGCAGGTCCAGCCCCTCGCGCAGAAGGTTTATGCCGACCAGAACATCGAATTCACCGAGCCTCAGGTCTCGGATTATCTCCATGCGCTCTATGGTGACGATATCGTGGTGCATATACCGGACACGTATGCCCGCGCCTGTGAGATATGCGGTTAGATCCTCCGCCATTTTCTTAGTGAGGGTTGTAACGAGCGTGCGCTCGCTGTTTTTAGCGCGAACGTTTATCTCTTCAATGAGATTGTCAATCTGCCCCTCGACAGGGCGGATTGAAATTTCAGGGTCAACAAGACCGGTAGGCCTTATTATCTGCTCCGCTATCTGTGCCGAGCGCTCCTTTTCATAGTTACTGGGCGTTGCAGAGACGTAGATGACCTGGTGCACACGCCCTTTGAACTCGTCAAAATTCAGCGGTCGGTTATCGAAGGCGGAGGGCAGGCGGAAGCCGTACTGGATCAGATTCTCTTTTCTTGCCCTGTCGCCGGCGTACATCGCGCGCACTTGGGGAAGCGTAACGTGACTCTCGTCGATAAACATGACGAAATCCTTGGGGAAGTAGTCCAGGAGCGTCATCGGGGCGGAGCCCGCAGCTCTTCCGCTTATTATTCGGGAATAGTTCTCTATGCCGGTGCAGTAACCGAGTTCGCGCATCATCTCCATGTCGTACATGGTGCGCTGTTGGATTCGCTGCGCCTCTACGAGCATTTCATGATCCTTAAACCACTTAACGCGTTCGTCTAACTCTAAACGGATGTCGCCAAGCGCCCTCTCCATTTTTTCCGCTGTGGTGACATAGTGCGAGGCGGGATAGATGGCGATGTGCGAAATATAGCGTATGGGAATACCGGTAACGGTGTTTATCTCACTTATGCGATCCACCTCGTCGCCGAAAAACTCGACTCGGACGGCGTACCCGCTGGCATAGGCCGGGAATATCTCAACGGTGTCGCCGCGCACCCTGAACATGTTGCGGTCAAAAGCGATATCGTTTCTCTCATATCTGATCTCTACCAGCTTTTTAAGGAGTTCGTCGCGATCCCGTGTCTGGCCTGTGCGCAGGGAGATGACCATGTTGGCGTAATCTATCGGGTCCCCGAGGCCGTAAATACACGAGACGGACGAAACGACGATGACGTCCCGCCTCTCGAAGAGCGACGACGTCGCCGAGTGGCGCAGTCGCTCTATCTCATCGTTTATGGCGGAGTCTTTTTCTATATATGTGTCCGTATGGGGGATATAAGCCTCAGGCTGGTAGTAATCGTAGTATGAGACGAAGTATTCGACCGCATTTTCCGGAAAAAACTCCTTGAATTCAGAGCAGAGCTGAGCCGCCAGCGTCTTGTTGTGTGCGAGCACCAGCGTCGGACGCTGCAGGCGTTCGATGACCTTTGCCATCGTGTAAGTCTTGCCGGAGCCTGTTACTCCGAGAAGTGTCTGTTCCTCAAAGCCAAGTTCGACTCCGCGCGCGAGCTTGTCTATGGCCTCCGGCTGGTCGCCTGACGGACTGTATTCACTTACGACTTTGAATTTGGGCATTAACTTATCTCCCAAGAAAAATTTAGGCGAATTCGTTGGCGGGCGTCGGTGAAGCGAACGGCGAATTTAAATCGGCTCCGCAAGAAACTTAGATAAAGGGGGGTCCCGTGCGGTCGTGATCGCGTGGGTTGGCAGACTCATCTGAAAAAACCGTTGTCCGCGAGTGATACGTAGTCCCTGTCTGCCACGATGATATGGTCGGTGAGTGTTATATCCACAGAAGAGAGCGCGGTCTGTATCCGGCGCGTCGTCTCTTCGTCCTCAAGGGAGGGGAGAGCGATACCGCTTGTGTGGTTATGAGCGAGTATGACGCTTGTCGAATTATAAGTAAGCGCTGTCTCCACGATTTTCCGTATGCTCACATGTGTAGAATTGACCCCTCCGCGGAATAGCAGTTTGCAGGCGAGGACTTTGCACTTTGCATCCAGACAGGCAAGATATACGACCTCGTCAGGTTCGGCGCAGAATCGGGGGACGAGATACGCCCCCGCTTTTTTTGTCGAGTCCAGAATATCGTCCATACTCTCCCGAGATATGGCGTAGCGCCGGTACACCTGAGGTAATAGTTTTATAAGCACGGCTGTATTTGCGCCTACGCCCTCGGTCTTCATGAGCTCGTCATACGGCGCGTCGAAAACGGCGGAAAGGTTGCCAAACCGGTCCAAAAGCCTGTGCGCCAATGGATTTGTATCGCCGCGCGGGACGGCGTAATAGAGAAGCATCTCGAGCACCTGATGGTCGTCAAAAAACGGAAGCCCGTACTCCAGAAACTTTTTTTTAATTCTCTCCCGATGTCCGTCATGTATACTCATAAAAACACTCCGCTTTTTCAGAATACGGGGAGTGCGTCGGTTGAGAGAGGCGAAACGTATCTCTCGCCCTTTGATTCCCTTATAAATTCGTCTTTCGCCGTTTTAAGCAACTCGGGCTCTGAGAAAAGATCGAAAAGAGTCCCAGCCATGACCTTCGTCGCGTTTATCATCGCGTGCATGGCTATACCCGTACCGGCACAGGCGCTGCTGCGCCATGTGTGGAGGGGTACGCCGAGTCCCCATGTTGCGGTGCCGAACTGCGAGAACGGCGCAAACCAGCTCACGTCACCCGCGTCAGTCGAGCCGGGCAGACAGCCGCCCAGGCCGACGGCGGGGTACACGTCCTCATGAAGGACGGTGCCCTCAAACTCGTGCGGGATAAAATAGGTGTCGAAGCACTTAAGCTGCTCGCCTGGCTCAAAGTCATCGAATATGGCCTTGGCAAAGGCACGGTCCTTATCATCGTATGCCGGCGGACCGACATAAAACATGTTCTTTTCAATAATATCGAGGATAGTCCTGTTTACCAGAATATCATATACAAAGCCGAGCGGCTTAACCTCCGCGAGCTCCGTCTCCGTCATCATGGCGGCGCCCTTTGCTATCTTCACGACGCGCTCGAACGTATCGGCGACGTTTGCGTGCTTCGTCGCGCGCACCATATACCAGACCTCCGCATGGCTGGGGACCGTGTTGGGTACGCCGCCGCCATCCGTAATGGCGTAGTGGATGCGAACATCATCCGGAACATGCTCGCGCAGATAGTTCACGCCGACATTCATGAGCTCGACGGCATCGAGCGCGCTCCGGCCGAGGTGCGGAGCTGCTGCCGCGTGGGCGGAGGTGCCGTTAAAGCGGAATTTAACCTGCTTGACAGACAGCTCGCTGTGACCCCATGGCGCGTTGAAGCAGGAGGGGTGCCATGTTATGGAGGCATCAAGATCTTCGAAAGCACCGTCGCGCGCCATAAACGTCTTACCGCCCAAAAGCTCCTCCGCCGGGCACCCATAATACCGGATAGTGCCGGTAATAGCACCCGAATCGATGGCATCTTTTATAGCGAGTGCTGCGCCGAGGCAGGCGATGCCGATCATATTATGCCCACATCCGTGACCCGCTCCTCCGGGAATGCGGACTTTTTTACCGGGGACGGCATCCTGTGAGAGGTCGGGCAGCGCGTCGTATTCACCCAGAACGCCGATGACCGGTTTTCCGGAGCCATATTCCGCGACAATAGCCGTAGGCAGAACAGTATAGCCGCGCCGGACGCGAAACCCCTGCTCTTCGAGGAAATCAGCCTGCAGTTTCGCGGCGTATTGTTCACGATAGCCAAGCTCCGGGTTCTCCCAGAGTGCCATTGCCATGCCTGTTAGGCTTTCCGCATATTCGTCTATGCGAGAGATAACTGCGTCTTTGTTCATAACGTTATATCCTTTACAGGCCCGGAGTCTGCTCCATGTGGAAGGGACAGACATATGGGTCATTTTTCGTGTTCTGGGCGAATTCGGCCTTTGCTTTTTCAAGGACTTCGGGTTTTGTAAATAGGTCGTATACCGTCCCAGCAATGGTCTTCGCGGCGAAAAGCATACCGTGCATGCCTATGCCGCTTCCGGCGCATGCCGCGCTTCTCCATGTGTGCAGCGCGACGCCAAGGGGGAATATCGCCGCGCCAAACTGGGAGGTGGGGGCGAGCCAGCTGGCATCCGCTACGTCGCTTGAAACAGGTATGCAGCCGCCGATACCGGCTATTGGAGCGACGGTCTCATGCAGGAACTGCCCCTCCATATCGTCGGGTATGAAGAATGGCGCAAAGCCGCGCCGCTGTTCCCCGGGCTCGAAGGTGTCGTATATTTCCCTGGCAAAAGCCCTATCCTCGTCGGTGAAGGCCGGCCCGCCTATGGATCTCATATTCTCATCAATGATGTCGCGGATTACCGTGTTCACAAGAACCTCCCGGACACTCCCGATAACAGTGACTTTTTCGAGCGTTGTCTCTGTCATCATGGCGGCGCCGTCAGCTATCTTAAATAGGCGCTTTTTTGCGTCCTCTACCAATCCGTGCTCCGGCGCCCTGAGCATGTACCATACTTCTGCATGGCTGGGCACGGTGTTGGGCACACCACCGCCATCCGTTATTGAATAGTGCATACGCATATTTTCGGGAAGATGTTCGCGCAGGTAGTTTGCGCCGACGTTCATGAGTTCGACGGCGTCAAGAGCGCTCCTGCCGAGGTGCGGAGCCGCCGCCGCGTGGGCGGACGTGCCCTTAAAGCGAAATTTGACGGAAAAGTTTGCGAGCATTGTGTTGCCCCATGCCGCATTATAGGAAGATGGGTGCCATGTTACGAAAGCGTCCACTCCGTCGAAAGCGCCGTCGCGCGCCATAAAGGTCTTGCCTATGACAAGTTCTTCCGCCGGACAGCCGAAGAATTTAACGGTACCACTGATCACACCGTCGTCAATCGCCGCCTTGATGGCGAGGGCCGCGCCGACTCCGGCGGTACCCAAAAGGTTGTGTCCGCAGCCGTGGCCGGCTTTCCCCGGTTCGACCGGCTTTTTCTCCGCCGAGACCTCTTGCGACAGGTCGGGCAGTGCATCGTATTCGCCAAGAATGCCGATGACAGGTTTTCCGCTGCCGTATTCAGCTATAAACGCGGTAGGCAAAACAGTGTATCCGCGCTGAACGCGGAACCCCTCAGCCTTGAAGAAATCTTCCAAAAGAACCGCCGCGTAGTCTTCCAAAAGTGCCGTTTGCGGATGATCCCATATGTCTTTCGCCATGGTGCATAGCTTTTCCTCATACTTGTCTATAACGGAGAGAAGCCTGTCCTTGTTCATCATACAACCTGCCTTTCACAGAGCGGCATAGCCGAAATATTTCTGGGAGCCTGCGCTTTTTTCCCATTTTAATTATTATATCAAATATGGGCCCCTCATTCAATCGGATATACAATAAAAACAAGTGCGCCCGAACTGTTGAAATATGCCTGTTATTGGGATATAATAACCTTTAACGTATTTCAAAGGAGAAAAAGCATGCGCGACAGCATTTTCGTGAAGGGCGCCAGGGAAAACAATCTTCAGAACATCGATGTGGAGATCCCGCGGGATAAGCTTGTCGTCCTGACCGGCATCTCAGGCAGCGGAAAATCCTCCCTCGCCTTCGATACCATATATGCCGAGGGGCAGCGACGCTATGTGGAATCGCTGTCCGCTTATGCAAGGCAGTTTCTGGGGCAGATGGAGAAACCGGACGTCGACTATATCGAGGGTCTCTCCCCCGCAATTTCTATAGACCAGAAGACGACGAGCAAAAACCCGCGCTCCACCGTCGGCACGGTCACCGAGATATACGACTATTTACGTCTTTTATGGGCGCGTATAGGTATCCCGCACTGCCCGAAGTGCGGGAAGGAAATAAAACAGCAGACCGTAGACCAGATCATCGACCAACTGATGGAACTGCCCGAGGCGACAAAAATTCAGATACTTGCACCGATAGTGCGTGCGCGTAAAGGCGAATATCAGAAGGTTTTTGAAGACGCCAAGAAAAGTGGCTATGTCCGCGTGAGGGTGGACGGGTCAATCTATGATCTTTCAGAGACAATAAAGCTTGAAAAGAACAAAAAGCACAATATTGAAATCGTTGTCGACCGCCTCGTTATAAAGGAGAGCGTGCAGAGAAGACTCACCGACTCGGTTGAGACGGCATCCAATCTGGCGGGAGGGATAATACTCGTTGATATCGTAGGAGAGGATAAGGAGCTGATGTTTTCGCAGAATTATGCCTGCGAAGACTGCGGTATATCCATAGAAGAACTCACGCCCCGAATGTTTTCGTTCAACAGCCCGTACGGAGCCTGCCCGGTTTGTACGGGTCTGGGCATTCAGCTGCGGGTAGATCCGGATATAATCATACCGAATCACGCGCTCTCGATATCGGAGGGGGCAATCTCCGCTTCCGGATGGGGAAACATCAAGAACGACAGCATTGCGAAGATGTATTTTGAAGCACTGGCAAAGAAATATAAATTCAAGCTTACCACCCCTATAAAGGACCTGCCTGAAGGGGTTCTGGATATTGTCCTCTACGGTACAAAAGGGGAAAAACTAAGCCTGGAATATGACCAGCCCCGCGGGAAGGGCGTTCTGACGCAACCGTTCGAGGGGATAGTAAATAATCTTGAACGCCGGTATAAGGAGACCCAGAGCATCGCCATGCGATGGGAGCTCGAGCAGTATATGTCGGAGCGGCTGTGCCCCGCGTGCATAGGCAGAAGGCTTAAGGACGAGGTGCTCGCCGTCACGGTAGGCGGCATAAGCATCGCGGATTTCTGTGAAAAATCCATAACAGAGGCGCTCCGGTTTATCGGTGGCCTGGAGCTTACGGGTAAGGACGCGATGATAGCCGAGCGTGTCATAAAGGAGATACGCGAGCGGCTGGGTTTCCTGAGGAGCGTTGGCCTCCAGTATCTCACGCTCTCGCGGCAGGCGGGGACTCTCTCCGGTGGAGAGAGTCAGCGGATAAGGCTTGCGACTCAGATAGGCTCGTCGCTAATGGGAGTGCTCTATATTCTGGATGAGCCGTCAATCGGCCTGCACCAGCGCGACAACGAAAAGCTGCTTGCAACGCTTCGCAGGCTGCGCGATCTCGGCAACACCCTGCTCGTCGTCGAACACGACGAGGATACCATGTTCGCCGCCGATTATATCGTAGACATCGGCCCGGGAGCGGGTGTCCAGGGGGGGCAGCTTGTCTGTGCGGGTACGGCACAGGATATCATGGCCTGCAAGGAATCTGTCACAGGTCAATACCTCTCCGGTGCAAAGAAGATACCGCTTCCGCAGAAACGAAGGAGAGGCAGCGGTAATTGTCTCGCAGTATACGGCGCTACGGAAAATAACCTCAAAAATATTGATGTTGCGATACCGCTGGGGGTGATGACTTGCGTCACCGGCGTATCCGGCAGCGGCAAGTCCTCGCTCGTTAACGAGGTCATATATAAGACGCTGGCGGCGGAATTGAACAGGGTGAAGATAAGGCCGGGAAAGCATGACCGTATGACGGGCATAAGTTTTCTCGATAAGGTGATAGACATAGACCAGTCTCCAATAGGGCGCACGCCACGCTCAAATCCCGCGACTTACACGGGGGTTTTTACCGATATCCGTGACCTATTCGCCTCGACCCAGGATTCCAAAACGCGCGGTTACGGCGCCGGTCGGTTCTCATTTAACGTGCGCGGCGGCCGGTGTGAGGCGTGCTCGGGTGACGGGCTTCTGAAAATAGAGATGCATTTTCTGCCGGATATTTATGTTCCGTGCGATGTCTGCAAAGGGAAGAGATATAACCGCGAGACGCTGGAAGTGCGCTATAAGGGTAAAAATATCTACGAGGTTCTCGAGATGACGGTTTTCGAGGCCGCGGAATTTTTTGAAAATCTGCCGAAGATAAAACAGAAGATGGATACCTTGCTCGATGTAGGCCTGGGCTATGTAAAGCTCGGTCAGCCGTCCACGACGCTTTCCGGCGGAGAGGCGCAGAGGATAAAGCTGGCGACGGAGCTGTCCCGCCGCTCTACCGGCAGCACGCTCTATGTTCTGGACGAGCCGACGACCGGCCTGCACATGGCGGATGTGCACAAGCTCATTGATGTGCTGAATCGCCTGACCGACGCGGGCAACACCGTCGTTGTAATCGAGCACAATCTGGATGTCATAAAGACCGCCGACTACATCATAGACCTCGGCCCGGAGGGCGGCGACGAGGGCGGTGGGATCGTCTGCACCGGGACACCGGAGGCGGTCATGCGCTGTCCGGAGAGCTATACAGGACAGTTTTTGAAAAAATACTGCGAAGAGCACAGATAGTATGCTGTAACGGGTTTTGCCGGGGAAAAGACTATAGCCACGCTCGTGCTTTTAAATGATGTGACTTAGAAAAGTTGAGCAATAAAACGTTCTGATTTTTCAGGGCTGAGACAAAAGTCTTAATTTACTGTCCACTGAACAAAAGCGCTTGCGCGTTATACGGACTCTAAGTGGCAAAACAGATACGTTTTGCCACTTTATACTGTTATCCCACTAAAAAGTGGACATCTTTGCGGCTAATTTGGCGTCCTGCCGCGTTCTCGTTATCGGCGGGCGTCAGCCCGCTCTCCTCCTCGGCCTTGCGCGGCAAAAAATTCTCTTGCAAATCTTGTCTCCCCTTTGATGGGATTGATGCAGTGATTGACCTCGCGCAAGGATTCCTATGCTATTAAAAATCCCGCTTAAAACAGTCTGATTCAGTCTGTTTTAAGCGGGATTTTTCAATGAAATCAAGTATTAACTTATACAGTATATCAGACTGTTAAATTTTGGTTCCAAGCCCGTTCGATTTTGACATGTTTGCTCTGCTTTCGGCTGCTTTATTCTTCCTCAATCTTCGTCACAGAGATGGACAGTTCGTCGAGCTGCTTTTGGTCGACAATATCAGGACAGTTCGTCATCGGTTCCGAGGCATTCTGCACTTTCGGGAAAGCGATGACGTCGCGGATCGTATCCGCGCCGGACATGAGCATAACCAGTCTGTCGAGCCCGTAGGCGAGGCCGCCGTGCGGGGGTGCGCCGAACTTGAAAGCGTTTATGAGATGACCGAAGCGCACCTGCGCATCCTCGGGTGTGAAGCCGAGAGCGGCGAACATTGTCTCCTGCATCTCCGGCGTGCTTATGCGGATGGAGCCGCCGCCCAGCTCGGTCCCGTTCAGGACGATATCGTACGCCTTTGCTCGGCAGCCGGCTTTGTCGTTACTGAGCTTTGCTATATCCTCGTCGAGGGGAGCGGTGAAAGGATGGTGCATCGCGACATAGCGGCACTCCTCCTCGGAGTATTCGAACATCGGGAACTCAATGACCCAGAGGAATCTGTAGTCATTCTTTTTGAGTATGCCCATGCGTTTTGCGCACTCGACTCTCAAAGCGCCGAGAGAGGCGAACACAACCTCGTTTTTGGCATCGCCCACGATGAGTATAAGGTCGCCGTCCTCGGCTCCTGCCCTTCGAATGATTGCTGCGTTCTCATCATCCGTGAGGAATTTCTGATAGGAGCTTGTCACTTCCCCGCCGGTTAAGCGTGCCCAGGCTAGGCCCCTTGCTTTATATGTCTTTACGAAATCGGCGAGAGAGTCAATCTTTTTTCTGGGGAAGGCCTCGCCGCCACCCTTTACGTTAATAAGGCGGACGCTGCCGCCATCCTGTGCGGGGGCGGAAAAAACCTTGAATCCGCAATTTTTCACAATGTCGGAGATGTCGCAGAGCTCATTACCGAAGCGCATATCCGGCTTGTCGGAGCCAAAACGCGCCATCGCCTCCGAGTAAGGGAGACGCAGGAAAGGAGTCTCGACATCGACGTCCAGAACTTCCTTGAAAACACGCTTTATAAACCCCTCCTGAATGGTCATGACGTCCTGCTGATCGACAAAGCTCATTTCAAGGTCTATCTGTGTGAATTCGGGCTGACGGTCGGCGCGTAAATCCTCGTCGCGGAAGCAGCGAACTATCTGCATATATCGGTCGAAGCCGGAGAGCATCAGAAGCTGCTTGTACTGCTGCGGTGACTGCGGCAGGGCATAGAATTTCCCGGGGTGGACCCTGCTCGGTACAAGGTAATCCCTCGCGCCCTCAGGCGTGGATTTTTGCAGCATGGGCGTCTCGATCTCATAAAAACCCTGCTCGTCGAAATAGTCTCTCGCTATCTTACAGACCTTATGGCGCATGGCAATGGTTCTCTGCATATCAGGGCGGCGCAGGTCCAGATAGCGGTATTTTAGTCGGAGCATATCGTTGACATCGGAATCTTCCACTATCTCGAACGGGGGCGTCTCTGCTGAGGCAAGTATTTTGATTTCCTTTACCTTAATCTCGACGTTGCCGGTGGGAATATCCTTATTCTTGGACGAGCGCTCTCTCACCGTGCCAACGGCGCGCAGGACGTATTCGCTCCTCGCCTTAAAGGCCGCATCAAACGCGGCCCTGTCGGTCGAGTCGTCGAATGCGAGCTGGACTATGCCGGTACGGTCGCGCAGGTCGATAAAAATGAGCTGGCCTAGGTCGCGCTGACGCTGAACCCAGCCGCAGACGGCGACTGTCTCGCCGATGTTTTCGGTTCGGAGCGTCCCGCAGTAATTGGTACGCATGGAAGTTTTCATACTCATATACTAACCCTCTTTATATCATCTTTAGGTTTTAAAACGGTACCGCAACTCATATCTTCGATCCCGGACTTGATTTTATTAACGGCATCTTCATAAGGCAGAGTTTCCTGCTCTCCGGTACGGAGATTTTTTACGGTGGCGGCATTTTTCGCTATCTCATCTTCGCCCAGAAACACAGCAAAGGGTATTTTCAGCTTGTCCGCGTAAGATATCTTGGCCTTAAACTTCTTCTGCTCGAAATAGAGCTGAGTGCGAATGCCCAGAGCGCGCAGCATAGTGGAGAAAGCGATCGCCTGCGAAAAGTCGTCCGTCATAGGTATTACGAGCGCGTCTGCGGGGGCGGTCAAAAGTCCGTCGTTCAGATAGCCCTGGTCTTCAAGGACAAAGAACAGGCGGGTGAGGCCTATAGATATGCCCACGCCGGGGAGCGCCTTGTCGGTGTAATATCCGGCGAGATTGTCATATCGGCCGCCGGAACATATAGAGCCGATCTCCGGGTGATCCAGCATCGTTGTCTCATATACGGTGCCGGTATAGTAGTCAAGCCCGCGGGCTATCGTTAAGTCTATTGCGAAGGTTTCCTCAGGTACGCCGAAAGCGGTGAGATACCGTGTTACGGCGTTGAGTTCATAAAGCCCTGTGTCAAAGGTGTCGTTTTTGCCCTTATATGCCTCGAGTGATGCCAAAACCGCATCGTTTGAGCCTGTTATAGCGATAAAATGGAGAATTTCGTCGGCGGCGGTATCTGAAATGCCGTTTTCCTCAAGAAGGAGGGCTCGCACCTTGTCTGCGCCTATCTTGTCGAGCTTGTCCACGGTGCGCATAATATCGCCGGATTTCTCCAAGAGGCCCTGTATTGCGTAAAAGCCGGTCAGAATTTTGCGGTTGTTTACACGAATGACAAAACGCTTGAGGCCCAGTTCTGCAAATGTGCGATAAATTATGGCGGGGATCTCAGCCTCGTTTGTTATGTCGAGTTTCCCGTCTCCAATAACGTCGATGTCTGCCTGGTAAAACTCGCGGAATCTTCCGCGCTGGGCACGCTCCCCGCGATAGACCTTGCCAATCTGAAAGCGGCGGAACGGGAAGCAGAGCTGACTGTAGTTTATGGCGACATATTTGGCGAGAGGAACCGTCAGGTCAAAGCGCAGCGAGAGGTCGTTATCACCCTTGGTAAAGCGGTATATCTGCTTTTCGGTCTCGCCTCCGCCCTTGGCGAGCAGCACCTCAGACGATTCGATTATAGGGGTGTCGAGAGCCGTGAAGCCATAGAGCGAATAGATGCGGCGTAGCACTTCTGCCATTTTCTCAAATTGTGCCTGCCGAGCGGGGAGAAGCTCCATGAAACCCGAGAGGGTACGTGGCTTTATTCTATCCATTTATTTCATCCTTTCGGTTGTTTTTCATTTTATCGCCGACTGATACTACTATTCGATTAACCTGATGATAAAAAGCGGCCTGTTATCCGCCCGGCGGCGTTATCCGCCTACGCGGTCGACAGCCCGCCGTCATCGTCTGCCTAGCCGGACAAAAAACATCCTCGCTTTTTATTTTCATCATCTCAAACAAAGAGTATGATATGGTTTTCCGGCAAATTTAAGCGCTCTCATCCCATGTTTGGGACGAGAGCGCATGAACGCTTCGTGGTGCCACCCAATTTCAGCCGCGCCATCACACTTTTGCGCATGCGCGGCCCTCGTGCTCCATTTTACGGGGAGCGCCGTGGGCATCTCTGCCCCCGCTCATAGAGCCGTCTTTCCCAGAAACTGCCGCAGGGCGCTCACAGCCAAGGCGCCCTTCTCTGTCCGGCAGGATATCCGGTACTCATGCTCCGTCACCGCGGTATTTTTTGCTGTTGGTTTTTAATAAATCATATGCCCATCCTCCGAAAAGGAAGACGGATATGAGTTATAAACGCGGCGCCGAAACGCCGCAAGGCGTTATACAGAGTAATTAATTCTTGGGGTTTACTATATCGCGCCACTCAAGGAATCCGCTTCTGAGTCCCTGTATAAGGACTTCGGCGGTAGCTACGTTCGAAGCAAAGGGGATATTGTGCTGGTCGCAGAGACGGGATATCTCTGACACGTCCGACATTCCTGCGGGATCGGATGGATCGGCGAAGAAAAGGACGAGGTCGAGTTCGTTGTATGCGATACGCGCGCCTATCTGCTGGTCGCCGCCCTGTTTACAGGAGAGGTAGAGGGTTATCGGCAGACCCGTTGCTTCCGTAACGAGTCTTCCGGTGGTGTTTGTCGCACAGATGGAGTGGCCGGCGAGGATACCGCAGTAGGCGATACAGAACTGTACCATCAGTTCTTTTTTTCTGTCATGTGCCATAAGAGCGATGTTCAAGAGCGCCACCTTCTTTCTTTTAATGTAAGGTCAAATCTTGCCCAATGGAACTTTTTCACCTGAAAGACGCCTGGCAATACGCAAATACTGCGCGGCGGCGTTCTTGTTTTCATACAGTATCAGAGGGGTTTCCATATTGGCGGAAACTATGACCGCGTCATCCTCGGCTATCATGCCGAGAAGCTGCGCGCCGACGCTGTCGATGACGTCGTCAACCGTCGCAGAGACGCGGCGATAAAGGCGCGGGCGCACGCGGTTTACTAAAAGACGGATACTCCTTATCCCCGTGTCAATAAGTTCGGCCACGACGCGCTGCCCGTCGCGCAGGCTGGCGGCGTCGCCGGTGGCGACGACGATGGCCATATCCGCGCCGGAGACGGCCAAGCGGAAGCCGGCTCCAAGACCGGCGGGAGAATCAATCAGACAGTAGTCGTATACATCTTTAGCTTGAAGAACGAGGCTCTTCATCGCTTCGGCGGAGATATCCTCTGGTTTTCTGGTTATAGGCGCTGAAAGAAAAAACAGATTTTCTATCTGCGGGTGGGCGCAGACGGCATCATCAAGAGAGACACTGCCGTCAATAACGTCGCAGAAATTCGTAGAGGATACGTCTGTGAGCCCCAGGACGAGGTCAAGGTTTTTGAGTCCAACATCGCAGTCTATACAGAGGGTACGGTGGCCAAGAACCGCAAGGCAGGAAGCGATTGCGCCGACGGAAGTGGTCTTGCCCGTGCCTCCCTTGCCGGAGGTTATTACGATCGCCGTTCCCATCCTTTGTCCCTCCCCTTATACAAAACGCTTCTTTCCGCTATTATATATAAACGGGGAAAAGTTTTCAAGCGAAATCGGCAAAGTTTTGTCGCAAATGGCGGAGGTCTTTTTACTTAATAAGCTCGTCTTCCGCGCTGAACGTATAGCTCATGGAAGGATCTGAAAAATAACTATCCAGAATCTCCTTTGCGGCGGAGGCGAGACCGGAGCCGGATCCGCCTTTTTCAACGACTACCGCGACCGCTATTTCTGGATCATCGGCAGGCGCATAACATACAAAAACGCCGGTGTTTGCTGTTGCCGAGTCGGACTGAACTGTGCCGGTCTTGGCTGCTACCTTCACAGGATAGTCTTTAAAGATGGAATAGGCCGTGCCTCCGCTCGACGTAACGGCCCGCATCCCCTCCTGAAGTATCTTGATATAGTCTTCGGGATCGTCAATGACGGATGAGACGACAGGCCTATTCTCATAGAGTTTTTCGGAGTAGTCCGACGACTTTGTCTGCTCCAGGAGTGTTGCCTTATAACGTGTGCCGTCGTTTGCGATTGTGGCGACATAGTTTGCGAGCTGGATGGGCGTAAACATGTTATAGCTCTGGCCTATGACGGCCATAAGTGTGTCGGCAGCCCACCAGCCCTCGTTCAGAGTGGCTTTTTTATACTCGGGGGAAGCAATTGCGCCTACCGATTCCGCCACCTCAACACCTGTTTTGGAACCCAGACCGAATAGGGCGGCGGCGTCCGATATTGCATCTATGCCGATGTTGTCGCCCACTACGTAGAAGAAGTAGTTGCAGGAATGCGCGAGTGCGCCGACGACGTCCAGTGTCCCGTGATTTCCCGGGTAAATCCAGCAGGTAGGCTGAAAGTCGGGGTATCTGGTATATTTGCCCTTGTCCGTTATCGTTGTCCAGCGGGTTATGAAATTTGCACGCAGTCCAGCGAAAGACGATACCATTTTGAATGTGGAGCCCGGGTTATAGGTGCCGAGCATGGCTCTGTTCCAGAGCGGTAAAAGCGGGTCGGCGGCTAGGGAGGAATAATCCGATAAAAAGGTAGCGGGGTCGTAGGTGGGGTAGTCCGCGGCGGCGAGCACCCCGCCGGTTTTGACGTCTATGACCACGGCGGACGCGCCGGTGGCCTTTTCCTCGTCCTCGCTGCGCGAGGCGTTTATCGAGTCGACGGCCTCGGCGATGGCCTTCTCCGCCGCGGCCTGTATCCCGATGTCGAGGGTAATATAGACGTTCTGTCCTGAGACGGCCGGCGTCTCGGACAAAACATTCATGACCGCTCCGTCGGCGTTGGTGTTGACGGTCATGGAGCCGTCCGTCCCGTGCAGATATTCCTCGAAGGCCTTTTCGACGCCGTCCCTGCCCACCACGGCGTCCATGGAGTAGCCGAGTTCCTTGTACGTCTCGTACTCGGAGGGGCTCATGAGCCCGGTATAGCCGAGTATCTGCGCGGCGTTTTTGGTGTGGTACTCGCGCCGGTAGGAGGTGTCGATGCTGACACAGGGGAAGTCCTGCTCCAGGACGACTGAGATGAAGTCCACACCCACGTCCTCGGCGAAGATATAGTCCGCCATGCCCACGATGATGCGCAGGTCCAGCTCGTAGCGGATGCCGATAATCCGCCGCACGTCCGCGAGGCCTGTCTTATAGTCGAGGCCGTAGTATCCCTTCATCCAGACGATGAGGTCGGAGGCGGAGATGGCGGGGTCAAGGTGAAAATACTCGAGATACTTATCAAGGCGGCTCTTCTGAATATCGGTCATGCTCTCCAGATAGGAGAACGGGCCGCTCATGGTTACGGGAAAAGTGTCGTTGTACTGCACGCCGTTTTCAAGTGCGGTGTTAATTAGCCGCAGGATGGTTCCGTTCGGATCATCTGACTTAAGGAGCGCCTTGCGTGATATGTTCACGTTGTAAACGGGCGTGCTGGATACAAGCAGGACGCCGTTGCGGTCCAGAATATCGCCCCTCTGAGCGGTTATCGTTGAGGTGGTGACGATGGAATTTGCCGATATCTCGACATACTCCTTGCCATTTATTATCTGGAGCTCATAGAGCGAGGACGCATATATGGACAAAAGGATGGCGAGGATGACGAAAAGGACTATTATCCTTGCAGGGCGAACGAGCTTTTCCATTTAATCTCCTTTGAAAACGATGGGGCAAAAGCCTAATCAACGCGTCAGAAACTGGTCCGTATCGGCACCTTAAGGCGTGCGCGAGGAGCGTCCGACAAGGCGCACGAGGTAGTAAAGCGGAAGGGTGAAGAAGAGGGAATAGAGCGTCTGCCTGAGCGCCGTTCCCAAAAGCGGCAGAAAGCTGACGCCGCCGTATACGAAAAGGCCGAACATCTGGCACAGCGCCAGTGCTAAGAGAGAGCAAGCGGCCGCAAAAACGTACGAGGGGAACCCGTGCGCGAGAACCGTGTCGGACAGCATACCGACAGTAAGCCCGATAACGGTCAGGATGATGGTGCACTCTATCGCAGGCTGGTTTAAAGAGACGTCGCAGAGGATGCCGGCGAAGAGTCCAAATATTCCGCCGCTTACAACCCCCTCCAGAAGGGCGACGCCGACAACCGCAACCGGAAGGATGAGAGGCTTTACGCCGAAGAGCGGCAAGTACGGAAAGACCGCCGCCTGAAAAAAGTACAGAGTTATGAGCAAAAGCGCATGCAGCAGCACCGTTATTATGGTTTTCGGGCGTATCTTCGGCATTTTACGGCTGCGCCTCCAGTTTAAAGTCGGTTATCACATAGACGTTTGTCAGCGAATCAAAATTGGCGGAGGGCTCAATAACGGCGTAATCTCCGAGCCCCGACGGGTCTGTGACCATATCGGCAACAGAGCCTATCTCAAGTCCCTGCGGGTATACACCGCCCTTTCCTGAGGCAATGATGGTATCATCGGCTAAAAGCTTTGTGTCCTCAGGCAGATATGAGAGTCGAAGCCGGCCCTCGCCCATGAGCGAAAAATCGCCCTGTGCAACGGCAGATTCGCCCGTCTTAAATATAGTGGCTCCGACGGAGGAAGAGGTGTCGAGTATAGTCGTCACTGTGGCGGAGGAGGGATTGACCTCTGTTATTTTGCCAACGACGTAGCTGAGTTCCGTAATTACCGGGTCACCTATGGCAATCCCGTCATCCGTACCCTTTCCAATGGTGAAAGAGGATTCCCAGTTGGACGCGCTCCAGGATATTAACGTTGCGGAGACCAACTCATACTCCGAGTGCCGTTCGCTCATATTAAGAAGCTCGCGCAGGCGCTCGTTTTCGGCGGATATCTCGGTGTACTCGCGATACTCCTCCTCAAGCTGCGCGACCTTCTCCCGGAGTTCATCGTTCTCGGCCACTATCTGGTCGTATTTGTACATATAACCATAGAGCTTTTCCAGGGAGGAGACGAGAGACGACATTACGCTCTTCCCGGGCGCCGAGGCCATATTGATCCCGGAGGAGATTGCATCTGTCCCCGTGGAGGCTTTTGCAAGCGTAACGGCTGACATTATGGCTACGAGAAGGGCTGCCACGGCTATAATCACGACTTTTTTGTTAAAAAAATTTCTCAAAGCCTTCACCTTTCGAGAGATAAGTTAAAAGCGGAAAACCTATTTCCTGAAGCAATTCGTAAAACCTAACGAGCGGAAAGCCCATGACATTGAAGAAGTCACCCTCTATGCGCTCAACAAGCAGAGCACCAGCGCCCTGCGCCCCGTAAGAACCGGCTTTGTCCATCGGCTCGCCGGTCGAGACATACCAATCTATCTCCGCGGCGCTGAGTTCGCGGAAGTATACGTCCGTCTCATCAAAGCAGGTTGCCTTTCTTCCCTTCCATATAAGCGCAACGCCGGAATAAACGGTATGGCAGCGCCCCGAGAGCCGGCGCAGCATTTTCCGAGCGTCGTTTTCATCAGCGGGCTTTCCCAAAAATCCGCCGTCGTGATAAACAAGCGTATCGGCAGCGATGATGAGGTCGTCCTCCGCGCATTTAGCGGCAACCTCTTCGGCCTTAGCGCCCGCGATCAGGCGGACGGCCTCTCCCGGGGTTACGTTGGCGCTGACTTCCTCCTCGCCATCGGCGGGGATTATTTTGAAATTTTTGAAGCCCAGAGCGGTGAGAAGCTCTCGCCGCCTTGGTGATTTTGATGCTAAAACAATGTCCATCATTCGACTCCGCGTGTATACAGCCCCCGAGTATAACCGCCCGGGTCATAGTCGCCCAGACCTAGGTAGCGGCGCAGAACGGATGTGCATTCTATGGCGTTCTCAGTTGTAAACATGAGCCGCGCGCCCCAAAGACCGTAGTTTTTATAGGATTCCTGCCTGTCGGCAAGGAAGAGCTTTTTACAGTTTAAAACCACGCTCCGGCAGCCATATTCCCGAACAACGGGAAAGGTGAAGCCGGTGCGGTCGGTGAGCCCCGGAAAATTGTCACAGGAGCAGAGTCCCGCGGCGTTTTTAACGATGCAGTTTTCGGTCAGCATGAGGGGAAGACGCCCGTAAACTATCATTTCAGCGTCAAGGGGCTTGGATACGTCGCGTATCTGTTCCAACCTCATCTCGAAAGAGAGTGTGGCGGACTTGAGTCCGAGCCCACGCAGAACAACGAGCGTCTGAGAGTTGTAGGCGTTAAGCCCAAAGTCTCCGCGCACCTCAAACCCAAGGCTTTTGGCGAACAGGATATGACCTATATTGCCCGAGAGCACCTCTGCCACGCCGTATTTTCGCTTTGCGGAGACGAGGAGCTTTTTTATTTCGGGGAGCTCGTGGTCGCGTATTACACGCGGCAATACGGGGCAGATGGTTATCTCCTGATTATTCAGAAATGGCGCGAGCGCCTGTTCAGCGGAGGAAAATTCTGTGATAGGCAGGTAGACTACGCGGGGGGACAGATCCGCCATTGCTTTAGAAAGCTGCGAGGCGCGGAGCACGGAGACGGTAGTACAGGGCGGCTCCGTGTGCCCCTTTATTTTGGGATGCATGAGGAGTTCACTTTCCGCCCGGGGTGCTAAGGGGCGGCGCTTTTCAAATAATTCAGCGAGAACCACTCGGCGCATCTCGTTTATGGCTGAGGTGGAAAGTGAAAGTCCACGGTCCACCGCGCTTTTGACCCCATCGCAGTAAAACGGCGTTCCGCCGGTCTTATAGAGCTGAGTTTGGAGAGTCGTCGGCGTCAACTCTCTGTGAAACGCGGGCTCAGGCAGAATGCCGACGGTCATGGCTGTGTTTCCGTGGTCGTCCGCTGCAAGGAGTTCGGCGGGCCGGCCGTCTTTTACGATGCCGACGAAGCGGACAGGGACACGCTGGTATTCTCCGTTTAAATAGCCGCGCCTCGCGGCGGCAAATTCCGGCGGCTCCTTTTTGTCGGCCTCAAGGCGCACGCCGAACA
>JBFWIW010000030.1:30604-34977 GCA_050253535.1 Oscillospiraceae bacterium
CGGCCGTCTTTTACGATGCCGACGAAGCGGACAGGGACACGCTGGTATTCTCCGTTTAAATAGCCGCGCCTCGCGGCGGCAAATTCCGGCGGCTCCTTTTTGTCGGCCTCAAGGCGCACGCCGAACATCGCAGAACCTTTTTTGCCGGTAAAATACCCGTCTGTGAAGCCCTGGCGCGAAAATGCGCTCTGGAGTATTGCCATATCCTCGTCAGAGGGAGGCCGCGCGTCTTTTATGGCACGGGAGTATATGCTGGTGACGATGGCGACGTATTCGGGGCGGCGCATACGCCCCTCTATCTTGAGACATTTCACGCCGATTTTTTGGAGTTCGTTCAGCCGCCGGACAAGGCAGTTATCCTTAAGACTTAGGGGATATTCAGTACCCTTGCCTCCGGTGTTGTAATTCAGCCGGCACGGCTGTGCGCAGAGACCGCGGTTACCACTCCTTCTCCCGATGACGGCGCTCATATAGCACTGTCCGGAATAGGACATACAGAGAGCGCCATGGGCGAAGACTTCTATCTCCACCGGGGAATTTCTGCAAATATATTCTATCTCGTCGCGCGGCAATTCGCGTGCCAGGACGACACGGGTGACACCCATCGCGGCAGCGACCCGCACCCCCTCCAAATTGTGGATACTCATCTGCGTACTTGCATGCACCGGCATGTCGGGTACGACTTGGCGGATGGCCTGAAGCGCTCCGAGGTCCTGCACCAGAATGGCGTCCGCGCCCAGGCGCGACGCTTTTTTTGCAAATTCCGCGACAAACGGGAGTTCGCGGTCATCCGAGAGGGTATTTAATGTCACATATGTTTTTACGCCGCGGACACGGCAGTATTCCGCGGCTTTTCCGAACTCTTCGTCAGAGAAATTTTTGGCGTTGCGGCGGGCGTTAAAATCACCGAAGCCGAGGTAAACGGCGTCAGCACCGTTCTGAACGGCGGCGACTACAGCCTCGGGCGAGCCCGCTGGAGAAAGAAGTTCAAGCATGGTAGGCACCTTTATATGGTTTAATTTGCCATCGGCGCAACCAGCGCCGAAGCTGAAATGTGCGCTTTTGCCTACAGCGTGGGCAAAAGCGCATAAAATAACTGTTTTTGCAGTTATTTTATCACAATGGTTAACTATGGGGAATGCCAAATTTTACCGTTCAGTAGATGAAACCTCGGTCCGGCTCGGAAAACTCCTTAACCCGCAAATTATATACGTCGTATGCCGCTTCCTCGAAGGCGAGCGTTTCGGAGTCCGCGCCAATGAGCGCCAGAAGATACTTCGCAAACGGCGGATTTAATATCACGACGGGCCCTAAAATATAGGTTGCCATAAAATTGCCCAGCCTGAAGCCCTCCTTCGATATGTCGGGATTTCTTCCGGCGCCGCGTACCGTATCGAAAAGGCCGTCCCCGCCTTCCCCATATGAGTGGGAAAACTGGCTTTTAAAACCGATGATGGTGTCGTCCCCGAATTTTCCGAGGTAGAGGGAATTGTAACGGGCCATCATTACCCGCTTTGCGTATGTGTCGAAAAGGCCGAGGCATTCAATTCGGGAACCGTCCTCGTTTTCAATGTACTGTCCGAACAGTTCCATGGCGTTCCCGGTGACAAGGAAAGCCTGTCCGCCTTTTATCAGCTGCGCTATCCTGTCCTTGTGCGGCATCAGTGCAGAGACGGCGAGCGCCTGCCCACGCTCGGTTGTAGAGCCGATATAGACCAAAGAGACGCCTCCCTCCAGAAATGCGGGAGAATCCTTGAGTCCGGTTTCGATTATTTCCGCATCACTGCAGCAGCGGGCCAGATAGCGGACATTCATAAGGTCGCCGAAAAGGTTGCATATTTCGGGATAAAGTATCTCAATCTTCATTTTGCCGCCTCCTCAGCAAGGTGCGCTATTCTCTCGCGAACACGTAAGGCGAGGGTAAGTGAGTCGGTACCGTAAAAAACATATACGGAATCACCGGGCGTAAAATTGAGGAGCTCCGACGCCTTAAATTCATCCATCTCACAGTATATTTTTTCGTCAGGTACTCCGGCAAGCAGGAGGCGCAGACGGTAATCCTTAGCACGTGAGCCGGTGACAACGATCTGCGATATGTCGCCGCTTGCAAGAAACTCGAAGTCGCAGTCATAGAGCCAGCACGTGTTTTCGGACCAGTGTTTCACGTCCCCGAGACAGTTCATCATGAGGAAGAGCTCTTTTCTGCCGGGACGAGAAGCGACATAATCAAATGCGCGGGAGACGGCGAGAGCGTTTTTTTCCTTTGCCATCTGCATTACAAGGCGGATATTTCCCACGTCCTCCTCATTATGGCGGGTCTCCACAATCTTGGTTTTTTCCATGTCGGCGGTGGCCTCAACCAGAGAAAAACCGAGCTGACACAGCGCGGCAATGACCGTTACCATGTTATAGACGTTGAAAATACTGTCGGAGAGGAGCTTTACGCCGCATGTTTCGCCGCCGTGAACGATATCCATGGACATGCTGTCAAAGTCGACGTTTTCTGCGGCAAAGTCATAGGGAGGGGACTCGAAACCGCACACCGAACACCGCGCCTTGCCTATGTGGTGGTAGCGCAGGTATTCGTAGTCGAGCGTTCCGCTGCATTTGGGGCATATTCTCATGTCGTTTATGAGGTTTATGCAGTTGGTTCGATCTGTCTCCATTTTATCTATGCCGAAGTACGCCCTGTCATTTTCGGGCGAAACGCCTGAAGATATCAGATCGTCGGCGTTTAAAACAAGTTTGGCTGTCTTAGGTATAGCCTGCGACAGAATGTCTGCTATATAGGCGGGGTGGGCGTTGCGCATTATAGAATCACGGAAGAGGTTCGTAATAACGACAAGATCCGGGCGGACATAAGGGTATATTTTGAGTGACGAGCGCTCGTCCACCTCGAAAACCGCGGTACTGTATTTAGCCTTTCCGAAAAGCGAAGCGCCGATTATAAGGCTTGTCGAGATGCCGGAGGCGATGTTTGATCCGGCACGGTTATTCAAAATCATTTCTCCGCGTGACTCCAGGATGTCGCAGAGCATGTTGCTGACAGTCGTCTTTCCGTTTGTTCCTGTAACGGCGATTATCCTTCCGGGTTTACCTATATATTCAAGAAAATCGGGGCATAACTTAAGCGCGAGCTCACCCGGGAAATTTGTGCCGTTGTGTTTTGTTATTTTAAGCGCGGGACGCGACAGTTTTGCCATCCACAGCGCGAAGAGAAATCTGAATTTACCCATTTTTCAGCCTTCTTTTGCTTTTGATATAAGGCGGAATGACATACCGCCGCTGGTGTGTTCGAAAAGGGATGCGGAGGCACGATTATTTCTTCCGCTTTGCTACAAGGCGGTTTATCGGTATGCCCTCACCATAAAACTTTGTCTCGTAGTCGGTCATGACGCCGTTCGGACCTTTTTTGTGCAGATCCCGCGTGACCTCACTTAGTGCCCAGCCATTTTCCGCAAACGTCTCGAGTGAGTACTCAAAGAGAGGGAGGTTGTCCGTCTTGAAGTGAATCTCCCCATCGGGAGAGATTATATCCCAATATAACTTTAAAAAACCCGGAGAGGTCAGCCTCCTTTTCGCGTGTCGCGCGTGCGGCCACGGGTCGCAGAAGTTAATATATATGCGCTGCACTTCGCCGGGAACGAAGAGTACGGCAAGCTTCTGCGCGTCGCAGTCGATAAAACGGACGTTTTTTAAGCCTTTTGCGGTGACGCGCTCCATTCCTACGACCATTGCCTCAGGTACGCGTTCAATGGCGACGAGCAGAGTTTTTGGAATACTTTCGGCGGTTTCGGCCGTAAATTTTCCCTTACCGCAGCCTATTTCAAGATAGAGGGATTCAAAGTTGTTATAATTTTCGAGCCAGCATCCGCAAAAAGATTCCGGTTCTTTTATATGTACCTCGGCACACCGCTCCATGCGCGGTACGAGGTTCGGTTTTTTTCTCATCCTCATCGGGAAAAACGACCCCCAGCTGTGCGTAATTTTTCATATTACAGTTTATCACACAGAGCGCAAAACCGCAAAAGAAATATGCGTATGGGCTTGAAAGATTTTTGGTTTTCGTATATAATAACCGAGCTAACCGGGTGTAGCGCAGTTTGGTAGCGCACTTGCTTTGGGAGCAAGGGGCCGCAGGTTCAAATCCTGTCACCCGGACCAGAAAAAGCCAGCAAAAAAGATTTTTGGCCCAAAAAGCCAGAGTCTATGCTGCTTGTGAGGGTTTCTACACAAGAAAGTAGAGGCCCTCATTTCTTTGATTTATCAGCCCTCCTGCTTCACTCTGGCAGGAGTCGAACGCGCAAGCGGGCAGAACGACAGAATCAACCATAAAAAACGGCAATTAATACGAAAACAATGAGGCGCCCTTT
>JBFWIW010000031.1:0-33577 GCA_050253535.1 Oscillospiraceae bacterium
TATAAAAATGGATATTGGAGGGCTCGATCCAAAAGAGATGATGCTGCAGCCGAGAAATGGAAAGATGGGTGCCATGCCATTAAAGAAAAAATCGACGAATTAACGCAAGATTGATCTGTTTTTTGCGTACCGCTTTGGGTTGATGACTCGGGGCGGCTTTTTTCTCATCGTGGGCACATAATTTTTGAGGTTGGGTCTTGTCCGTGAGACGTTCCAGCCGAGCCTGCATTTCAAGCGGTTACATGCCATCCCGCATCAGGATATATGGGCGCAGTGCGAAAGCCTTGCAACCGGCTTACACACATCCCCACCTTAATCGGCGGAGATGTGTTGTTAAAATCTGACATCATTTTGACTACGAATCAAGGTAAATTCAGGTTAAATCATACCGCTTTATACTGCGGGCCAACGTTCATAAATCAAAAAGCCCTGTAACCATTGGCTTTATGGTGATAAGTATGTAAATCCGAACTAAAGCAACTATATGGCTGACAGGTAGGGTGCAAAACAGTAACAAGGCGTATCGCTTCAATGGCGGTGCGCCTTGTTACTGTTTTCAACCAAAAAATAACGATATTAACGATATGTTTGATTTTTTGATATGATCGATGTTGTTGATTCAACAGAACTGAGGAGTTTGATTATCCTCGCTCTAAAGCTAAAATTTTCCTTAAAAACAACGATAATTATTATAAAGAGATTATAATTATATGTCTTTCGCACATCAACAAGTTAGTAAAAAGGCACATGATCATTGAGGTATAGATATTATGATAAGTGGGATAAGCGCAAATGTGTCAATCAATGCGGTGCGGGAACGCGGCGGGCTGTCGAATATTATAACCGGTGCCGACATTCCTGCGAAGGACAGCGCGGACTCGCCTGCCGTTATTGTAGACGTGAGCGATCGCGCACGGCAGGCCGCTCTTGATGAGCTCGAATTTAAATCCAATGAGGATAACGACGGTTCTCTGAACATCAATGAAAATGATTTTAGCGAAGAGTCTGTAGAGAACTTACGGCAGAAAGCCATTGAAATCCTGACACGGCCGACAGACCCATTTACCTATGAAGACCAGATGCGCACGATGCAATACTGCTTTAATGAGAACTCGCCCGAAAGCACAATCAATGAAATTTTGGACGGAAAGGCAATCAATTCGTCGGTTGTCACCAACGAGCTGTCCACTATGCTCCGGCAGACCAGGACGAACAAGGATGCAAGTGTAACGGAACGAGCCGAAAACCGGGAGTCGGCATTAAAATGCGCGCAGTACATCGCCGACAAGTATCTGGATGACCCCAATGAAGCCAAACAGTTTATGTCGGCCATCGATGATATTTATGAAGAAGACGTCTACACGGACAAAGGCTATTTTGAGATAGAGCCTTGCGAATGGGTTAGAGAAGGCTCAGTGAAGACAGGCGATAAACTTCTGCCCCCGGACTATGCTATGCAAGCGTTTACACGTGCTTACAATATAGCTCATGGCCGAAGCAGCACAATGGGCGCAATGGGTTTTAATAAAACTGAAATGTCAGAATATTTTGATGCATGGATTGATTTTATGAGGTCATCTTCCCCTGAAACTAAAGAAAAAATGGAAGCGGAAGGTCGAAAAGTATTTGTTCGGAACGAGAACCATGTGACCGAAGCTACAGAAAACGCGAAGCTCAACTTCAACACCTCGCTTTTTAATAACAACATAGCCAGGCTGCTCAAAGCATTTTAAAAAGGAGCATAACTATGAGTTCGGGTATAGGTATATTCAGCCCTTTCGGCACTTACAACCCATATGGCAGCGGTATGGTTGGGCAGAACTTCAGCTATGGAAATATTTCGCATAAAGATACATCCTCCAGTTTTGCCACAGTGACGGATAACGACTCCACTACGGAGACGGATATGTTAAGGACGGGGGGCAATCTCCTCGCCATGCAGGTCGGAGGGGCGCTCGGCGATGATGACATTTCCTCGCTGGAGAAGCACAACTATGGTCAGCCGCTGACGATCGTTGAACCCAAATATATCTTAGCGGACGATGATGCTGTGACTGGCCGAATGAGTAATTGGCTGAAAGCAAATGATTCCGCAGAACTTACCGACCGCGACGGGCAAGTGATTGAAACCGGCGCTCTGACGCTCCATAACGGAGAAATATATAAGCGCCGTGTCCGTGAAGAATACGCCAGTGAAACCTCGCAATACTCACCAATATCCAGCAGCGGCACCCTCGGTAAGCTGGAATTACCAGATGCGGCATCTAATCAGCAGGTACTGCAATTTCATGTTATGACAGATGATGAAGTTCAGGAAGCGGAAGCAAAAGCCTACGACATGAGTCATTATTCCATGGCGGAGAGCTTTCTCATGGATTTAGAGGACGGTACTATCGGGGAAAATCTCTCAAATTCAGTTGCTGACGGCGATGCATTAGAGAGTATCGAAACATTCAGCTATGAAGCGGCACGTTACGGCTCCCTGCTTCAGAATTTCTATGGCAATTCCGAGAACATTGACGGACTGAAAGATGAGCTTAACGGCGTCATTGAGAAATCCATGCAGACATTTTCTGAAAAAGTCTCGGGCGATATTGGGAGCTTTTTCTCTGAAAACGGTGTGGAATTCGACAAGTCGGCAATGGCCGACACGATCCAGAATATCACAAAGGCGCGGCTCTCCGTGTATCAGTCCGCGTTCCAAAACGGTGAAATCTCCGTGAATAACACAGGCACCAGCATTTACAGCTACATGGCCGCCCAAGGCGGGGAAATAAGCGCCGACAATGCACAATTCGGCGAGCTGAGTTATGATGATATCACCCGGCTGTCGGAGGCTGTTTATGAATTCAGCAATTCCGTGATCAGTCAGCAGGACAATATCCGCTACAGCCTGAACACCACAGCCGAACAAACGGGAATGGTTTTGGGGCTTGCGCAGGCGCAGGTGAGCATTATGGACGACGGAAGTTCTCTTTTCTCCGCGTTCAGCAAAGCGGCAAACAGCAAAATCAATTCCGTGATTAATTCAGTAGTTTCGGCAAGCCAAGAACAAAGTGAAAAGTTCAAAAATGGCGGCGGAAGGAAGAATGGGCAGACATGCGATCCAATTACAAATGCGGATATCAGAAATGTCATGAGTTGGTTTTCAGAAGTTGAATACGGTGATACTCAAACCAATTTGCAGCTTGCCATAAACAAAGTTTATGACAGTTACATGAATACTCATAAGTCCGATGTCAACTACGCCGGTTCCAACAGTAACTTGTTCCAATACATGCCGGAAGCATTTTCTGAAGACCTGTCTGAAATCCGAAGCAATGCGATTACAGATATGCAAAATTATATGCTCCTTAACTGGAATATCTGGGCCAGCTTCTCTAATGCCGTCAGCGACAGCAGCAAATATCTGATGGATTCTTCAGGCAGCGCAGTGAATGTAACGGCGTGATACGATGCCGCTTTTATTCATAACCGAACACGTTTATCAGAAAGCAGACAGCCTCTCATCACTGAAAGGCCGTCTGCTTCTTTTGCTGCCCCGTACCGATTACCCATCGGTTCAATATTAATCTTTATAGGCAGTAATCGATCATTAGCATAGCTGCATAATGTGGTAAGTCGCAGACTTTTCCATATTTCCACAGCCTTTTTATGTCTGCCCGGTCTTATGTTTTCTGTACCGGGAGAGCTTCACATTCATCATGTTCCGGCATGAAGCGGAGCAGTAGACGGAGCGTGGATCGGCGGCTATGAACGGCTTGCCACAGCGTTTGCACAAGCGGACGCGCCGCTTTTCGCCCGTGAGCATTTCCGCGAAACCGACGTCAATAGCGCTCTTGAGCGAGTCAAAAGTCCAGGCCCGCTTTGTTGTTCCATCTATAGATCGGTATACCATCTTCGCGTTGCCGGGTGTGAAGTCAAACGGTTCATGCTGCTCGCGCTTTTGAAGCAGCTCGTAAAGCTGATAACCGTAGATTCCATACCACTCGATCTTCTCACAATATGAGTAATCCAGCTCACGCGAGCTTGCCCCATCGTTCTCCGGCAGTATCCAGCAACGGCGGCAACTTATGCCGCTGCTGGTTTCTGAACTCTCTTTCAAAAGGTTCGAAGCAATCATAAAGATCGTTGACGGTGATCGCTTTTTTGCCGAGAATGTTTCCCGTGTACAGCTTCACAGTGCTGTCGTCCTTAACCGCATCAATGCCGTGACATGCCTCCTGTTCTACGATGCCGCCGCCTTCCAGGTGCAGAAACAGCGGTTCGAGCAGGCCGAGACTGCTTTCAGGCAGAAAAAAAAACGCTTGCGCAGTCCCAACGTAGGATTGCGGAGTTGGACAGGATTTTCAAGCGCATCTATGAGGATGATATTTCCGGCAGCATCAGTCACGATAGGTTCTTGAAGCTGTCTGCCGACTATGAGGCCGAGCAAAAGGATTTACAGGAACAGGTTGCCAAACTCCAATTTGAAATTGAAAACCACGAGCAGACTCAATACGACTTTAAGCAGTTTAGCGCCCTTGCCAGAAAGTACATAGGCATCACCGAGCTTACCCCGACGATTGTGAATGACTTTATCAAGAAAATTATTTTTCACGCCCCCGAGAAGGTTAACGGGCATCGGACGCAGCGGGCACAGGTGATATTCAATTTTATTGGCGAGGTCGAACTGCCGGAGTCAAAGGCCATAAAAGAACCATAAAAACAGCAAAACGGCATAGCCCCGAAAGGCTATACCGTTCTGCTGTAGGAATACATCCTTGCTGCCTGTAACCATAACGGTTACAGGGTTTTTCATGGTGACCCAGCGGAGATTCGAACTCCGGACACCCTGCTTAAAAGGCAGGTGCTCTGCCGACTGAGCTACTGGGTCATATTGGCTGGGATGGCGGGACTCGAACCCACGAATGACGGAGTCAAAGTCCGTTGCCTTACCACTTGGCTACATCCCAATATGATGTCTCACGGGCATAAAGTCTTATTGATTATTTCAGTCCTTTTCTTGGCGAAAAGGACTGAAATAAATGGGGTGGGTAAAGGGATTCGAACCCTCGACCCTCGGAACCACAATCCGATGCTCTAACCAACTGAGCTATACCCACCATATCGGGAATGAATAGCACTCCCTTTTGGTACGCCAAAAGGGATTCGAACCCCTGACCTACTGCTTAGAAGGCAGTTGCTCTATCCTACTGAGCTATTGGCGCATATCAGCTATTCTTTTCTTTAATGTCCTCCGCCAAAGTAAAAAGGCATGTCCAAGCTTGAATGGCCGCAAAATGATTTGCGGTCATTCAAGCTTGGAGCGGGTGATGGGAATTGAACCCACGCGACCAGCTTGGAAGGCTGGGGTTCTGCCACTGAACTACACCCGCGTATACCCCTGCATAACACGGCTTAAAGATAATAGCACGAAACCAGCCTTATTGTCAATGTTTTTTACACCATGCCCGTATAATTTCACTGCCGCCAGCCCTATACGGCCAGCACTTGTATAGTCCCTTCCACAGCCGTCACTCCCACACGGGTCGGGCGATGAGCGTAACCCGCTATGAGCTCGGAGGCTATCTTATCCTCGATATCCTTCTGTATGGCCCGGCGCAGATTTCTGGCCCCGTAGGCGGCAGAATACGATTTCTTTACGAGATATTCGATAACACTGTCATCGTACTGGAGTTCTATACCTTTTTCCTCCATATTGTCACGCAGCTCCCCCATCATGAGCTCCGCAATCTTGCGGAAATTGTCCTCGGTGAGCTTATTGAAGTAAACAATCTCATCGACCCTGTTTATGAATTCGGGGCGCAGGAAGTCTTTCAACGCCTTCATTGCTTTTTCTTTTCCCTGCTCGTTTATGGAGCGGTTAAAGCCTACGGAGCCGTCCTTTTTGTCGCTTCCGGCGTTTGTAGTCATAATGATAATGGCGTTCTCGAAATTGACCGTCCTGCCCTGTGCGTCGGTTATGCGCCCATCGTCGAGTATCTGCAGAAGGACGTTCATAACGTCCGGATGCGCCTTCTCTATCTCATCGAAGAGTACCACGCTGTAAGGCTTTCTTCGTATCTTCTCCGTGAGCTGACCGGCCTCGTCATATCCGACATAACCGGGAGGCGAACCGATTATACGCGATACCGAGTGCTTTTCCATAAACTCGGACATGTCCAGACGGATAAGCGCCTCAGGTGCGTTGAACAGGTCGGAAGCAAGCTGTTTAACCAGCTCTGTCTTGCCGACGCCGGTCGAACCGACAAAAATAAACGAAACAGGCTTATGCTTCGGTGATATGCCCACGCGGTTTCGCTTTATCGCGGAACATACTGTGTCCACCGCCTCGTCCTGGCCTATCAGTCGGCGCTTAAGTCTTATATCCAGCTCGCCAAGACGTTTGTACTCGTCCTCGGTTATATTGCTTGCCGGTATTTTCGTCCAGAGCTCAATAACGCGTGCAAGGTTATCCAGACGGAGCTCAGGAACGCTCTCGCTGTCCAGCCTCGTTAGCTCGTTGGTTATCTGCATCTCACGGCTTCTTATGACCGCCAGACGCTCATAGCCCCGCTCTCTGTCTTCGGACGAGAGCAAAAGCTCCCGCTCGCGGCCGAGATCGTCCATCTCCTTACGCAGCTCAGCCATTCGGGCATAACTCTTGTTCTTCAGGTTCACATCGGAGCATGCCTCGTCTATAAGGTCAATCGCTTTGTCGGGCAGGAAACGGTCGGTTATATACCGCTCGGATAAAAGCACCGCCTGCCTTGCGATTTCGTCCGTAATCTTAACGCCGTGGAATTTTTCGTAATAGTGCGCTATACCCCGGATTATCGCGACGGCATCTTCGATGGACGGCTCGTTTATCGTGACGGGCTGGAACCTGCGTTCAAGCGCCGAATCTTTTTCTATGTGCTTGCGATATTCGGTAAATGTTGTTGCGCCGATGACCTGTATTTCGCCTCTTGAGAGCGCGGGCTTTAATATGTTGGCGGCGTTCATGCTGCCCTCGGCGTCTCCCGCGCCGACAAGATTATGAACTTCGTCTATGACGAGGATGATATTTCCCTGTTTCTTTATCTCTTCGATGAGACCCTTCATGCGGCTCTCAAACTGGCCCCTGAACTGCGTTCCCGCTACAAGCGCCGTGAGGTCGAGGAGAAATACCTCTTTGTCGAGGAGCTTATAAGGCACCTTCCCGTCCACTATTCTCTGGGCGAGACCTTCCGCTATGGCGGTCTTTCCGACGCCCGGCTCACCGATGAGACACGGGTTGTTCTTCTGACGGCGGTTTAGAATCTGGACGACGCGTTCCGTCTCCTCCTCGCGGCCGATCATGGCATCAAGCTTGCCTGCGCGCGCACGGTCAGTCAGGGATATACAGTAATTCTCCAGATATTTGCGCTTTTTGCCGCTGCCAACCGGCTCGCGCTCCTTACTGTCGCGGCCCTGGCGCTGGTTCTCACCGCTACCGGGCAAGGGCGGAGTTCCTATCCCGTCCATCCCTCCGAATAGCTTGTTCAGAAACGGAAACGTCGCGGTTTTGCCGTCCTCTTCGTCTCCTTCCTCAATTTCCGACAGACTCTCGACGCCGCCCATGGCTTCCATCATCTCGTTCGAGAGACCGTCAAGATCGTCGTCCGATATACCCATTTTTTTCATAATGTCGTCTACAGGTTTGATATTGAGCTCCTTGGCACATTTGAGGCATAGCCCCTCATTTGTTGAAACACCGTTCTCGATCTTGGTTATAAAGATTACGGCGACATTTTTTTTACATCTCGCGCAAAGTGTAGGCTGCATTTGATACTCCTTAAAAGGGCGGGTCCGATCCCCCGCCAAAATATATCAGGTAAAAACCGTGCTGTTCCTGCCGACGTCATACGCCGATAATGTTCGCAATAAGATTGTGGTTTATGAGCCACTCGGTTATAAGCGTTTTTTGTATCGTCTCTTCCGACAGCAAAAGGCCCAGATAACGGCAGACACTGGTGATAAAGAGTACGATTATTATCCCTTTTACGAGGCCAAGAGCAGCCCCTCCGATATGATTTGCCGTTTCGAACCCCGGTATAGCAAAAGACAGGTTCAAAACATTTCCAATTGCCGCAAGTATTATACATAAAAGTATGAACACAACCATGAAAACTATTACAAATGCGAGAGTTCTGGAGAGTTTTTCGGACAGATTATCCGACATTCTCTGCCCGACGGTATCAATCTCCTGCTCCGTCTCTTCCGCTATACGCTGCGCCGCACCGTCCGCAATGCCCAACTGCCGCAGGGCCGCGTGTCCTACGACGTACACATCGCTTTTCTGCCCATTTGAGAGGGTTTCAATCTGACTCGCCGCATTGTCTCCGGCGACGGCGTCCGAAATCGAATTATCCACCATACCGCCTACGAAGGGCTCCAGCATTCCGGTGAACTCCTCGGAATATACAGAAGCCACAATATTTGCTCCGAAGAGGCAGATAATTACAGCGACCGCACCGCACATCGTGACAATAAGTCCGTCTTTGTATCCCCGCCACACCGTAAAGGCCGCAATGGCAACGAGGGCCAGATCAAACAGAATATTCAAGGTCAGCTCTCCTTTTCCATTTTGCCGGAAAACACTGGTGTAATGCCATATGTTTTTAGAAAACGACAGCACGGTAAGCTCCAGTAACGACTGCTCTGCCATCGTCCCGTATTATTGCCCCGCCTGCGCCGGCGTCTGTCGTAAATGAAGCTATTTCTGTCATGTTTTTCTTATAAGTCTTAAGGACTCCCTGTGTTAAAACGGCGATTCTGTCACCCGAGGCGGAGACGTCAGTCACCCTTTCCTCATATGCGGCCGAACCCAAAAGTTTACCGCCCGAGACGGAACACACTTCGCTCCCACCGCTCCCCAGCGCGTTCTCCGAGAGGACCAGAACGGCAAAGCCGCCGCCGTCCAGTGTGAACGCCGAAAGCGTCTTAGACGAAAAATCGTATCTAGCGGACTCTTCTCCGCTGTTATCCACGGTTATTACCGCGCTCTGCGTCACGGCTGTCACTGTCGTGCTATCTTTGTATTTTATATCTAAAATAACTTCCCCGTCAAGCTTAAATCTGCCCTCTTCGCTCTCGCTGTCGAGCTTCAGGAAAACTATGCCTGCGCCAATTTGCCCGATGGTAAGAACCGAAAGCCTTTTATTATCGGGCGAGATCTCGGCCGATAATATGTAATTTTCAGCGGAGTACCACTCATACGCCACATTCCCCGATGAATCATACACAGTTACGCTGCTCTTATACCCGGTATCCTCCTCACACAGCGCAAGCCATCCGTTTTTGTTCAGTGACGCGGATATTATAGGGTTTTCGGCCTCCTCGTCCATCTTCGTCTCCATTCCATCAAAGACGCGTAAAAATGTACCGCCCTCATCGTATACCACAGCCCTGCCGCCGCCCGAGATAACCATAGGCTTAGTCAGCGAGACAAACTCTGTGACCTTTTCCGTTCCGGTCCTGTCAAAAATGCGGATATGTCCCTTTGACACGGATATCAGACCGCCGTTAAGATCGGCGAAAATGCCCTCCGCGCCGTCTTCATAAGTAAATTCCGCCGCCGTCTCTCGGTGTCCGAATGAGGTTATCGTATTGAGTATGTTCTGCGGCGTGAGGTCGTTTCTGTTCTCGGCGACGGCGTATATGAGCACCGCCGCCGCAAAGAGAACGGCGGCCATGAGGATTATCCTCAAACCTGCGGGCTTTTTCTTTCGTTTAGTTTTCATTTCACACCTACACCAGCATCATTTCGCCAACCGCGCCGTCATACCACACTTTTGTCATATAGAGTCCCTGCGGCGGAACTGTCGGCCCCGTGAGCCGCCTGTCGCGCTTTTCCAGAAGCTCCGGTATCTCCCGCGGCGCTATCTTCCCCTCCGAGGCATAAATGAGGGTCCCGGCCATGGCCCGTGCCATGTTATACAGAAAGCCGTCCGCACAGACGCGAAGGTCTACCGTCTTTTCTCCGCGCGCCACCTCGTAATAGTATACTGTCCTTACGGTTGTCTTCGTCTCCGTTCCGACGGAACGAAGAGAGGCAAAATCGTGCGTTCCGACGAAGTGGCGTGAAGCTTCCGACATAACAGAGATATTCAAAAGCGCCGGATAAAAGTACGCCCTGTCGGCATAGAACGGGTCGCGTATGCGGGAATTATAAATTTTGTAAGTGTATTCTTTTTTTATGCAGGAAAGAATGGCGTTAAAATCCTCCGGCGCGTCAATGGCGCATAAGACGGAAATGTCATCCGGCAGTCGGGAATTTACCGCAAAAGGTATCCGCTCAGCCGGTATACGCGAAATTGTCCTGAAGTTTGCGCAGTAGCACAGCGCGTGTACGCCCGCGTCCGTCCTGCCGCAGCCCGTCACTTTAACGGGATGGGCACACACCGAGGATAGGGCCTTCTCCAACGTCTCGGCCACCGTTATCTCGGTTTTCTGTACCTGCCAGCCATGGTACCGCGCCCCGTCGTACATGAGGCGCATGGCGATATTTCTCATATTTTGCGGGCCTTTCCGTGTTCTGATCCTATTAAAGTCCGGAAATTCTTAAAGTCCGAAACTTCCCAGCGTTATCACTCCGCCTAAAACGGCAGCGCCGAGCACAAGGGAGATGCAGTCCCTCTTTGCCATTCTGAGCTGCTTCATCCTCGTCCTGCCCTTGTCGCCGTGATAACAGCGGCTCTCCATGGCGATGGCAAGCTCGTCCGCCCGGCGGAACGCGCTCACGAAGAGCGGCACCAGAAGCGGCAGCATTGCCTTGGCCTTTTCGAAAAGCGTACCGGTCTCAAAGTTCGCTCCCCTTGCCTTCTGGGCGCTCATGATCTTGTCCGTCTCCTCGATCAGAGTCGGTATAAAGCGGAGGGCGATGCTCATCATCATTGACAGTTCGTGTACCGGCACCCTGATTTTTTTAAGCGGCCCCATCAAAATTTCAAGCCCGTCCGTAAGGGCTATCGGCGACGTCGTATAAGTGAGGAGGAACGTGCCCGTAATAAGCAAAACTATACGCAGAACCATAAACAGCGCGGCACGCAGGCCCTCGTGCGTTATCCTGAAGATCCAGAATTCGACTATAGGACTGCCTGGAGTGAAAAATATATTCAGCACCGCCGTAAAGATTATAATTACAATGATGGGCTTCAGGCCCTTAAGCATTGTCCCAAGCTTAATTGTGGAGAGATGCACCGCCGAGGCGAGGACAATAACCATAAAGCCGTAGGATACCCAGCTCTTCGCCATGAAAAGGGCGATGATGTAGATGATAACAAGCACAAGCTTCGTGCGGGGGTCCAGACGATGCACAACTGTATTTCCCGGGAAATACTGGCCGAGGGTGATATCCTTAAGCATGGCTCTCCCCTCCCCTTATGGCAAGTATCGCATTTTTAGCCTGCATTGTCGTATAGACCGGACCCTTTATAGGGAGTCCCATGGAACGCAGTTTTTCCGTTATCTGTGTCGATACCGGCAGGTCCAGCCCCATAGCGCGGAGTTCTTTCTCGTGTGAAAAGACCTCATCTGGCGTACCGGAAAATGCAATTCTCCCGCCGCTTAAGACTACGAGGCGCTCGGCGCATCGCGCCGCCTCCTCCATGTTGTGTGTGACCATAATGACGGCGGAGCCTGTCAGTCGCCTGTACTGCGTGATGTTCGCTATTATTCTGCTGCATCCGTGCGGATCGAGACCCGCCGTCGGCTCGTCCAGAATCAGAACGTCCGGCCGCATAGCGATGACTCCCGCGATGGCGACTCTCCGCTTCTGCCCGCCGGACAGCTCAAAGGGCGAACGCCCCAGGACATCCTCATGTACGCCGGCAAACTGCGCGGCCTCGCGCACACGCTCGTCGACTTCCTGTTCGGAAAGTCTCATATTTTTCGGGCCAAAGGCGATATCCTTAAAGACCGTCTCCTCAAAGAGCTGATACTCCGGATACTGGAAAACAAGTCCCACCCTGAAACGGACCTCCCGAGTCTTCTCTTTGGACAAATGTATGTCTTCGCCGTTATAATATACCGATCCTGATGTCGGTCTTATAAGCCCGTTCAAATGCTGTATGAACGTCGATTTCCCCGACCCGGTGTGGCCGATGATGCCGACAAATTCGCCCTTTTGTATCTCAAAGTCTATGCCGTCAATGGCAACAGATTGAAAAGGCGTACCCGAACCGTACACGTGGGTCAGCTTTTCTGCTTTTAAAATTGGTGTGAGCGCATCCAACTACGGTTTCCTCAGACTTTCAAATATAACTTCGGCACAATTATCTATAGACAGAGCGGACAGCGGCAGATCAAAGCCGGATCGGTTGAGCTCATAAATGAGCTCCGTCGTCCCCGGGACTGTGAGACCCAGCTCGAGAAGCTCGCCGACACGGGCAAATACCGCCTCCGGCTTACCATCCATAGCAACTCGGCCGTCAGATAAGACAACGACCCTGTCCGCCGGGATCGCCTCGTCCATATGGTGTGTAATGAGAACTATGGTGACGCCGTGGTTTTCACGCAGGTCTTTTATAATATTAATCACATCCGCCCGTCCCCTTGGGTCCAGCATGGCGGTCGGCTCGTCGAATACGATGCACTTCGGCCGCATGGCGAGAACGCCGGCAATCGCTATTCGCTGTTTCTGCCCTCCGGATAAAAGGTGCGGCGCATGCTCGCGGTATTCATACATACCGACAAGCCTTAACGCCTCGTCCACTCTTGTCCTTATCTCCTCCGGCGGATAGCCGAGGTTCTCCGGCGCGAAGGCGACATCCTCCTCGACCACATTAGATACTATCTGGTTATCGGGGTTCTGGAAAACCATTCCGACTCTTCTGCGTATCTCAAGGATGAGCGATTCGTCTCTCGTGTCCATGCCGGAGACATAGACGGCCCCGCCCTCCGGCAGTATAACGCCGTTGCAGTGTTTTGCGAATGTCGACTTTCCTGAGCCGTTAGGCCCTATGACCGCGACAAAGGTGCCCTCTTCAATATCGAGATTCAGGCCCTTCAGAACGGTCTCAAACACGCCTTCTTCCGGCGATGCGTAGGAATATGTCACATTTTCGGCTCTTATGATAGGTTCCATTTGTCTCCTAAAGCACAACGCTCCGATACGAACCCGCATCTGAGCGCGTATTATTGCGCCATTTTGCTTTTTCCACTCGCGGGCGTCAGCCCGCATTCTACAAAATTCTTCGCCTGTCAAAAAAACTCTATTTAGGATTTTTGATGGGTATGGCCGTTTCAGGGCAAAACCGAGGAGCGAAGGAAGGCTAGGCGCCTTTCAAGTGACGAGATGAAGTTCTGGTGCGGCCATGCCCATCAAAAACGGGTCTGTATCGGCGCGTTATGCTTATTATGCCTGCCAGCGGCAGGCGGCTCCGCAGGGGAGATAAAGCCCCGTATCCGTAACCGGCAGCCCGAGTTCATCGCTCTCTGCACGGCCGCCGAAGCGTTTTGTAAACACGGATTCCGCCATATACGTAAGCGCGGAGGCAGAGAGCCCTGTCGTATATGAGTTTATAATCACGAAAAGCGGGTCGTCGGAGAGTACGCCGGAACACAGGTTTATAAACTGGAACAGGTTGTCCTCCAGCTTCCAGACTTCTCCGTTCGGGCCGCGGCCGTAGGAAGGCGGATCCATTACTATCGCGTCGTACCGCCTGCCGCGTTTTATCTCCCGCTCGACAAATTTGCCGCAGTCATCCACTATCCAGCGAACAGGCTTGTCCTCAAGTCCCGACGCCCTGGCGTTTTCCTTCGCCCAGGAGACCATTCCGCGAGCCGCGTCCACGTGGCAGACCGAGGCCCCGGCGGAAGCCGCCGCTATCGTGGCGCCGCCGGTATATGCGAAAAGGTTAAGAAGTTTTATCGGCCGCCCGCAGGCGCGTATCTTCCCCATTATGAAGTCCCAGTTTGACGCCTGTTCAGGGAAAATGCCTGTGTGCTTGAAATTCATTGGCCTGACGTTGAATTTAAGATCAAAGTAACCTATCTGCCAGCTCTCGGGAAGGTTCTCCTTTTCCCATCTGCCGCCGCCCTCCGATGAACGGGTATAACGGCCGGACGGCCTCTTCCAGCGCTGATCGGTCTTCGGCGTATCCCATAGAGCCTGTGGGTCGGGGCGTACAAGAATATACTTTCCCCAGCGTTCCAGTTTCTCACCTCTGGAACAGTCCAGAAGCTCAAAATCCGCCCATTTATCGGAAATCCACATAAAACTCTCCCAATCCCGCTCGGTCATTTTGCTTATAAATATAAGGAATATATTATACCACCTATACTATTGCAAGTCAACGAAGAGCGGGCGCTACGCCGATGCCGTGCCCTTATAGTAACAAGTATTTACAAAAACTCGCAAAAATCGAAATTAATTGATGTTGCAATTGTAATATTTTATTTCTATTATTATATGTGAAGCCAAGAATAACGGCGAATAAAGAAATATTTTGTATTTTCGACATTTTCTTCAGGGGATATGTTTTATGATAGCAGTGAGTGAAAAGAAAATAAGGCGACAGCAAAGCCATGTTATGCGAACCGTCGCTTTCATAGCCGCTTCTTCTCTCATAATAGCGGCCCTCGCTGTTCTGTTTTTCAGGACGTCGGGAATCTCAAGTTCCGGTATAGGAGGTCAGGGGACATCCCCCGGGGCAAGCGTCTTGGGAGAAAATACCGTACCGGACGAAGGTCCCACAGAGGAGGAGCTCGCCCAAAAAGAGGCGCGGGAAATATCCAACCTCATTGACAAGGCCGATCTTCTCGCCGCGGGATACGACTATGACAAAGCCGTCGATACCATAAAGTCCTTTTCAGGCACGCTGTCGGAACATCCGGAGCTGACGAAAGCGATAGCGGGATACGAGACAACAAAGGCGACAATGGTGCGCTACGCCGATCCCACCACCATACCGCAAATCTTTTTCCATTCGCTTATCGTCGACACCGGCCGCGCCTTTGACGGGGAGTACACCGCGAGCGGCTACAATCTCTACATGGTGACGGTCTATGAGTTTGAGCGCATGCTGGATGAAATGTATAAAAACGGCTATGTCCTTGTGAACATACAGGACGTTGCCGGCGTCCAGATCGGCGAGGACGGCAGCAGCAAGTACGTCGCCGGGGACATCATGCTGCCGGAGGGTAAAAAACCCTTCGTCCTGTCGCAGGACGACGTAAATTACTATGAGTACATGACCGACAGTGACGGTGATCATCTCGCCGACGCGGGCGGGGACGGCTTTGCCGATAAGATAGTAATTGGCGACGACGGATACCCCACCTGCGAGTATATAACGGCAGACGGCGAGACCGTTACCGGCGACTACGATATCGTCCCCATTCTTGAAAAATTCATACAGGCGCACCCCGATTTCTCTTACCGCGGCGCAAGGGCAATAATAGGCGTAACGGGCTATCAGGGCGTCTTCGGATACCGTACGCAGCCCGACTCGGAGGCCATTCTTGGCCCGGAAAAATATGCCGAGGAAAAAGAGCAGGCCAAGGCCGTCGCCGAATGTCTGAAGGCGCACGGATGGGTCATTGCCTCGCACAGTTACGGGCATCCCTACTACGGCAATATCTCGAGCCAGAAACTCGCCGAGGACGTGCAAAAATGGGAGGACCAGGTGCAGCCCATAGTCGGCGATACGGATATCCTCCTCTACCCCTTCGGTTCCGATATCGCAGGAGTCGGCAAGTATTCCGGCGACAAGTATGACACTCTATATGCCGCCGGCTTCAGATATTTCTGCAACGTGGACTCCGCCAAACACTGGGTCCAGATACGTGACGACTATGTCCGCATGGCCCGCCGCGATATTGACGGCTATCGCATGTACTGGAACCCTGAGAAGCTCGAAGACCTCTTTGACGTAAACAGCGTGTTCGACCCAGCGAGGCCTACGCCCGTTCCGTCAATTTAAAATAAAAACTGAGAGGGAGAATGAAATGAAGGACGCACCAAAATTATTTGAGCTGGGTAACGGAATAAAAATACCATCAGTCGGTCTCGGCACGTGGAGAACTCCCGACGGCGAAGCTGCGGTGAACGCAATCTGCGCGGGTGTTAAATGCGGTTACCGCCACATCGATACCGCAGCGGCTTACGCAAACGAAAAAAGCGTGGGCGAGGGGATACGCGTATGCGGCGTTCCGCGCTCTGATCTCTTCATAACAAGCAAGGTTTGGAATACAAACCGTGGTTACGACAAGGCGATGCAGGGCTTCGATAATACCATGAGCGACCTCGGCCTGGACTATCTCGACCTCTATCTCATACACTGGCCCGCATCCGTCAAGGACTATTCCGACTGGAAGGAAATAAACAAAAGCACATGGCGGGCTTTTGAGACGCTCTATAAAGATGGCCGCATCAAAGCCATCGGCCTGAGCAACTTTTTCGTAAGCCACCTTGAGGCGCTTCTGGACACCGCCGAAATAAAACCCATGGTGAATCAGATAGAGTTCCATCCGGGCCTCATGCGGCCCGAGGTTGTGGCGTTCTGCCACAAAAACGACATACTTGTCGAGGCGTGGAGCCCCCTCGGGTCCGGCCGTATGCTTAACAATCCCGAGCTCTCCTCCATTGCGGCAAAGTACGGAAAGTCGGTCGCACAGCTCTGCATCCGCTGGGTGCTGCAGAACGGCATTTTGCCTCTGCCCAAATCCACGGCTCACGAGCGCATCGCGCAGAACATAGACGTATTTGATTTTGAGATATCGGGCGGGGACATGGCGTATATAAACGCAATGCCCTATTTCGGCGGCTCCGGCCAGCACCCGGACGAGATTAAGTTCTAACCCTCAATACAACCTGTAAAAATTTATTGCAATAAATAGAAGTCCGCCCGTTTGGGCGGACTTCTATTTATTTTTCAACTTTTTTATGTTTAAAATATTTTTTCAGGCACTCGAAGCTCTCTTCGCTTATGTCGTGCTCTATTTTGCAGGCGTCGGAATAGGCAGTCTCTTTAGTGACCCCAAGCGAAACGAGAATCTCCCCGATGACCCGATGCCGCTCATATGTCCTCTCCGCAATCTTCCTGCCTTTTTCCGTGAGCGTAATGTATCCGTACTCGTCCGTCTCTGCATACCCGTTTTCACGAAAATGCTTCATGGCGACGCTCACCGTCGGTTTTGAAAAACCAAGTTCATTGCAGATATCTATTGCGCGCACTTTTCCCTTTTCCGATAATACCAAAATTGTTTCAAGATAATTTTCTGCGGATTCATATATTTTCATGTACTGACCTCCGAAAAAGGACATACTTTTATATTGATTATAACACCGGGCGCCACCTTAATCAACGCCTCATACCAAGTATAAGCTGCGCAGCATGGCGGAAGAAAGGCCGTTGATTTATTGCTATATTCGGCTGAACTTGATATTAAATTTTGTTGACAATTAAGTTAGCCTGTGCTAACTTATATTAGGTTAGGTTAACCTAATTAAAATATTAACCGGGATGATGCCTATGATTGACACAACTAAAAAAACACTGCTCGACCTCTCCCCCGGCCAACATGGCATAATATTGTCCGCAGGCAACAGGTCGAGTTCTGTTAAACGCCGTCTGGTTGACATGGGACTCACGCCCGGGACCGAGGTTTACGTAAAGAAAATAGCGCCCTTCGGCGACCCCATCGAACTGAGTCTGCGCGGCTATTCTCTCTCCATCCGCAAGTCGGACGCCGCCCAGATCGAGACCGGGCTTATTAAACCCGCACGGCAGAGGCGCCGCTCCGCCAGAAGCTATGCGCCGAGAGAACTTGACCCCGAGACGCTCCGCCGCATGATACTCGACCATGAGCATGAGCTTGATGAGCATTCGGTGAGGTACGACGCCTCCGCCCACGACAAAAGGAAGATGAGCATTGCCCTTGTCGGAAACCCCAACAGCGGCAAGACAACGCTTTTCAACGCTCTTACAGGCGCCAATCAGTATGTGGGCAACTGGCCCGGCGTCACGGTTGAGAAAAAAGAGGGAACGGCTTCCATATGCGACAGGGAAATGACCATCGTCGATTTGCCCGGCATTTACTCGCTCTCCCCATATTCGATGGAAGAGGTGGTCGCCCGCGATTACATAATAGGCGGCCATCCGGACGCCATAATAAATATAGTGGACGCTACGAACATAGAGCGCAATCTCTATCTCACCGTCCAACTCCTGGAGCTGGAGCGCCCGACTGTGCTCGCCTTAAATTTCATGGACGAGGCGCGCAAGGCGGGGGACGAAATTGATGTCGAACGTCTCTCAAAAGAGCTCGGCGTGCCTGTCGTGCCCATAACGGCCAAGACCGGTGAAAATCTTGACGAACTCCTGCATGTCGCGCATCGGCAGATGCACCTCGGCTTCACCATAGAGCCGGATGATCTCTACGACGATTTCACGCATGAGATACACCACCGGGTGGGCGAACTTATACACGACCGCGCTTACGAGGCGAAGCTGCCGGCGCACTGGGCATCGATAAAGCTCATTGAGGGCGACTCTATCGTGGAAAAGCAGCTTGCTCTGGACAAAAATACATTCGACACGGTTTCCGAGATAGCGAAGGAATACGAAGCGTCCAGCGGACTAGGCGACCGTGAAACGCTCATCGCAGACAGCCGTTACGACTACATAGAAAAGGTTGTCCGAGCCTCTGTCAAAAAGGGCAGGCCCAAAGACGAGGAGACCACGAGCGACCGTATAGACAAGATTGTCACAGGAAAGTATTTGGCAGTCCCACTCTTTTTCGCCGCCATGCTTCTGATGTTCTGGATGACCTTCGGCCCCGTGGGTTCCTTCCTCTCGGACGGGATGGCGTATCTGATCGAGGCGTTCTCCGGCCTCGTCAAAACGTTGCTGACGGACGCCGGTACAGCTGTCTGGCTCACAGGGCTGATAACGGACGGCATTATTGCGGGTGTCGGCGGCGTTCTGACTTTTCTGCCGCAGATAGCGCTTCTCTTTTTCTTTCTCAGCCTCCTCGAGGACTCCGGCTATATGTCACGCGCGGCATTCATAATGGATAGACTTTTACGGCGATTCGGGCTCTCCGGCAAGGCGTTCATCCCCATGCTCATGGGCTTCGGCTGCACTGTACCCGCCATTATGGGCGCGCGCACGATGGAAAATGAAAAGGACCGCCGTATGACGATACTTCTCGTTCCGTTTATGAGCTGTTCAGCCAAGCTCCCAATATACGGACTTATAACCTCCGCGTTTTTTGGGGCTAAGGCGGGATTCGTGGTGTTCGCGCTCTATCTTCTCGGTATGCTGCTGGCCGTCGTCTCCGGTCTTGCTTTTAAAAGTACTCTGTTTACGGGAGAGCCCGCGGCGTTCGTCCTTGAGCTGCCGCCGTACCGGCTTCCGTCCCTCAAAAATACACTCATGCACGTCTGGGAACGTGTGCGCGGTTTTCTTGTAAGGGCAGGTACGCTCATACTCGTCATGAGTGTGATGCTCTGGTTCCTGCAGAATTTCAACCGCTCTCTCATTATGACTTCGGACGCCTCAAAGAGCATCCTCGCGGACTTCGGAAATTTCATCGTCCCGGCGCTTCGCCCCCTCGGCTTCGGCATGTGGCAGGCGGCCGTCGCACTCCTTGCGGGGCTCGTAGCCAAGGAAGCCGTCGTCTCTTCCCTCGGACTTTTCTACGGCTTTTCGCTTACCGCCTCCGGCGCCGCAGTAGCCGGCGCTATGACGGGTTTTACCCCGCTCTCGGCATTTTCATTTTTGGTTTTCGTACTGCTCTACGTCCCCTGCGTGGCAGCCGTCTCCGCGATACACAAGGAGATGAACAGCGTGAAGTGGACGCTCATGTCCGTATTCTGGCAGATTTTCGTCGCGTATACAATGTCGATGACAGTCTATCAGGTCGGCAGGCTTTTAGGGCTGGGGTAATAATTAATCAGTGCAGCGGATCACCGAAAGGCGGCACCGGCCCCCCCGCGCGCTTGGAAATTCATATTGAAGCTTAAAGAAAATTTGAATATAAAACGGTCGCGCGGGTAAAATGCAATTCTTCTAATTGCATTTTACCCGCTGTTTTGTTATGATTTACCTATTAAAAAATAACGGGAGGTACTATCATGGACAAACTGTTTGAGCCTTTTAGAATCAGGGGAATCGAGATTAAAAACCGTATCTGCATGCCGCCCGTAGTCTGCTTTTCTTTCAGCAGCGAGGACGGCTTCGTCACGGACATAAACGTCGCGCACTACCGCAGCATAGCAAAGGGCGGCGCCGGACTCATCATTCAGGAGGCCACCTGTATAGACCCGCACGGAAAGCTCACTCCCGATCAGCTCGGGATCTGGTCGGATGAGCACGTCCCCGGCCTGAAAAGGATAGTAGACGCCGTCCATGCGGAGGGAACGCCTATCTTCGTACAGATACACCACGCCGGCGTGGTCGGCGTTGAGGACGGAAAGATGCTGTGCCCTTCGGACTATAAGGTTATGCACAAAAACCGGCTGAAAGAGGGCCGCGAGATGACCGCGAAAGAGATAAAGACCATTCAAAAGGAATTTGTCGATGCCGCTGTCAGAGCCGTCAAGGCCGGTTACGACGGGGTCGAGCTCCATGGCTGCCATCAGTACCTCATATGCCAGTTTTATAACAAGCGCTTAAACCGCCGCTCCGACGAGTACGGGAAACAGCCAAGTCTTTTCGCTCTTGAGATCTATGAGGCTGTCCGTAAAGCGGTGCCTGAGGACTTTGTCGTCGGCATACGCCTCGGCGCGTTTGAACCGACTGTAGCAGACGGCGTGGAACATGCCCGCGAGCTCTGCGAGCACGGGATCGACTTCATCGACGTATCCTATGGCTTTTACGGAGAGGACGAACCTTGGGCGCCCGAGGGCTTCCCTTACAAAGACGTCATCTACGGCGCCGGGGAGATCAAAAAGGCCGTCACCTGCCCTGTCTTCGCCGTGAACAGCATAAGAGTCCCGGAAGAGGCGCGCGGCGTCCTAAAACTCACAGGTGTGGACATGGTCGACATCGCTCGCGGCATGCTCGTGAACCCCAACTGGCCAAACGACGCGAAAGCGGGCCGCGATACCGGCAAATGTCTTTGGTGTAAGGACTGCATGTGGCGCTCAACGCCCGAGAAATGCCCCGGCAGGAAGCTCTATTACAAGGGCGAGAACATCTTCAATTAATATGAGTACAGCGCCGCAAAGCTTTGCTTTGCGGCGCTCGCTTAGGAGGGATTACATTGTTATTGCGAGGAAGCGTGTATTCGAAAACGCTCGAGATGGAAACGGGGCTGACCGTCCTATTTCCGAAAAAATATGAAGCAGGCAAAAAGTTCCGCGCGGCCTACCTGCTGCACGGCATCTGCTCCTCCGACGGCAGCTGGGTGGAAAACACAATGCTTCCCGTCTACGCCGGAGACCGCGACGCCGTCATCATAATGCCGGATGCCGTGAGGAGCCTTTACACCGACATGAAATACGGACAGAAATATTTTTCCTATATCTCCGAAGAACTTCCGGAGATATGTGAGAATACGCTCAACATCTCCTCCTCGCGTGAAGACACGGCTGTTCTCGGCGGCTCTGCCGGCGGGTACGGAGCTCTTCGCTGCGCTCTTTCACGGCCGGAAAAATTTTCAGTCTGCTGCGCGTTTTCGTCCGCGTTCTTGTTTCTTGGCGAGGCCGTCCAAGCCTTCAGCGACAAGGAAAGCGCTGAAAAACTGCGCGCGGTCTGGGGTACCCAGCTCCCTTCGGATCTGTGCGCCGCCTTTGGAGAAAACCTCACAATCTCCCGCCGGGACGAACTCCTGGCTCTTGCACAGGACATTACCGGCGAAAAACCAAAAATATACCTCTCCTGCGGGACGGGAGACAGCTTCTATCCGGAAAATTACCGCTTTGCGGAGGAAATGCAAAAACTCGGCTTCTCTCCGACCATCGAGGCATTTCCCGGCACGCACGACTGGTTTTTCTTCGACATGGCGCTCCGGCGCGGGCTTGACTTCTGCTTTAAATGACGGAGCTTGACATTATGGTTACTATTATATAGAATATTGAGGTTAAAAAACCTTTTAGGGAGCGATAAAATGGCTAAAGATAACAAGGTCTCGCAGATAACGGATATGGACGTCGATTTCGCACAGTGGTTTACCGACGTCGTCGTTAAGGCGGGTCTTATAGACTATTCCGGCGTAAAGGGCTTTTATATACTCCGCCCCTACGGCTATGCCCTCTGGGAGAATATCATGTCCGTTCTGGACGGGGAGTTCAAGGCGCTCGACCACGAAAACGTGTCCATGCCGGTCCTTATACCCGAAAGCCTTCTCCAAAAGGAGAAAGACCACGTGCAGGGGTTCGCCCCCGAGGTCGCTTGGGTAACCCACGGCGGGAGCGAGGAGCTGCCGGAACGCCTCTGCGTTCGACCAACATCGGAGACGCTGTTCTGCGACCACTGGAGCCATGTCGTCCATTCGTGGCGCGATCTCCCGAAGCTGTATAACCAGTGGTGCTCCGTCCTCCGCTGGGAAAAGACAACCCGCCCGTTTCTGCGGGGCCGCGAATTTTTATGGCAGGAGGGGCATACCCTCCACAGGACTGCCGAGGAGGCCGAGGCGGAAACACAGCAGATGCTCGGCGTCTACGCCGATTTCTGCGAAAACTGGCTCGCCATGCCCGTCGTTAAGGGCAGGAAGACCGACAAGGAGAAGTTTGCCGGCGCTGTCGCCACCTACACTGTCGAGTGTATGATGCACGACAAAAAGGCGCTCCAGAGCGGTACCTCCCACTATTTCGGAGACGGGTTTGCTAAAGCCTTCGATATCACATTCACGGATAAGGACAACACCTTAAAATATCCCCACCAGACGTCATGGGGCCTCTCCACAAGGATAATCGGCGGCCTGATAATGACCCACGGAGACAACAGCGGACTCGTCGTGCCGCCGAAAATCGCCCCCACGCAGGTTATCGTCATCCCCATCGCCATGCAGAAGGGCGGCGTCCTTGAAAAGGCGAATGAAATCGTAAATGTTCTAAAAAAAGCCGGTGTGCGCGTAAAACTGGACGATTCCGACCAGAGTCCCGGCTGGAAATTCGCAGAATACGAGATGCGCGGTATACCGCTCCGCATTGAGTTAGGCCCCCGCGATATCGAAAACGGCCAGTGCGTCGCCGTGAGCCGCGTGGACGGCGAAAAGTTCACAGTCCCCCTTGCCGAACTCGGGGCAGCTATCCCCGCTCTTCTGGAGGGCGTGCAGAAGGCTCTGTTTGATAAGGCGAAGAGCAATCTTGACGAGCACACCTATCCCGCCACAACTCTGGACGAGGCCAGAGCCATCGTCGAAAAGGGCGGCTTCATTAAGATGATGTGGTGCGGTGAAACAGAGTGCGAGGCAAAAATGAAGGACGAGGTCGGCGTGTCCTCACGCTGCATACCGTTCAATCAGGAAAATCTCGGCGATACGTGTCCCGTTTGCGGCAAACCCGCAAAGCACATGGTCTATTGGGGAGTCGCGTACTAAACTCCGATATATAAAGCCAAAGCGGCTGTCTACTGACAGCCGCTTTAATCGTTAAGTTTTTCTGCGACCGGCCTCCATTTTTCACATAGCTTTTCATATGAAAATTGTGCGTTTGCAGGGCTTGTGGATGGCATTTGAGCCGCCTCAATACCGGTGATTGGGAGACAATACCTGCGATAGAGCCTGGCCGCCGTGCCGCCGTTCGTAAAAACTGCGCCGATATCCGCATTTTTTAAAATTACGCCCAGGTCGTTAGGCGCGACACTCCGGATACTGCCGTCAGACGAACCTTCTACCTCGCAACTGGCGATAACGTCCCATAGCGCTATGCGGCATTTCAGCAGAAACAACCGTTTTTCCTCTATAGACGCCGGCACAGTCTCTCCCATTACTGCAGCCAGTACCCTCCAGAATCGGTTTTGCGGGTGACCATAGTAAAATCCCGTTTTCCTCGATAAGACCGAGGGAAAGGAGCCGAGTATGAGCACTTTCGAATTTTCGTCGAAAACCGGTTTTATTGGGTGTACCTCACGCATTTTTATGACCATTCCTTCCGAACCGCAGGCGCGAAATAACCATAAATAAGAATGGTCATAATGCGCATGCTTTGCGGATGCCAATCCGCGAGCGGGCAAAACGCGCCGAAATCAAATTAAGTATTAAGCTTAAACTTCATTATGTATTCATCCGCCGAGAGGTTGAAGTCTTCAAGTTTAAGCTCTCCATGCTTAAAGTCCAGAATACTTATACCCGCGTTTTTCAGCGTTGTCTTTCCACTCCCGACCTCACCGCCGGAAACGTCCTTTAAAAGCGCGTTTATAGACGCGCCATGTGATACGATTATGATGTCGCCGGAATGCTCCCCCGCGTTATTTATTACCGCTGTCTTAAAACGTTTTATAACGTCTTCAAGCGGCTCGAGCCCCGGCGTACCCTCCTCAGGCCTGAATATATCCTGAGGCGTTTTTCCTGAGAGTTCGCCGTAATCACGCTCCGTGAGCTCGTAATCAACGGCGACGCCGCCTTTATAGCCAATATGGCCTGCGATAATTTTTGCTGTGTCGCGCGCCCGCTCCAAAGGGCTTGACAGAATTCCCGTGACTTCTATTCCGGAGAGAGCTCTTCCGCAGACATGCGCCTGCTCTATACCGTCTTTATTCAGCGGGATGTCCTCTCTCCCCTGGAGCTTCCCCGCGACGTTCCAATCCGTCTCTCCGTGTCTTATAAGATATATCTTAATGCCGATCACCTCTCGCATGTGACAGGATAACATATTTTCTGAAATGAAGCAATCCCCGCCGTCTTGTGACGGCGGGGATTGACTTTTTAGCTTAAAAAGTCTCGCAGAGTTTCCGCTTCGCAGGGCGGATTCACTTCGCCCTAGGATGTCAAATTACTCACGGCGGCCGCGGCAGAGCAGCCGTCATGCAATCTTTTTGTCAGAGAAGTCCGAAGGGCTTTTCCGACATGTTTCAGCTCTCCATCTGCTTGCCTAAAAAGCCCGCTACTGTCTGAGCAAGTTTATACTCAACCTCTCCCAAAAACCTGTCGCCCTCGGTAAAGAAAACGACACAGCCCATAAGGTCTCCCTCGGAAAGTATCGGAGCCGCTACGCCAACGGTATATTTTTCGGTGGCATCTGAGACAGGCAGAGCCTTATCTGTTGTCTTTCTCAGATAGAGCTGGCGTTCCTCCATGATCTGTTCAAGCTCGGCGCTTATCTGCTTTTCAAGAAGCTCACGCTTCGGTGCCCCGCTGATTGATATAATGGTATCCCTGTCCGCTATGACCGTGCCGCAGCCAGTTGTTTTTCCGAGCATTTCGCACATCTGATTGGAAAAATCGGAGAGTTCACCCATCGGAGAGTATTTTTTGAAAATGACTTCTCCGTCCTTCTCGGTGTATATTTCGAGAGGGTCGCCTTCCCGAATACGCATGGTGCGGCGTATCTCCTTCGGTATTACGACACGCCCAAGGTCGTCGATCCTGCGTACAATTCCTGTTGCTTTCATATATAAATCTCCTTATATCGAAAATTATGGTGTGTGCGATTATTGTTTGTAAGCTGTCGGATTTTATACAATCTCACATGTTATTTTTTATATTAATACCGAAGAGCAAATCCTCCGGTTTAAACAAGAGCCATACCAATACATTATTTAATCATAACCGGGACTTTTCGACAGTCTGATTTCTCTTTACTTTTTTTGCTTGATTATGGCGGATTTTGTAGTATAATATATATTGAGAAAGTTTTTAAAAAATAATAACGCGGAGAAATAAATATGAGAAAAACAAAAATAGTTTGCACACTAGGACCTGCTAGCCGTGACCAGAAGGTGCTTGAAGATATGCTCAAAGCCGGCATGAACGTAGCCCGTTTAAACTTCTCCCACGGAACCCACGAGTATCACAAGGAGACCATAGAGATGTTCCGCGAGGTTCGGGACAGCCTCGGACTCCCGGCCGCAGTCATGCTCGATACCAAAGGGCCTGAAATACGCGTCCGCGATATTGCGGGCGGCTCCGCCGTCCTCGAAAACGGGGCCGCTTTCACGCTCACTGCGCGCGATGTCCCGGGAGACAAAAACACCGTCTCAATTACGTACGCGGACCTGCCGCGGAACCTCAAGGCGGGTAACCGCATACTGATAGACGACGGTAAGATAGCCCTTACCGCGGTAAGCTGTACAGATACCGACATTTCCTGCACCGTCGACGTGGGCGGTGTTCTTAAAAGTAAAAAGAGCATAAATATCCCCAACCTCCGTTTGGACATGCCATATCTAAGCCCCACTGACGAATCGGATATCAAATTTGGCATAGAGCAGGATGTCGACTTCATCTCCGCATCCTTCGTCCGCCGGAAGGAGGACGTCATTGCCTTGAGGAAATTCATCGATTACAACGGCGGCCATAATATAAAGGTAATCGCCAAGATTGAGAACAGAGAAGGCGTTGATAACTTCGACGAGATTTTAAAATATTCGGATGGAATAATGGTGGCCCGCGGCGACATGGGTGTCGAGATTGAATATGAACGGCTGCCCGGCATTCAGAAAAAATTTATCAAAAAGTGCTATCAGTCCGGCAAGATGGTTATAACGGCAACACAGATGCTTGAGTCAATGATAACAAGCTCCACCCCGACAAGAGCCGAGATAACGGACGTCGCAAACGCCGTTTTCGACGGGACTTCCGCCGTCATGCTCTCAGGCGAGACCGCCGTGGGCGATCACCCCGCACTGGTCGTATCCGTTATGTCGCGTATCGCCCGGCAGGCCGAGCGCGACGCCTTTGAAATGGACGCCTACAGCGGCATAAGATATGATAACGACTCGAGTGACACTACCAACGCTATCTGCGACGCGGCGTGCACTACGGCGCGGGATATAAAGGCAAAGGCCATCATCGCCGTAACCAAATCCGGTCACACTGCGCGAAGGGTCTCCAAATTCCGCCCCTACGAACCGATAGTTGCTGCAACGCCGGAACTCAAAACATTTCACCAGCTCGCGCTCTCCTGGGGCGTTCGCCCGGTTCTCGCGCTCAATCAGGTCGATGCCGACAACCTCTTCCTGCACGCGACCGACTGTGCGAAGCAGATCGACATTGTATCTGAGGGGGATACCGTCGTCATAACCGCCGGCGTTCCGTTAAATCTCGCAGGCAGGACGAACATTCTGAAAGTCCAGGTCGTTTAAGCGGGAATCATATAAAAAATAATCACAGGCAGGGACAGACAGCCACCCCTGCCTGACGTTATTAGGTTCGCCCGGCACATGGCGCCGCGTTTCGTCGGAATTGCCCAAATAAACTTTATATAAAATCACATATTGTGCATTTATTCTCCTTGTCAAAAACAGCAAACTAATGTACAATATCGTTGTTTCATTGGTCATTTTCGATATATTTGTTTAAAAAGGCGTTGTGTTTCGCCGAACTTTTGCGGGAGTTTTGTAACTATGAAGCTTTTGGAAGACCGTATACGCAGGGACGCAAAAGTTAGAGACGGCGGCATTCTGAAGGTGGACAGTTTTTTGAACCACCAAATGGACGTCCGTCTCTTCGGTGAGATGGCGAAAGAATTCCACCGGCTTTACTCCGGCTGCGGTGTGAATAAGATACTTACCATCGAGGCATCCGGTATCGGAATAGCTTGTATCACCGCTCAGGAGTTCGGCTGTCCCGTCATCTTTGCCAAGAAGACCCAGACAAAGAATATAGACGGTGACGTCTATACCTCCAAGGTCGAGTCGTTCACCCACGGGAGGGTCTACGACATTATTGTCGCCAAAGAATTTTTAAATTCCGGCGACCGGGTCCTCATAATCGATGATTTTCTCGCCAACGGAGCTGCTCTCAAGGGACTTATGGCGCTCGTGCACGCCGCGGGAGCCACTCTTATAGGCGCCGGTATAGCGGTTGAAAAGGCTTTCCAGCCCGGCGGTGATAAAATACGGGGTATGGGCATCCGTGTCGAATCCCTCGCAAGAATAAAGTCAATGGATCCCGTCGGCGGAGTTACTTTCTGCTGACGTTTCCTTTTTTGTGAATATGGCAACTGCCGTATATATAAAAAATTATAAAAATCAGTTTAGGAGGAAAATATGAAAAAGCTTCTTGCTCTTTTACTCGCTCTTGCAATGGTGTTTTCTCTTGTTGGCTGCAGCGGCGACTCCACCGGCACTTCCGGCAATGCCGCATCTCCCAGTGATATCACCTCTTCCAACAATACCGCATCAACCGGCGATACCGCTTCCGGCGGCATTAGGCTGTCCGATCTTAAAGTTGGTATGATCCATATCGGAGAACCTTCCGACATGGGCTACACCTACAACCACGATCTCGGCACCAAGGAAATGATGAAGAATCTTGGGCTCCCCGAGGATCAGGTCATCAACAAATATAACGTCGGCGAGGACGATGCCTGCGCTACCGCCATTAACGAGTGTATCGAGGCCGGCTGCCAGATTATCTTTGCCACCAGCTTCGGCCACGGCGCTTATATGCTCGAGGCCGCGAAAAACAACCCCGATATCCAGTTCTGCCACGCCACCGGCGAAGACGCAAAGGACGCCGGCCTTTCGAACTTCCACAACTATTTCACAGCCATCTATGAAGCCCGCTATGTCGCAGGTATTGTCGCCGGCATGAAGCTGAGTGAGCTCGGCGAGACAAAGCTCGGCTATGTCGCCGCCATGGAGTGCGCGGAAGTCATCTCCGGCTTCACGGCTTTCTATCTCGGCGCAAAGTCCGTCTGCCCCGACGCCACAATGGACGTTATCTACACTTGGGAGTGGAATGATCCGGTCCTTGAGGCCCAGGCCGCCCAGACGCTTATTGACGGCGGCTGCAAGGTCATAAGCCAGCATTCCGATTCCACCGCCCCCGCCACCACCGCCGAGCAGAACGGCGTCTTCCAGGTCGGTTACAACGCCGATATGATTTCTGCAGCGCCGAATGCCTCCCTCATCTCCGCCCGTTCCGACTGGGGCATTTACCTCACATCCGCTGTGCAGAGTGTCCTTGACGGCACTGAGATCCCCACCGACTGGTGCAAAGGCATGGCCGACGGCGCAGTTTATCTCAGCCCGCTTAACACCGATATCGCCGCTCCCGACACGCAGGCAGCTATTGACGAAACAATTGCCGCCATCAAGTCCGGCGACCTGCACGTCTTCCAGGGCCCGCTCTCCGGCAACGGCAGAAGCTGGGGCGCAGATGCCGGCAGCATAGACATCCCCGCCGGCCAGTGGTTCGACGAATCCGCTACCCAGTCCGCGCCTTATTGGTGCTATATTATAGACGGAATTAACATCCTCAGCTAATATCTTAACTCCAAAGAATAAATGCGGGGCCGCATATGCGGCCCCGCTAATTTATGCACTTTTTCGGCATTTTAGTTTGCCAGGATAATCCCATTATGATATAATGTCTCAGTTATTTTATCAAAAAATACACACGGAAAAGAGTGGTTCCCTTGGGCGCTGTAAACGCCATAGAACTTAAAAACATTACCAAGACGTTCGGGGACGTTGTCGCCAACAAAAACGTCTGTCTCGAAGTGCGCCGCGGCGAGATACTCTCTCTCCTTGGTGAAAACGGCAGTGGAAAGACTACGCTTATGAATATGCTCTCGGGCATATATTTCCCCGACAGCGGCGAGATACTGGTAAACGGTGAACCTGTTACCATAACCTCGCCGAAAGATGCTTTCGACCTCGGAATCGGTATGATTCACCAGCACTTCAAGCTGGTTGATGTGTTCACCGCCGCCGAGAACATCGTACTGGGCCTTTCCGAAAAAGGCGGCCTCGACAGAAAGGCCGTATCCAGAAAGGTAATGGATATATGCGATAAATACGGGTTTGATATAGACCCCAACCGCAAAATATACGACATGTCGGTTTCTGAAAAGCAGACTGTCGAAATTGTCAAGGTGCTGTATCGGGGAGCCGACATCCTCATCCTTGACGAGCCGACCGCCGTCCTCACGCCCCAGGAGACGGAAAGACTGTTCAAGGTCCTGCGCAACATGCGTGAGGACGGAAAGGCAATAGTCATAATCACCCATAAGCTGAACGAAGTCCTTTCTCTCTCGGACAGGGTGTCCGTCCTCCGCAAGGGTGAGTATGTCGGCACCGTCAAAACTTCCGAGGTAAACGTCCAATCGCTCACCGAGATGATGGTGGGGCACGCAGTCACACTGAATATTGATCGTCCGGAACCAAAAAATCCCGTTGACCGCCTGATTGTAAAAAATGTCTCCTGTATCCGTGAGGACGGCGTCAAGGTTCTGGACAATGTCTCGTTTTCAGCGCGCGGCGGCGAGCTTCTCGGTATCGCGGGAGTCGCGGGCAGCGGTCAGAAGGAGCTTTTGGAGTCTATCGCGGGGCTTCAGACAGTTTTGCCCGGAGGCAGCATACTGTATTACCCGGATGACAGCGGACAGCCCCGCGAGCTTATCGGCCTTCCGCCGATGCAGATCAGAAAGCTCGGTATTGCGATGTCCTTTGTTCCGGAGGACAGGCTCGGTATGGGCCTCGTCGGCAGTATGGGCGCGTCCGACAACATGATGCTCCGCAGCTATACCACGGGGAAATCGTTCTTTACCGACAGAAAAACTCCCCGCGCCCTCGCAGAGACTATTATAGAACAACTGGAAATCGTCACTCCCGACGCCGCAACTCCGGTTCGGCGTCTCTCCGGTGGCAATGTGCAAAAGGTGCTTGTAGGCCGCGAGATAGCCGCCGGCCCCAAGGTCCTCATGACGACATATGCTGTGCGCGGACTCGATATCAACACCTCGCACACCATATACGACCTCCTTAACGAACAGAAGAAAAGAGGTGTCGCCGTTATTTACGTCGGCGAAGATCTTGACGTTCTTGTGGAGCTGTGCGACAGAATCCTCGTCCTGTGCGGCGGCAGAATAAGCGGCATTGTCGATGGGCGCAAAACCACCAAAGAGGAAATAGGCCTGCTTATGACCCAGAAAAAGGAGGGACAGGAATGACCAGACCTGAAAAGCGCGAGCCTCTCATCAGGCTCCAAAAGCGTTCGGCAATGCCGGTGGGCAAGGCCTGGGCGATCCGTCTCTCAGCGATAATACTCGCCCTTATGACCGGAGCTTTCATCATTTTGGCTTTGGGCCATAACCCGGTATCAGTCTACCGCGATATGGTGCTAGGCTCCGTCTCAACAAACACGGCGCGTACGGCGACCACCAAGATATTTATTCCCCTTCTGGGCGCATCTCTCGCTATCGCCCCGGCGTTTAAAATGAAATTCTGGAATATAGGCGCCGAGGGGCAGATAACAGCCGGAGCCGTCGCGGCGACTTATTTTGCGCTCTTTCACTACCAGGACATGTCCCGCCCTGCGCTGCTGATCGTCATGTTCACAGCGGGCTGCATCGCCGGCGGCATAGTTGGCCTAATCCCCGGATTTTTCAAGGCAAAATGGGGCACAAACGAGACGCTTTTCACGCTGATGTTAAACTATATCGCGCTTGGCGTGGTAAAATATCTCCGCACCGGCCCGTGGAAAAAGCCCTCTTCAAGCGGCTTTCCTCAGATAGCCATGTTCGATACGTCCGCGAGACTCCCCAACGTTTTCGGAGTTAATATCGGCTGGATAATTGTCCTTGTGCTCGCAGTACTCCTGTATATCTATATGAAATACACGAAGCAGGGCTATGAACTGACCGTTGTCGGCGAGAGCGAACGCACAGCGCGCTATGCCGGTATGAACGTCGCAAAGATAACAATGCGCACCATGTTCCTGTCAGGAGCAATTGCCGGACTCATCGGTTTTCTCATAGTGTCCGGCGCGAGCTATACGCTCACGGACAGCACCTCCGGCGGTTATGGCTTTACGGCAATTACAGTGGCGTGGCTTGCGTATTTAAATCCCTTTGCCATGATAATTATTGCGGCTTTTCTGGCTGTCCTTACAAAAGGCTCCAATACCATTCAGACCAACTTCGGCATTCCGGCCTATGTCTCAGACGTTCTCATAGGTCTCATTCTCTTCTTCATGCTGGGCTGCGAATTCTTTATTAATTTTAAACTTATATTCCGCGGCAGAAAAAACAGGGAGGTGAGTGCGCAGTGATTACCTTTCTCAATTTTCTGACCGCGTCCATTCTTGCGGCCTGTCCCCTGCTTTTAGGTACGATTGGCGAAAGTCTCACTGAAAAATCCGGCAACCTGAACCTGGGCGTGGAGGGCATGATGTTCATGGGCGGCATTGCCGGCCTAGCCGGCTCTTATTACTATGAACAGGCTGCGGTGAATCCCTCCGCTGTCTTGTCCGCAATAATCGCCGTTGTCTGCGCCTTTGCATGTGCCGCGTTCGGCGCTCTCATTTACAGCGTTATAACCATCACCCTGCGCGCAAACCAGAATGTCACAGGCCTTGCTCTCACCATCTTCGGCACAGGTTTCGGTAACTTTGTCGGCGGGCTTATGAGCACGGCGGCAGGCGGCTATGTCGCCGTCTCCAACGTGACAAAGTCGGGCTTCAACGCCTCAATTTTCCCCCACCTGTCCAAGATACCGGTTGTGGGTACATTCCTTTTCTCGTACAATTTTTTAGTTTATCTCAGTATCATACTCTCCGTGGGTATCTCCGTCTTTCTCGGCCGTTCAAAAGCGGGACTTAATCTTCGGGCCGTGGGTGAAAACCCGGCAACGGCGGATGCCGCTGGGATAAACGTCACAAAATACAAATATCTCGCCACCTGCATAGGCGGCGGTATAACAGGTCTCGGCGGGCTGTATATCGTCATGAACTCGGCCAACGGCGTCGGCGGCGTATGGGTTTACAACTGTATAAGCGGCTTTGGCTGGCTCGCTGTTGCGCTCGTCATCTTCGCCACGTGGAATCCGGCGCGCGCCATCTACTGTTCTCTTATATTCGGCGCGCTCTCCGTTATGCGCTACTATTACCCAATCAGTTTTCTCCCCGCATCCATCTATGATATCTTCCCGTACATCGCTACCATCGTGGTTCTTATTATCGTCAGCCTCAGAAAGAGCCGCGGGAACCAGCCGCCGGCAAGTCTGGGCCTTGCGTATTTTCGCGAGGAACGGTAGTCTCTGCGCTATGTATATTTCAGCGAAAAGCTTTCTGGGACACATCCCGGGAAGCTTTTTGGGTTTATATCATGCTTGAAAATATTATTAACGGCGGCAGCTGCTAATTTTATTGACTGACAGTCTAATTTATACTAAACTTATAATCAGATGATAATGGGCTTTTATGCCAGTAAATAACAAATATGGAGGATGATTTATGACAAAGTATTCTATCGGTCTGGATTACGGGTCTCTGTCCGGAAGGGCAGTTCTTGTCGATGTAAAAACGGGCGATATCCTCGCTCAGGCAACAAAGGATTATACGCACGGCGTGATGGACGAATTCCTGCCAAACGGGACAAAGCTCCCGCCGGACTGGGCGCTCCAGCACCCCGCGGATTATATCGAGGTGCTTGAGACGACAGTCCCGGCCATTCTCGCAAAGTCAGGCGTCAATCCGGAGGACGTTATCGGCCTCTCCATAGATTTCACGGCCT
>JBFWIW010000032.1:0-16298 GCA_050253535.1 Oscillospiraceae bacterium
GACTTACCTCCATATTATTTTTTAGCACTTGTGAATAAACGGCATTATATGGATATCATCCTCCCAAAACTTCAGATTTTGCTCAGTGTTTAGCCGGAACACTCATATTATTCTGATTTGTACAGTTCGGCACATACGGATTACTATATGGATCATTTTTCTCTTCTTTACATCTGTCTTACATCGCAATAACCTCCCAGTTTCTAGCCTGCAATGACGGAAACAGCCAGGCTCAGATAAGATTTAAATACAACCGCAGTAAATAATTATTTAGGGACGAAACATATAGGCCGACTAAATCTCCCAGATAGTTTTGGTTACATTACAAAATTTCTTATAAGTATTAATCTTATAAATGGTATTGTATTTCACTAGAATTTATACTTATTATATAACTGTTGTTTAAAATATCAAGAAAATTATGTAAAATATCCAATAATATGGCAACTCGCGAAATTGCGAGTTGCCATATTACCGGAAAATAAAATTAAACAAGCACATACTCTTGTAACTGCCACTGTTTTTCTTATAACGTAAGTGTTCCGCTTTCGTCTTCCAATAAAATCAGAAGTTTTTCTTCACGCCCATTATTGGCATTTATATAAGTTATAAAATGCTTTCCGTCCTCGTTTTCGCATTTAAATTCATGGCAGAATACTTCATTTTTGCCGTTTGTCGGAATAATAGTAAGATTGTGAGAGAGTATCTTGAGGCGAGGAGAGACTTTCGCCGCAGCTTCGGTCTCTGTGACGGCCGCTTTTTGAATATCGCGCGTATGGTGGCTCATGATATAACCCAGATTTTCAAAGCCCGTTATCATGCCGGTCTCCAGCGATACGCCGACCTTTACGAGATCCGGATAACATATAACGCCGTCCTGCATATAGGCAAAGTTTACAGTGAGCGTACCTTCCTTGACCATATAATAACTCGTAGCCATCGAGTAATAACCCTGCTTTTTAAGAAAATTTTCCGCCAGACGCACTCCGTTTTTTGCGGTCAGGTTTTCTTCCTGAGGGACTGCGGACGTTGTCATGTTGTCAACATATCCACCCTGTTTTGTTACCTCAATATATACTGTGCCTTCCGTAGTATCAGCAGTAAAAATATAAACCGGAACTGTACCGCTCCGTTCCGAGAATATTTTTAAATTTTTAATTCCAGAAAAAGTTTCTGCAGACTCCAGTGCTCTTTTTTCGTCTACCGAAGGCAGTCCCTCAAGAAAACTTGGTTTCATTTGAAGAATATGCTGCGAAAACGGTCCGTCATAAATGAGCGACGGTATCTCTGGAAATTCGCCCTCCAGCGTCGTAAAACTGTCGGAAACGCTCGCAGGGAGGGTGCTGTCCTCGCCGGAAGCCGCGACCTCTTCCGTCTTTTCGGTTTGTTCTATCGTAACGACGCCGTCACTTACATCGGTAAACAGCATTGTCAGATTTTGCGACATGAAAGAAGCGCTGTCCGCAAGAGCGGAGAGATTGTCATATTCCTCTTGGGTAACCGTCTCACCCGCAGCGGCTTTCCTTCCCAGCATAAAAGCGTAGTCGCCGAGCTTTGCTATATACCCGGTCGATTGTTCGAGCTCAACACCGGAAAGCGGCATCTCGCCCATCGCCATCTGGGCCGATGTCGCCTTTGCATATATCTCAGAACAGACTGATGATATCATGGCGGGCGTTGTCGAATACAGGGCCTTCTGAAGTGAGGCGTCTATTTCGCTCATGGTAAATACCAGTTCCGAAAAAGCGTGCTGATAAGTCAGATTGAGTTTTCCTTTATAAATTTGCGCCTGCCTGTAGTTTGTGTACAAAAAGCCGCCCATTACCAGTACTGCGGCAAGGGAAAAGCATGACACAAGCAGTATTATTTTTTTATATCTTTTCAAAATACAACACCCCTTTATGGATTAGATTTTCCATAAAGGGGCATTCTATTCTTATAAACAAATGGTAACGTTTCAGTTGGAGACAGTGAGAGAATCAAGAATTTCGGCGAGGGTGTTTTCGGCCTCAGACGGCGTATCCGAACCGGTCTTGACAGCTACTGCGAGGGTTCCGTTATCCAAAGAAACAAGGTAACACTCAAGTTTTTCATTGCTGTTTGTTGCGAGGATATACCTGCCGAAAAGTTCCGTCGCTCCCACGCTGTCGAGCCCGTCGAATTCGATGTTCTGATAGTTCAGGTAATCGTCCGCAAAGGACGGCTCCACATCTTCCGGCAGCCGGTCTTTCATATAACGGAATTCTATGAAAGCATCCGCGTCGGTTTTAGATGTAAAGATCATGTCGCTTTCAGCTTTCGCACACTCGGCAGTCTCACTGTCGAAGGTGACGGCATAATATACGCTGCCGTCATCGGAGAGATTAGCCGTGACTATGCCGCTCGCTATGGCGCCGCCGCTGTTGCCGGTGGTGCCGGTTGTCGCTGTACCGCTGCCGGTTGTATCGCTTCCATCGTCGCCTGATGAAGCCGTGGCCGTTTCCGTACCGGAACCCTCCGGCGCCGGCGCTTTGGTATAATCATAGGTAAGAATTACAGCAAGCGTGATGACCAATAAAATTGCGACAGGCAGCAGTATTAATTTTCTTGGGCGCTTCATAGCTCTCCTTTCTGAGCAAGCTTTTCCATGCCAATTTTAATTCTGCGGAGAGTCTCGTCCTTTCCGAGAATCAGGCAGATCTCAACCGCGCCGCCGGGGGTGACGTCACGTCCGGAGACCGCAATACGCACCGGCCACATGACCTTTGCGTTCTTTACCTCCAGCCTTACGGCGAGGGCGGTCATCGCATTATACACCTCATCGTGTGACCAATCGGCTATAGCTTCAAAAACGGGGAGAACCTCTTTGAGCATCGCGAGTGAAGTGGCCTCATCCGATTTTGACTTCTTGTGAATATAGAGCTCCGTTCTGTAATCAGGCAGCTCATCCAAAAAGTCAATCTTTTCCGGGATGTCGGTGAGTTTTTCGCACCTCGGCTGCAGAAGAGACGCTATGGCGGCAATATCAGCAAGCGGGTTTTTTACCGCCCGCCTGATATAAGGTTCGGCGATTTCAGCGAACTTCTCCGCGGGAAGTGCCCTGATATACTCGCTGTTGAAATAAGTGAGCTTTTCTATATCGAATATTGCGGGCGATTTGGATATGCCTTTTATATCGAAAATACCGACGAGCTCGGAAAGCGTGAATATTTCCTGCTCTCCGCCGGGACTCCATCCGAGGAGCGCTACATAGTTCACAACCGCTTCCGACAGATAGCCCTTTTCAATAAGATCTTCGTACGACGGGTCTCCGTGGCGTTTTGACATCTTGTTATGCGCGTCGCGCATAACCGGGGAGCAGTGCACATATGTGGGTATCTCCCAGCCAAACGCATTGTACAGCAGATTATACTTGGGCGCCGAGGATAGATATTCCGAGCCGCGCACGACATGGGTTATACCCATTAGGTGGTCGTCGATGACGTTTGCGAAGTTATAGGTGGGAAGCCCGTCCGACTTAATAAGGACGCCGTCGTCGAGACTGTCGTTCGGAGTGGCTATGTCGCCGAAAACAGCGTCTGTAAATACAGTTTCACCATCGCACGGGATCTTTTGCCGGACTACATAGGGGATACCAGCCGAGAGTTTTTCATCAATCTCGGCCGGGGACAGTCGCGAGCAACGTCCGTCATATTTGGAAAACGCTGGCGTTTCGGAGTCCTGTTCCTCATCCTTGCCGCAGAAACAGCGGTACGCACCGCCTTTTTCAATGAGAAGCTCCGCGTACTTTCCATAGAGACCACGGCGCTCAGTCTGTACGTATGGGCCTACCGGCCCGCCAACATCCGGGCCCTCGTCATGTTCCAGCCCGCACTTTTTCATCGTCTCATAAATAACGTCCACAGCGCCTTCGACAAGGCGATTTTGGTCTGTGTCCTCAATTCTGAGAATGAATTTTCCGCCCGCGTTTCTCGCGATAAGGTAAGTATAAAGCGCGGTGCGAAGATTTCCGACGTGCATATAACCCGTCGGGCTGGGGGCAAACCTCGTTCTTACCTCGCCCTTTGGTATCCGCTTTTCCATATCTTCAAACCACTTTATATCACAACTCATTTGCTGACCCTCCGGTTAAATCCATAGTTTATATAACTATATTTCATTATGCAAATAAATGCAATAGCCGAAAAAGTCGCAAATCGCTTGACGCGCAGTCGGTGGTATTATAATATTACTTACAAGGGCCAACTAACGGCCTTAGTAAATCTTTGAAACTAGGTCACTGAAATGAATCATAATTCATTAAAAAAGAGTGTCATACTCCTAAATATCCTGCGTTTTCTGTTTTTCCCGGTTTCGATATTCTACATGGAAATGGTACTTATGCGGTACTGTTTTGAGACATATTTCCCGGCCGGAATACTCTATACATTTCTGTTTTCGGCATCTCTTGGCTTTATTTGTTTTTTTCTCTCTTCGGTTTGGAAAGGTTGGGCAAACCGTGTTATCGCCATAGTTCTGCTCATTATTCTAACTGCTATCTTCTGTATACAGACCGTCTATTATACGATATTTTCAACTTTTACGACCGTGTCCGCGCTGACACACGCGACGGAGGCGATAAGCAATTTTTATAAACAGGCGTTTGACGGTGTGGCTGATTCCACGCTGCCGCTCATTTTGCTGCTGATCCCGTTTTTGCTGCTTATTTTCTGCAGTAAAATACTCTTTCCCGAAAAGCCCGGCAACAGGAAGACAATTCTGTTTTGCCTGATTCTCGCCGTCTTTTCATATGGGCTGTCTCTAGGCCTTATCGCCTTAAACAATACGGGGCTGATGTCATACCGCTATGTCTATTTTGATACTTTTTCGCCTGATCTGTCAGTCCCGCGTTTCGGGATTTTGACGACGCTGCGCCTCGACATAAAGGACCTTTTGTTTGACATTCCGCAAAATTCTCCCCCAAAAATTGATAACAGCGATACACCGGACGATACGGACGGGGACCAGGGCAGCTTGCCTGTCATGAACCCGAACGAAGACGACACCCCACCGGAACAGGAACCCGTTGTCTACACCCCAAATGTTCTGGAGATTGACTTCGATAAACTCATTGATAATGCGCCGAATTCACAGATAGCCGCTATGCACGAATATTTCAGCACAGTCGAGCCTACCATGAAAAATGAGTACACCGGTATGTTCGAGGGGGATAATCTCATCTGGATCGTGGCGGAGGGGTTTTCATCCCTTGCACTCGACGAGACGCATACCCCGACTTTATCGAAAATGGCTAAAGAGGGCTTTGTATTCAATAACTTCTATAACCCCATCTGGGGCGTCTCAACAAGCGACGGCGAATATGTAACGACGACCGGTCTTATACCCAAGTCGGGCGTATGGAGCTATTCAAAGAGCGGCAGCAACTACATGCCCTTCGGCTTCGGCACGATGTTTTCTGAACTCGGCTATGAATCATATGCCTACCATGACCACACTTACACCTATTACGACCGCGATACGAGCCATCCGAATATGGGCTATGACTATAAGGGCGTCGGCAACGGGCTTGAGATGAAAAACCAGTGGCCGGAATCAGACGTCGAAATGATGCAGAAGACAATCCCTGAATACACCGCTTCCGGCGATCCTTTTCACGTATACTACATGACGGTGAGCGGCCATATGAACTATAATTTTATGGGGAATATGATGGCCTATAAGCACAGGGAAGAGGTCTCAGACCTGCCATATACGGAAGGTCCGAGGGCCTATATCGCCTGTCAGATGGAATTCGATCAGGCCATCGGGTATCTCATTGACCAGCTGAGCGAGAAGGGGATACTCGACAATACCGTGATCGTGATATCGGGAGACCACTACCCGTATGGTCTCACAGTTGATGAGATGCAGGAGATAAAAGGGGCGGAGATAGAGCAGAACTTTGAACTCTACCGCTCGACGCTCATGATCTGGAACAGCAAGATGGAGACGGTACAGGTGGATAAATACTGCTCGAGTCTCGATATTATGCCGACTCTCGCAAACCTCTTCGGCCTTGACTACGACTCGCGGCTCACAATGGGCAGGGATATCCTTTCTGACTGCCCAGCGCTTGTCATTTTTTCGAACCGCAGCTTCATAACCGACCTTGGCCGCTATAATTCAAAAAAAGACGTATTTACGCCGAACGAGGGTGCGGAGATACCGGACGGCTATGCAGCGGGGATTTTAAAAGAAGTAAACGACAAATTCAGTTATTCTGCTAAAATACTTGATAACGACTACTACGCAGCAGTATTTCCGGACAAATAGAAAGAGATAATCATGATAAACCAGTTTTCAAGGACAGAACTGCTAATCGGCGGCGATAAGGCCGCGGTGCTGGCAAAAGCGCGCGTCATTGTATTCGGCGTGGGCGGCGTGGGCGGCTATACGGTTGAGGCGCTTGCGCGCGCCGGTATCGGGCGTCTGGAATTTGTGGACAGCGACACGGTGTCACTCACGAACCTTAACCGACAGATATTGGCGCTGCATTCCACTTTGGGCATGAAAAAAACCGACGTCGCCCTTGAGCGCGTTCTGGATATCAATCCGGACTGCGGCGCCGTGGCCCACGATCTGTTTTATACCGCTGAAAACGCGGAAATATTTGATTTATCGGAATACGACTACGTCGTCGACGCCATTGACACCGTCTCGTCAAAGCTGCTGCTCGCGGAAAAATGTACGGCCTCCGCTGTGCCCATAGTCAGCAGCATGGGTACGGGAAACAAATCCGACCCCTCGCTTTTCCGGCTGGCGGACATTTTTGAAACTTCGGGCTGTCCTCTGGCGCGGGTCATGCGGCGGGAACTCAGAAAACGCGGCATAAAAAAACTGACGGTAGTATATTCTCCCGAAGAGCCGATAAAAGCGGCCGCTCAATCTGAAGAAGTGACTTCAAAACGTTCAGTTCCCGGTACGCTCTCATATGTTCCGGGGGCGGCGGGACTTATACTTGCGGGAAAGGTGATCTCCGACCTTGCGGGGATGGGGATATAGATGGTATATGAATAAGAGCGCACTTGTTGCTATGAGCGGCGGTGTAGACAGCACAGTGGCCGCGCTGCTTTTGAAGAACGCGGGATATCATACAGCCGGGATAACTCTGCGGCTACATCTGAAAAAAGAAGCCGATGCCACAGAGAATTCCTGCTGCTCTTCAAGGGATATTGAGGACGCAATTGCTGTCTCCAATAAAATTGGCATTGAACACACGGTTCTCGACTTCTCTGATGATTTTGAGAAATTTGTGGTGCGTCCTTTTGCCGAGAGCTATCTGTGCGGCGACACGCCGAATCCCTGTATCGAGTGTAACCGGCACATAAAATTCAAAGCGCTAAACAGTGAATGCAGAAAGCGCGGCTTTACGAATTTCGCAACAGGACACTACGCGCGGATAAAATACGACGAAGGTTCCGGCAGACACCTTCTTATGACCGGTCTTGACAAAACAAAAGATCAGAGCTATGTCCTGTTTTCACTTACGCAGGATATACTCTCAATGGCGCTTTTTCCGGTTGGCGAACTTACAAAAGGGGAAGTTCGCGAAATTGCGGATTCCGTCGGACTGATAAACTCTCAGAAACCAGACAGCCAGGACATATGCTTCATCCCCGACGGTGATTACAGGACTTTTATTAAAAAGACATACGGGGCAGAGAGCAACCCCGGAGATTTCGTCGATATAAACGGAAACGTACTTGGCTCACATAAAGGACTCATCGGGTATACTACGGGGCAGAGGAAGGGACTTGGGGTTTCCGCAGAACACCCGCTCTATGTCGTTCGGAAGGATATCGATAAAAACGCGATAGTTCTCGGCAGTAAATCGGATCTCTATTCAAAGAACCTCGTTTGCCGAGACACAAATTTTATCCCCTTTGACTCGCTGACCTCGTCCATGAAAGTCGAGGCTAAAATACGCTACAGCCAGAGGACGGCTGCCGCTAAGATATCTCCTATTGATGACGGACGTGTATATGTAGAATTTGAAGAGCCGCAGCGCGCCGTTACTGCCGGACAATCCGTCGTTTTCTACGACGGCGACGTTGTCGTCGGCGGCGGAAAAATATGCTGAAAAAGAATCGAAAACAGAAAATTACAGTTAAAAAGTCTCCGGCAATTTTGCCGGAGACTTTTTTGTCAATCATTGAAAGTGGACATGGTTATTTATATGTTCCTCACAGAAGCAGTGGTAACCAGTGCACCGGGAACAGTAGCGGAACTCCATATTAGGATAATCGGTATCCGTTTTGCCGCAGACTGAACAACGGTGGTGGTAGGGCTTATTGGCTTCTTCATACTTCGCGCGATGAACCGAGGAACGAAAATTAACAGACTGCTTGCTATTGGTAAATTTTAAAGTTTTAAAATACCGCGTAAAATTGCCGCCGCAGAAGAGGAAAAAGTTCAAAACCGCGACGAGCGGGAGAAAATTCGTCGGGAACGTACCGCCTATCATTGCGAGGACAAAGAATACCGCGTCTAATACGGCAAGCCACTTTATTTTTACGGGGAAAATGAAGAAGAGCAGAACCCGCGTATCGGGGAACAGGACGGCGAACGTAAAGAACATAGAGAGGTTTATATACGACGCATCGAGGAACATATAGTTTGACTTTAAAATAAGTCCCGAGATCAATCCGTATAACATTGTAAAAATAACGCCGGTGAGATAGTAAATCGTAAATTTTCCCGCGCCCCAATACCTTTCCAGCGCGGAGCCTATGAAATAATAGAAATACAGCATAAGCGCCAACCATAAAAGCCCTGACGTCGTCGGAACTAAAATAAAGGTTATAAGTCTCCATATCTGCCCCTGCAAAATTAATTCCGGATTGAAATACAGATAATAAACGAACGTACCCGTCGTGTCCATCTTGCTGAAAACGTACACCAGCGCGTTTCCAATGATGATGTAGAGCATGAGATTATTTATACCGAATCTCGGGTGCTTATAGCAAAATCGGTCGACTGCGCTGTTAAACCTCTGCAAATATATTACCCCCATTAAACTGACTAATTAATAATTGTATTTTAACCAAAAAATACATAAAAGTCCAATGAATAAACTATTAACAACAGTTTAAGTTTAATGTCATTTGATAGATCAGTGTTAATAATATAAATGTTAATTATTAACAGTTGTTTAATGATATATGGTCTAAGTACAAAAATCAAGCAGTATAATACCTTAGTTTGACAAGCTGATAAAGCTTAAAACTTGTTTGCAGACATGCCCGGAGATTCATCTAAAACATGCAAGCAAGACTAAATTAAGGAGGAAGAAAATGAAAAGCTGGCGAAAAATCATTGGTCCGATAATTGCAGTTCTTATGATGGCTACTTTGTTTTCGGCATGTTCAGGCGGCAGCGAAGATTCCGGAGGTAAAACAGACAGCTCGACCGAAAGTACATCCGTAAGCAGTACCACGGTTACCGATGCCGTCGACACTGCCGTTGAAGAGCTAACGGAGTATGGTTTCCCAAAAGGGCAATGGAAAATAGCCCTGTCCAACTCCTACATAGGGAATGCCTGGCGCTCACAGATGGTCAATACATTCACATCTTATGCGGAAAACCTCAAAGAAGCCGGTGTTATCTCTGACTATTATGCTTCCAGCTCCGGTCAGGATCCGGAAGCCCAGATCAACGAAATCAGAAATATGATGTCCGAGGGTTATAACGCGATCATTGTTGACGCGGCGTCCCCCACGGCACTTATCCCGATTTGCGAAGAAGCCATCGAGAGAGGAATTGTCATAGCTACCTTCGACTGTTATGTCGAGTGTCCCGATGCCTATCTCGTAACCGGAGATCAGGTTGAAGCGGGCCGCAAGCAGGCGCAGTGGATTGTCGATCAGATAGATGGAAAGGGCAATATCCTCTGGATCCGCGGCACTGAGGGTACTTCTATCACCAACGACCGTGTCGAGGGTTCTACAGAGGTGCTTCAGCCTTACATTGACAGCGGCGACATAGTCGTTCTTGCTACCGATTATGGCCAGTGGTCCGAAGCCCAGGTTTCCGTTGTCATCAACAACATGCTTGCCGCTTACGGCGACCAGGGAATTGACGCTATACTCAATGAAGGTCAGGGAGAGGTCGCTATATTTAACGCGCTTGAAGAGTTCGGCTATAACCCGACAGAAATGCCCTTCACAGGTGAAGTCATGAACTGCGTCGCCCGCCTCATCACCGAGGAAAGTTGTAACATCTATGGCCAAACTTCCCCCCCGAGCCATGTTGCTGAGTGTCTGAACACCTGTATCAAGGTTCTTAACGGCGAAGAAGTTGACAAGACCACCATCGCTCCGATGCCTGAAATGACATTGGAAAATGCTGCTGATCTATATTTTGAAGGTTACAGTGATTCCCTTATCACTGCTTATACCGATGAGACTAACAGCTACAATTTAACCATCGAGGATGTCCTTCCGGATACGAAGTAACTTCAAATATTGAAATGACTCTGTTTTCGGTGCAAAGGGCCTGCCCTTTGCACCGAAGCTTAAGATTGGGGTGTATATTTAAGTGGCATATACCTTGAAGATCGCAAGGGAGAGGGCTGAGACCCCTGATACGGAGCTTGAAACCGTTCTTGAAATGAAGGGGATATCCAAAAACTTCGGCGGCGTCAAAGCGCTCATTGATGCGGATTTTAGTTGCGCAAAAGGAGAGGTTCACGCGCTCATTGGTGAAAACGGCGCGGGAAAAAGCACTTTGGTTAAGATACTCTGCGGAGTTGTTAAAAATGATACGGGTACAATTAAGATAAACGGCAAGGAAGTCCATATACACCACCCGCAGGATGCAGGGAAGAACGGCATTGCCGCCGTCTTTCAGGAGCTTTCTCTAGTTCCGGAGCTCTCTGTTTCGGAAAATATATATCTTGGCCACGAGCCAAAAAACAAACTCCGTCTTATTGATTTTGTAAAGATGAACACTATGGCCGCGGTACTTTTGAAAGAGCTTGGAATAAATGTAGACGTTAGGTCGGTCGTAGAGGATCTCTCACTTGCAGACAAGCAACTCGTTGAGATTGCAAAAGCGCTCTCAACAGAAGGCGTCGAGATTATCGTATTCGACGAGCCGACTTCGGCGCTCGGACAAGCAGAGGTCGAACTCCTGTTCAAACTGATAAGAAAGCTTAAAAACGAAGGCAAAACGGCAATCTTCATCTCTCATAAGATGAATGAGCTGGAGCAGATTGCGGACCGTGTAACGGTCTTCCGGGACGCAAGATTTGTCCAGACCTTTAAAATGGGAACTGTTTCAAATGCTCAGATTACCAACTGGGTAGCGGGACGCAGCCTGGACGAAACTTATCCCAAACGTAGGACTCCGATATCAGACGAAGTAGTGCTTAAACTTGAAAACGTCCGTTCGGGTAACAAACTTAAAAATATCAATGTTGAAATTCACCGAGGAGAAATTCTCGGTATCGCAGGACTTCAAGGCCATGGCCAGACAGAGTTCTTGCGTTCAATTTTTGGTGTGGCTCATGTTGATGACGGTGCAATTTATCTAAAGGGTGAGCGGATAAAACTCAGACACCCTAAGGAGGCAATCAGAAAAGGGATAGCACTTATCCCTGAAGACAGGAAAACAGAGGGACTACACATAACCATGACAGTTGGTGAAAATTTATCCATGATGAGCCTTGAAAAAATTAGTACCGCCGGATGGCTTTCCAGAAAAAAAGAGCACGAAGTATGCAGCCGCGCAATACAGCAGATGAGCATAAAGACACCAAATATTGACCAGTTGGCGCAGAACCTCTCCGGTGGTAACCAGCAGAAAATAGTAATTGCAAAGGCGATCGCCACGGAGGCTGACATCCTTCTTCTGGGAGACCCGACCAGAGGAATAGACATCGGCACAAAGGCAGAACTCTATCAGCTCTTCCGCAATGAGTCGGAGAAGGGAAGGACGATTCTTCTGTACTCCACTGAAATGAATGAACTCATCGGCCTGTGTGACCGTGTCCTTGTCTTTGAAGGAGGCGCGGTTGTCTCCGAGCTCAAGGGTACGGATATAACTGAAACAGCTATCCTGAACGCGTCGATGGGCATAAAGGACGGAGGTAAGGCTGAATGAAAAAGCAAAGCAATATCAGCGTGTTTATGAGGCGAAACAGGGAAATCGTTATTGCTTGGTGCGTGCTTATTGTCGTACTTCTGCTCTATTCATTTTTTATGAAGGATTTTTGGTCAAAGTACGGCCCTCAGTCAATCTGCAATCAGGTTGTAACGCTTTCGATAGTGGCGTTTGGCCAGCTAGTTGTCGTTATGACGGGTGGAATCGATTTGTCGGTAGGCCCGATGGTTGCGCTGTGCAACTGCATATTCGCGACTATCCTCGCTCCGGTTATCGAGTTCGTCGGAGGAAGTATTCTGCCGGGCGTCATACTTGCCGGTCTTGTTGCGATGGCGTGCGGTGCTCTTGTCGGCGTTTTAAACGCAACTATCGTTGTATTCGGAAGAATACAGCCGATAGTTGTCACTCTCTCAACCTCCATGATATGTTCAGGCGCCGCACTTCTTGTACGGCCTGAGCCGGGTGGTGACGTGACAAGAACATTCTGCAAATTCATGACCGGACGTGCTTTTGACATCATTCCTGTGTCATTTATCATTATTCTGATAATGGTGTTCTGCGTATGGAAGCCCTTTAGAAGAACAGGCATAGGACAGGGCCTCCTTGCAATCGGCGGCAACGAATACTCTGCGTATACTTCCGGAATAAAGATCAACAAAACAAAATTTATGGCTTATGTCATATGCGGAATCATGGCCGGACTTGCCGCAATTGTTCTTACAGCATCAACCGCCTCGGGCGATGCAACAGGAAGCGCAAATTACACAATTAACTCAATAGCGGCCGTCGTACTTGGCGGTGCTTCGCTTATGGGCGGCAGAGGTTCGTATGTTGGAAGCGTCGCGGGCGCCATGATACTTTCGCTCATCCTTGGCTTGCTCATATTCTGGGGCGTTTCTTCATGGTACCAGAACGCCGCGCAAGGCGGAATTCTGCTGGTTGCGCTGTCTATTGGTGCACTTCGTACTTTTCTGGCAAAAAAAGCGGCCTGCCATGAGCTGAAAGCGTAGGGGGGATATACAATGGTGAAGACCGCAAAAAAGTTTGACATAAAAGCAATCCTGAAATCGAATGTCGTCAAAGTGTATCTCGTTATGATCCTAATGTATATCGTCATCTGCTGCATAAAACCCGGTTATTTTTCATGGACATATATGATGGGACAGTTAGTTCTTGGTGCGTTTCTCGGCATCACGGCAATGGGCCAGACAACGGTAATTCTAACTGGCGGCATCGATCTGTCGGTAGCATGGATGATGAATTTATCCGCGTGTATGCTCACTCAGATAACCTCAAAGGCAGGCCCGGCACAGGCGATAATCTTTATTTTGCTTACAGGAGTTTTCGTCGGTTTCTTCAACGGACTCGGCGTTTCATTGCTTAAAATACCGCCGATGATCATGACGCTAGCTATGAATCTCATCCTCCGCAGCGTCACCCTTGTATACTGCAAAGGTACACCGAAGGGTTCTGTCCCTGATTTTCTGGCGTTTCTGGGAAAGGGCAGATTCCTCAATATCCGAGCTATGATTTTTGTCTGGGCAATCCTCGCAATAATCATATTGCTGGTACTGAAAAAGACCGTCTTCGGCCGGTCAATCTATGCCGTCGGCAACAACGCCTCCGCGTCGGATCTGTCCGGCATTAAGAGTGGCGTGGTTCTCACCGGCGCGTATACTCTAAGCGCATTGTTTGCGGCTATCTCCGGCATAATGCTCGTCAGTATGACATCGCTCGCCTATCTGGGCATGGGCGACGCCTATCAGATGGATTCGGTCGCGGCCGTCGTAATCGGCGGAACGGCAATTACAGGAGGTAAAGGCGGCTATGCCGGTACAATAGCCGGTACGATGATAATGATGTTTATTGAGGCGCTTCTTGTCGCGCTGAATATGCCGGGAGCAGGAAAACAAATAGTAAACGGCGTTGTAATAATTGCGGTTCTTTTAATGTATGCCCGCGGAAAGTCTGTCCGCGTCTGATAAAGAAGGAGATTTTATTATGTTTGTAAGACTTTCACATATTATGGAGAGAGACATGCCCGGCTGGCCGGGTTCTCCCACCTGTTACAAGGCAGAAATTCAAACGATCAGGGAAGGAGCCGTCTCCAACGTTTACTTGCTGACAGTTATGAATCATTTCGGAACGCATTTTGACGCGCCTAACCACTATAACGATCCCGCGCCGAAAATATCCGAACTGCCCCTGGAATACTTCGTATATGACAGGCCGCTCCTCATTGAAATAAATAAGTCATACGAGGAGTTCATTACTCCGGCGGAACTCGAACCATTTTACGGTCAGATAAAAAAAGCTGATTTTCTGATGATCCACTCCGGTTTTTCTCATAATAGACTTGATGATCCGGTCAATTACGCGGGACACGGCCCCGCCATCGGCGCGGAGGCCTGCAAGTACATAATGGACAACTTTAATATAAAAGCCGTGGCGATGGACTGGATATCCCTTGCAAGCGTCCCCTATAAAGACGACGGCACGCTTGCGCACCAGTACCTCCTCGGCTGCTATCACGACCACTACACCTGCATCATTGAAGACTGTACGTTTGAGGGAATCGTAGGCAAAAAAATAAAAAGGGTTTATGCACTTCCCTTGCTTATGGGCATGGGCGTTGACAGCGGCCCCGTTACAGTCATCGCCGAATGCGAAGAATGATATTTTGATATAAAAACGGCAGAGGTATCTGCCGTTTTTATATTTACACAACTAATTTAGCCAACACAGCGACATTTTTGTCGTTTGACAACCGCCTTGCGCGGATGTATATTTTTTTCATTGAACATGCGGATACTGCGCAGAGAATGTCGCTTTCCGCGAAATGGATGTGGTTTATTGCAACAATACAATATAAGGCGCTATGTTATTTTCGTCGGGGCATTTTTTGTTTTTCTCTGCACCGGCACTCTGCATATGTGGAGTATTTTCCAGAAGTCGGCCGTAGGTTATTATGGCTGGAGCGCCTCACAGATATCCTATACATATCCGATTCTCATAGTCTCCTATACCGTTGGTACCTTTATAGGCGGGAAAATGCAGGATAAAATCGGACCGCGCCTGACAATTACGGCGGGCGGTGTTCTTATAACGTTCGGCTATATTCTGTCTACCGTGGTTTCATCGCAGTGGAGCCACTTCATGCTGTATCTGATGTATGCCATCCCCGTCGGCTTCGGCGTCGGATGTACTTATATTTCGCTGCTCGCGTGTGTTCAGAAATGGTTTCCTGACAAAAAGGGCTTTGCCTCAGGTTTCACTATCTGCGGGTTCGGACTTTCTCTTGTGGTTTTCTCTCCCGTGGCGGAGTGGCTTCTTGGTAAGCTGTCCTTTCCATCCACCATGCTTATTTTCGGTACATTTATCGGAGCCGTTTGCGTTATCATCGCACAGGTCGCAAAAAACCCGCCGGAGGGTTATAACAACCTGTTCCCAAATCTTCAAAAACCCGGTATTCTCCCTCAGAGGCAATTTCCGACAGGTTCTATGTTTAAGTCGAAAATTTTCTTTACAGTATTCGTCCTTATCGTCTTAAACTCCCCGCTGTATTTCACAGTGAACCCCACGCTCCGGACTTACGCGGAGACGCGTGGCCTGACTCCGCAGCTCGCACTCGTCGCTGTTATGTGCGTAGGCGCCTTCAGTACTCTCGGGAGGTTTGCAATTCCGACTCTCTCCGATAAAGTCGGGAGACGCCCGATGTTCATTTTCATCTCGGCGGCCGGTATTACCGCAGCCCTCCTTATGTTTGTTCCGAACGGCTATGTATTCTTAATTTCGGTTTGCATTATGGGACTAGCATTCGGCGGGATGCCGCCTATGCAGTCGGCGACTGTAACGGACTTATTCGGAATCGACAACGCCGGCAGTAATTTCGGCTTTTTCAACACTCTCTCTGGCATATCTATCCTCTCTTATCCCGCAATAATAAACGCTATGGTCGCCCGTATGCCGCAGGAGCGGGCTTTTGCGATAGCCTTTGGTTACAGTATTATCCTATACTGCATCCAGGCGGTCTTTGCATTTATTCTGCCCGAGCCGAAGCGCGTCGCGTCAGGCGAAGAAATTCTTGAATTAAAACCAGCACGCACGTCTAATTGCTGAACACGTTATTCGGCAAAAACTGAAACATTAGGATTGTTCCCCGTTTAGTCAAAGGTAAT
>JBFWIW010000032.1:16398-32967 GCA_050253535.1 Oscillospiraceae bacterium
ATGCACGCGCAGTGCTTATTTTTGAAAATTCTTTTGCACTGTGAAAGAAAAAGATGACTATAATGGCGATTTCTTTGATATTCTTAGGCGCCGGACAACCGTCCGGCGCCTTTTACACCAAAAAATGTACTTTTCGTTTGACGAAATATGTGTTAAAATATATCAATTAAGATTATCAGGGAGCTGAACAAAATGTCCAATAGAATTTTTACCTCCGAATCAGTAACGGAGGGACATCCGGATAAGATCTGCGATCAGATTTCAGATGCCGTCCTTGACGCTATAATGGCGCAGGATACCGCCGCCAGAGTAGCGTGCGAAACCATCTGCACAACCGGTATGGCGCTCGTCATGGGCGAGATAACTACGAATTGCTACGTCGATATCCCTTCGGTCGTCCGCTCGACAATTGAGGGTATCGGTTACACCAAACCTGAATATGGCTTTGATTACAAATCCTGTGCCGTTCTGACCTCCATTGACGAACAGAGTCCGGATATAGCAATGGGCGTGAACAGCGCCTTTGACGATGCGGACGACAGAGGAGCCGGAGATCAGGGCATGATGTTCGGCTTTGCATGCGACGAGACGCCTGAGTTTATGCCGGCGCCTATCTCCATGGCTCATGCACTGGCGCGCAGGCTTTCCGCGGTGAGGAAAGACGGTACGCTCGGTTTTCTCCGTCCGGACGGCAAAACGCAGGTCACCGTCGAGTACGACGAGGATGGCCGCGTCATTTCCTGCCCTGCAGTAGTTGTATCGACCCAGCACGACCCCGAAATATCGATAAAGGACTTACGCGAGGCTGTTGTGGAAAACATTATAATGCCTATCATTCCCTCAGAGCTAATTACAAAGGAAACCAAGTTTTTTGTGAATCCTACCGGCCGCTTCGTCGTCGGCGGTCCAGTCGGCGACTCCGGACTTACCGGCAGAAAGATAATTGTCGACACCTACGGCGGAATGGCAAGTCATGGCGGCGGCTCTTTCTCCGGCAAGGATCCCTCAAAAGTTGACCGCTCCGCAGCATATATGGCGAGATATATCGCTAAAAATATTGTCGCCTCCGGCCTCGCCAGGCGATGCCAGATAGAGCTGGCCTATGCCATCGGAGTCGCCAGACCCGTATCTGTCGTTGTTGAGACTTATGGTACGGGTATTGTCTCAGACAAAACGCTTGCGGATATCGTCTGCAAGACCTTTGATATGCGTCCGGCCAGAATTATAGAAAAGCTTGGTCTGCTCGCGCCAATATATAAAAACACAGCGGCTTACGGTCACTTCGGCAGGCCGGATCTCGACCTCTCATGGGAGAAGGTTGACATGACGGATAAGCTGAAGGCAGAAGTCCGCTGAAACGGAGAATTATGAAAGAAGAAAGTAAAAGCGGCAGACGTCCCATAGCGCGCCACGCCGACCCGTATAAGGGCAGGGAGGAGCAAGAATCGCAAAGCCGTAACGAGCCTGATACGGGCGTCATAGAGGGCCGAAATGCGGTACTTGAAGCCTTGCGCGCGGGGCACCCTATCGATAAGGTTTTTATTGCAAAAGGTAATACTGACGCTGCGCTCGGCCATATCGCCTCAAAAGCCCGCGCTGCCGGAACCGTCGTCGTAGAGACCGACCGCCGCAAACTTGATTTTATGAGCGCAACAAAGGCTCATCAGGGCGTCATTGCTCTTGCCTCCGTCAAGGAATACTGTTCAATTGACGATATTCTCAAAGCGGCGGCGGAGAGGGGAGAGGCCCCGTTCATAATAATTTGCGATGAGATATCCGACCATCACAACCTCGGCGCCGTCATAAGGACGGCAGAGGCCGCCGGTGCGCACGGGATCATCATTCCAAAGCGCCGCTCGGCCGGCATAACGGCCATCGTCTCCAAGACCTCAGCCGGCGCGGTTGAACACATGCCCATAGCGCGCGTTGCTAATATAACAACTGCGATGAACGACCTGAAAAAGGCCGGCGTCTGGATATTCGGCACAGCCCCGGACGGAGAGACAAAACTATGGCAGGCGGATCTTTGCCGCCCTGTGGCCATCGTTATCGGCTCGGAAGGAGACGGCATGAGCCGTCTAGTTTCGGAAAACTGTGACTACAAGATAAGTATTCCCATGCACGGGCAGGTATCTTCACTAAACGCTTCGGCTTCGGCCGCGGTCGTTATTTATGAAACCCTTCGCCAAAGGAGCACTTCGGCACCTGAATAGGCCTTGGTAATCAACGCTTAACCCTCCCGACTGCACGAAAGGACTGTGTAGCATGAACAAAAATGATAACAGAAGCGATGACATCTTTTCAACCGACACGGATGAATTTTCGCTTGAATCCATCCTTGCCGAGTATAAGGGATCGGCTTTTATTGACGGCGATAAAAAGACGCCCGCCGACGTACTGAATGCCGAAACCGAGCGCATTATCATGGAGACAACAGGGAAGCTCCCGCCCGTGGAAGAGAATGTCCTGATGCAGGAGCCGGAAACACGGCAAAGGCGCGAAGCGCGCCCAAATACCGAAACGTCCATGCCTCCGAAGCCAAAGGAGCCGGAAACACAGCCGAGACGCGAGGCGCAGCAAAAGGAAACATCCCGGCCTTCAGAACCGAAAAAGCGGGAAATAATAGAGAGCCATGAGCCGAATGTTCGAAGCACAGAGCGTGAAAACATCGTTTTATTTCCGCCGCAGCCCGGTTCGGAGCAGAAAAAATCGCCCGAGCCGACTGATGATCCAAAGATTGAAGCCGACGAGCTATCCGCACTTGGCCTGTCAGACGCCGATATCCGTTTTTTTCAGAACTATAATTATGCTAAATCAGACTCCGTCAAAGAATTTGCGGAAGAAGTATCAAAAGCGGTAAAAGAAGAAGAAGCGGCGGAAGAGCGATCCGCGCTATATAAGCGCTCACGCTTATTCTTAAAACCAAAAACTGCCAAAACACCTATTGAATCCGATATAGGTGCAGAAATACCCGCTTCCGATCCCGACTTTACTGACGAGTCCGATCGGTTTGCTTCCCGCGTCGCCTCCATGACCTACAGAGCAGGTTTCTCCTTTGCTGTCTGTATCGTCATGGCCGTTTTAACATTCGCTTTTGAAGGCGGAAAAAACGTTCCGTTTGGAATAGGGACAAACCAGCCCCTTTTGGGCGGAGTACTCCTGCTTATGCAGCTTATTGTCATGCTTCTCTGCGTAGATGTTCTGATAGACGGTATATCCGACTTTTTCACTTCCTCTCCCGGTGCGGAATCCCTTGTGACCATCGCCTGCATCGTAACATCGTTTGATGCTTTCAATAACGTCATACGGGGGAGCGTCACTACGGGACTTCCATTTTGCCTCATTACCTCCGTCTCGCTTATGTTTGCTCTTTTTGGCAGAATGCTGTATCGAAAGGGAATGAGCGATACTCTCCGTACCGTGGGCAATGCGAATCTCCCGTCAGGAATTTATTCTGACTTCAACAGCTTAAATGATCGCGCGATACTCAAAAAGACTTCTGTGGGGACGGCGGGCTTTTACATGAAGCTTACCGAAGCGGATGTCTCAGAGAACGCTTACGCGGTCTATGTTCCGCTGGCACTTATAGCTTCCCTTGTATTCGCGCTGTTAGCCACGATTGTCAAGAGCAAAGTCTCTGAATTTACATACTTTTTTTCAGCGCTTATTTCGGTTACGGCTTCATTTTCGGCCCTCACGGCCTACGCTCTTCCTTTCCGTATAATCGCGCGGCAAATGCGGCGTTCAGGTTCCGCCATTGCCGGCTGGGGCGGCGCCTGCGAGATATTTGACTCGGATGGCGCACTCATAACTGATCAGGATTTGTTTCCGTCCGGCAAGCTCGCAATGACCGGCATAAAGCTTTTTGAAGGGGTCTCTTCGCAAAAGGCAATCGGTTATACTTCCAGTCTCATTATTGCTTCCGGCTCAGGCCTCTCCTCAATTTTTTCCGAGCTGCTGCGCTCGCAGGGTTTAAGCCTCTCGAGGGTCGAGGACTTCGCCTGTTATGAGGGCGGCGGCATAGGCGCCGTAATAAAAGGCGAACGTATCCTTGTCGGCTCCTCCGGCTTTATGAAGCTTATGGGCATACGGGTTCCGGACAAAGTGAATATGACAAACGCTGTATTCACTGCCGTGAACGGCGAACTGATAGGTGTATTTTCAATAGAATATACGCCGGCAAACTCTGTACAGTCGGCGCTTGTCACAATGTTCAGGTCAAAAATTACACTGCTGCTCGCCGTCCGTGATTTTAATGTTACACCGCAGATGCTTCAACAGAAATTCAAGGTACCGCTCGCCGGAATCGAATATATTCCCGTCGAAGACTGTTATCGAATATCCGATGATAATATACCTAAGGGCTGTGATACGATCGCCGTAGTAACACGCTCCGGACTCGGCGCTTTTTCAGAAATCATAAATAAAGGCCGTCAGCTCAAAACTATTGCAGAACTCTCGACTGCCGTATCGCTAATCAGTTCGGTTTTAGGTCTTCTAATAATGTTTTACTTTTGTTGGTCAGACGCTTTTGAGTCCTCTTCCGTCGGCAACATATTCCTCTATATGGTCCTTGTACATATACTCACAATTTTGTTCAATTTGTTGACCCGCAGACATCTTTTTGCTTTGCCTGTTCGTAAAAATGCTTAAAAGTATATTGTGTTTTAATTAAATTCAGTGTATAATTTCCTAGATGTCCTTTTTTTACAGATAATTTTCTGAGACTTTTATTAAGGAGAGGAAATTCAAATATGAGCTATTCCACTGAAAATATCCGTAACATCGCTCTGCTTGGCCATGGCAGCAACGGTAAGACGAGCCTTGCCGAAAGCATGCTGTTCCTCACTGGCGCTACGGACAGGCTCGGTAAAGTGTCGGACGGCAACACTGTCGGCGACTACGATTCCGAAGAGACCAAACGCCAGATAACCATCTATACTTCGACGATGAATACGGAGCACAAGGGCTGCAAGGTAAATATTCTTGACACCCCGGGTTACTTCGATTTTGCCGGTGAGGTGGCAGAAGCTCTGCGCGTGGCCGATGGCGGAATTATAGTCTGCGGCGCCAAGGAGGGCGTTACGGTCGGTACCGAAAAGGCCTGGAAGGCCCTGGCTGAGCTTAAGCTTCCAAGAGCGTTTTACGTATCAAAAGTTGACGAGGAGAACGGCAGCTTTGAAGCAGCTTTTAACGCCCTGCGTGAGAAGTTCGGCACTTCGGTCTGCCCGATGATAACGCCTATTAAGAATGCCTCAGGAAAAGTCGACGGTATCGTTAATCTTATTAACCGAAAAGCTTATACTCTCGAAAAGGGAAAGCGCGTGGAAATAGCCGTTCCGGATTCAATGAGCGGACAGCTCGAAGAGCTGTATAATGCATTGAATGAAGCTGTCGCCGAGACGAGCGAAGATTTTATGGAAAAATTTTTCGGAGGCGAGCAATTTACAGAAGAAGAGATAATTTCCGGTCTTAAGATTGGTTTTGAAGATCATTCCCTGTTTCCGGTATACTGCGGATGCGCGCTGAGCGGACTTGGCACTCTCATCCTTTTGGATGCTATTGTTGATCTCTTTCCATCGCCTGCAGACGGACGTGAAGAAATTACAGAGGACGGAAAGACAATAAAGGCAGATCCAAACGGACCAGCCGCAGCGATAGTCTATAAAACGGTCTCCGACCAGTATGGCAAATTCAGTTTCTTTAAGGTGCTGTCAGGCAAAATAACTTCCGATATGATCCTTACCAACAGTCGTTCCTCCACAAACGAAAAAATGGGCCACATTTATTCCATGCAGGGAAAGAAGAACACCGAGGTTAAGGAAGTCTGCTGCGGTGATATCGGCGCGGTCTCCAAACTCTCCGATACCAAGACCGGCGACACGCTCAGCGACCCCAAGGCCCCCGTTACGGCTAAGGGGATAAAGTTTGCCGAACCCTGCTATTCAATGGCAATAGCGCCAAAGACGAAGGGCCAGGAAGACAAAATTGCAACCGGTCTTACCAGGCTATCGGAAGAAGATCTCACCTTCTCTGTCATAAATAACGCCGAGACGAAGCAGATGGTCATTTCCGGAGCCGGCGACATCCAGCTTGACGTTATCTGTTCCAAGTTAAGGGATAGATTTGGCGTTGAAGTTGTACTTTTGCCGGCACGTGTTGCATACCGCGAGAAAATCCGAAAAAGTGTCAAGGTACAGGGACGCCATAAGAAACAGTCAGGTGGTCACGGTCAGTTCGGCGATGTCTGGGTAGAGTTCGAGCCGCAAAGTGAGACTGAAGATCTTGTTTTTGCAGAGAAAGTGTTCGGCGGCAGCGTTCCTAAAAACTACTTCCCGGCAGTTGAAAAGGGTATACGTGATTGTATCTCAAAAGGCGTACTTGCTGGTTATCCAATGGTTTTTCTAAAGGCCACGCTCTATGACGGCTCCTACCACCCGGTGGATTCCTCTGAGATGGCTTTCAAGACTGCAGCCTCTCTTGCTTATAAAGCAGGCATCCCGCAGGCCTCTCCCGTTATTCTGGAGCCTATCGGCTATCTGACAGTCACGATACCCGATACTTACATGGGTGATATCATGTCCGATCTCTCCAAGCGCCGAGGCAGCCCGATGGGTATGAACCTCGATTACGACGGTAACCAGGTTGTTGAGGCTGAGGTCCCGATGGGAGAGATGGGTTCCTATGCCATTGACCTTCGTTCGATGACGCAGAGCCGCGGCACCTTTACCTTAAAGTTTATCCGCTATGAGGAGGCGCCGGCCGCCACACAGGCGAAGATTATCGAAGAGGCAAAGGCCCTTGCGGAAGCGGAAGAGAAATAGTATAATTTATTTTATCCCAGCTCTTTCGGGGATCCAACATTACGATTTTGAGCCCTTACCGATCTATCGGTAAGGGCTCATCTATTGGACTATTACTTAACCGTAATGCTAAAAACCTCTTTCTTTTAACCCCCCGGCAATATCCTCATAAATATCAACAATATCCGACACATAACCCGGCCTGCTTTTTTTATTAAACGGCAGGCGCCGCACATCAATAGCGTCTATATGGGAAATGCCGCGCCAATTGGCACTCCGAAGCACTTTATTGGTTTTTCCCCATGCTGCGGAACTGACAGTCACAAGACCGTCATTTTCACCTTCAATAAGTTTAATAACGATGTTCGCTGTTGTAAGATTGATATCACTGAAAGGATGGCTCAATAAGCAGGCATAACTCTGATAGAAAACGCCAGGACAATCCGGATTTTCATAATTAAACTGCCTCATGTGCTCTGTTGAAAATTCACGGCAAACGGTCAAAAAATCCGGTTTTTTGTCACCGACAAGTTTGATCCAGTTATCCACGGCAAATGCCGCTATATTAAAAATATTTTTTGGCGCTTTCAAAAGTCTGTCAATGGTTTTTGAACCGTTGTGAGGCGTAGCTATTGTTGTTATACTTGCTATTTTATCACCCATACCTAAAGACGATGCTACCATTCTTATCTCAAGCCCGCCTTTGGAGTGACCGATCAGATTGACTTTTTCCGCTTCAGTTTCTAAAAGGATTTGGCTGATTCGTTCTTTCAATACATGAGAGTTAGTTGACATACTCGCCCAGGAATCCTGAAAACCATAATAAATATTCGCTCCATGCTCCTGTAATGCTTTGGGTATGCGTCCCCAGTATACCGGCCATTTCAAATCCCTGAAACCTACGCCGTGCACAAGCACAATCGGATATTTTGTCTTACACTTATTGTCCATACATTTTACCCAAATCCGAAGTTCCCACTAAATTTCAAATCATAAATATCACGAATTGCCTGTTTTAAATTATATCATACATTCAATTACATTAAAATACCCCGCTCTTCACTACATAATGGTATCAGAAAGCAGCCGAAGATAAGGTTCTCCGGCTGCTTGCTTGATGTCTGTATCAAAATTATTAAAGGAACCTCCGCGTACGGGCAGGGATTTTCAGGCTTCCAACTGTGGATTAATTTGATGATTTAGATATTTTTAATCAGGTCATCCATGCTGTACAGACCCGGTTTTCCCACTTTCGAAAGATATCTTACAGCAGAAATCGCTCCATTTGCAAACACGTCCCTTGAAAAAGCGGAATGCTTTATCTCAATGACCTCATCTATTCCGGCAAAAATGACTTCGTGATCTCCCACAATGGTTCCGCCGCGCACGGAGGATATGCCGATATCGCGTTTCCCACGGGCTTTTCTCACGCTCTCGCGCTCATAAACATAATCCATGCCGCCCGGTAAGGCTTCTGATGCGGCGTCTGCAAGGAGAATCGCAGTGCCGCTGGGCGCATCCAGCTTCTTGTTGTGGTGGCGCTCAACTATCTCGATATCATAGTTTTCACCCAGCACAGCCGCCGTGCGTTTTACAAGCTCACGGACAAGGTTGACTCCGAGCGACATATTGCCGGAACGAAAGATCGGCACCATTTTTGAGACGCGTTCAATCATCTTTAACTGGTCTTCGGAGTAACCCGTTGTACAGAGAACCGCCGGCGTCCCGGTGGAGACGCACCAAGTCAGAAGATTGTCGAGGTTGGACGGGTTGGAAAAATCGACAACCACATCACAGTTCTCCCCGCATTCGGACGGGGAGGCATATACGGGAAATCCGGAGAGCCGGACACTGTTTATATCAAAACCCGCTATGACCTCGATATCGCCGCTGTCGCCGGCAAGACGGACGACCGTCTGCCCCATCCGCCCATTACAGCCGGATACTATTATCTTCAGCATATCATTATCCTTTAAAAATTATTAGAGAAGCCCGACCTGCTGCAATGAAACTTTCAGCTTTTCCAGATTCACGGGGTCCATGTCGCAGAGGGGGAGGCGGAGATCGCCGACATCCATGCCCATCAGGTTCATGGCGGTCTTAACCGGTATGGGATTCACCTCGATGAAAAGCTTGTTTATCAGGTCTAAATACTTTAGCTGCAGCTCGGCTCCGCTCTTAAAGTCTCCTTTTAGACAGGCCTCGGTCATGCGCGCCATCTCGGTGGGAATGATGTTGGCCGCAACAGAAATGACGCCTTTGGCTCCCAGGGACATCATAGGGACTACTTCGTCGTCGTTTCCGCTCCAGACGTTGAATTCGTCTCCGCAGGTGTTTAATGTGGATGCGAGCAAACTGAAATTGCCGGATGCCTCCTTAACGCCGTTTATGTTTGGGTGCTTTGAGAGCTCGGTATAGGTGCCGACTGTAAAAGATACGCCGGTGCGGCTCGGAACGTTATAGAGAATAATTGGGATGTTTACCCTGTCGGCTATGTAGTTGTAGTGGCGGACGAGACCCCGCTGTGTCGCCTTGTTGTAATAGGGCGTAACGATGAGGAGCGCGTCTGCGCCGGACTTTTCTGCCTCCTGTGAGAGCAGGACGGCGGCCATCGTATCGTTGCTGCCTGCTCCGGCTACAACCTTTACACGGCCCGCAACCTGCTTAACGCAGAAATCGACGGTGGCCATATGTTCCTCGAGGGTCTGGGTGGAACCCTCTCCAGTCGTGCCGCAAATTGTTATGGCTGCTGTTCCGCCCTCAATCTGCTGTTCAATGAGCTCGGCGAGCTTCGGGTAATTGACATGTCCTCCCGAAAAGGGAGTGACTATCGCAACGGAGGAACCTTCAAAAACGGGTGCTTTCATTTATTCTCCTTTCAACTACTTTTGTCCGATATAACCTTCCGCGCAGAGAAGCTCGGCCAAAAGAACGGCTCCCCCCGCGGCTCCTCTGAGCGTATTGTGGCTCAGGCACACAAACTTATAATCATACTGAGTGTCGGGGCGCAGCCGCCCTACAGATACGGCCATGCCGTTTTCAAGATTGCGGTCAAGTCTGGTCTGCGGACGGTTCTCTTCTTCAAAGTAATGTAAAAACTGCTTTGGAGCCGACGGTAGGCTGAGTTCCTGCGCACGGCCTTTAAAAGACGCCCATCGGGCCTTTATTTCGTCCATAGTCGGCTTTTTATCGAAGGACATAAACACGGCGGCCATATGGCCGTCGGACGCAGCCACACGGAAACACTGCGCCGTGATGGACGGGGAGGAGGCGGGTTTTATAACGCCGCCCTCAATTGTGCCCCAGAGCTTCAGCGGCTCGCGCTCGGACTTTTCCTCTTCGCCGCCGATATAGGGGATGACATTGTCGACGATTTCCGGAAACGTCTCAAAGGTTTTGCCGGCGCCGGATATCGCCTGGTATGTGCATACTAAGACTTTGTTAAGGCCGAATTCGTCCTTAATGGGTTGCAGCGCCGGGACATAGCTCTGAAGGGAGCAGTTTGATTTGACCGCTATAAAACCCCGTTTTGTACCAAGCCGTTTTCGCTGGCTCTCGATTATAGCGATGTGCCCGGCATTTATCTCCGGAACGACCATTGGAACATCCTCGGTCCAGCGGTGAGCGCTGTTATTGGAAACTACCGGGCATTCGTGTTTTGCGTAATTTTCCTCGAGCGCTTTTATCTCTTCCTTTTTCATATCTACAGCTGAGAATACAAAATCACAGGTGGACGCAATCTCCGAGATGTCCGTCTCAGCGCACTTAACGATCAGACCCTCTGCCGTATCCGGAATAGGAACAGGCATTGCCCACCTCGTGCCGACGGCTTCTCTGTATGCTTTTCCGGCGCTCCTCGCACTCGCCGCAACTGTGGTGAGTTCAAACCACGGGTGTTTATCCAAAAGAGTGACGAAACGCTGACCGACCATTCCTGTCGCGCCAATGACACCAACCTTGTACTTTTTCATAAATATGAACATTCCTTTCGTAATAACATTCAAATATGACCAAAAACAAAATGGTCATTTTGTTCGTGCTTGGCGGTTGCCCGCTCGCGGGGAAGAAAGCAAATTATAATCAAGTTAAGTTGAACTTGTTTCAAACTTAACCTTCAACCCATAGTATTCTGCAGATATAATACGGTTGCATTAACGTTATGGTAATTATTGCCTTTTTAAAAATAGATAAAATAATAATCAGCAGGCTAGTCAACCGGCTGATTTTGTAATATAATGTCGAATAACACCGATGTACGGCTGCATATTATATCCAAAAGCAGACAGCTCTCCACCCAATTCAGGTGACAGTCTGCGAGCTGTTGACCCACAGACCAGAACATTGCCCCACCGCAGGCCCTGTTCTTCGGCAGTCGCACCTTTCGGAAACGGGTCGCGGGACCTCGGGATCCTCACCGTACCTACTCTTTTTGACCGCGCCTCTGACCTTACTTATCTTTCTACAGTTATACCACAATTGAATAATAGTGTCAATACGGGTGTTTTAATAATAAATTTCACCAATTTGTCATGAGATCCTCATGCTTTTAACGATTATTGTCCATTCCTGAGAGGTTTTTAAAATTATGAAGATATTAAAAAAAATAATCGCTGCGCTGTCCGTTCTCGCTCTCAGTATTATTTCGGTCCCGCTTTCTTCCGGCGCTGAGTTTATCCCTTATGTTGATACCGTGAAAATCGGACTTTTTTATGGGTCATCGGCATTGGTTTCGGCAAACCTTCAGAACGTCACGGGCATCGGTTCCGGCTACGAATTTGGTTATTTTAACTCTGATCGCGAGTTCGTCCCGATTGAGGCGTCCGTCAGCGTGACAAAGATTTCGATGTTAAAAGATATAAACCAGTATTATTCCGCATCCGAGAATTCGTATTATGAGGGGACCAACGGTTCGGTCATAGTGGGCTGTTTTCACATCCAGCTTGATAAAACCTACGATACATATGACGAGGCCCGCGCCGCTGCGGACACCTTTACCTCGGTGACCGCTTTTCCCAGGTATTGCGAGGGGTGTTTTTATGTCTGCGCCGGCGCATATACGACCAGAGCAGACGCAGCCACCGCAGCTGCCAGCCTTGGAATACAGAGCGCTTATTCCATTACGTGCGGGACTTCCTATACCGTCACCGTTGTTGAGACGGGCACTTCTAAAATTCTTTTTGAGTTTGACTGTGGCAGCTCGATATCTCTTGCCGTGCGGCCGCTCAGCGATGATTCCGGAATCAAGACGCAGACGTGGTTCAAGGGCTACAAGTATTATGGCTCGTTTCAGTATGCGCGCCTTTCGGGAGAAGACCTCACGGTCGTTAATTTTGTCGGACTCGAGGACTACGTAAAAGGCGTTATTCCCTACGAAATGAGCGCCTCATGGCCGATTGAAGCACTCAAGGCGCAGGCCGTCTGCGCCAGGACATACGTCATGTCGCATTTAAACGCGCATAAGAGCAACGGCTTTGACCTCTGCAACACCGTCGACTGTCAGGTCTATCGCGGGACGACCTCAGCAACCGCGAATTCCGACAGCGCCGTAGATGATACCGAGGGACAGTACCTCATGTATGACGGCACACTTTGCGAGACATATTATTCCTCCAGTGACGGCGGTGCGAGCGAGAGCAGCGAGAATGTCTGGCCTAATGCAAGGGGATATCTTATCGGCAAGGAGGATCCATACGAAGCCGCAGTAATAAACAAAATAGCAAATTACAACTGGACGGTTACATATACAGCAAATCAGCTCACGGCAAAGCTGCAAAACAAGGGGTACAGCTGCTCCACTATTACAAAATTTGAGATAGTCGAGTTTACTCCGACCGGAAATGTGTATAAAATAAAGTTTACCGATGTAAACGGAAAGACTTTTACTTTTTCAAAAGAGTACGTGCGCACTGTCCTTGGGCTGAGGTCACCACGCTACGCTGTAAACGGTGACACCGCAGACAGCAGGGACGTCACGCTGTACGTTAACGGCACATCCGGTACAACGACCGGAAGCGCCATTCCTTCGTCCTACGCCATCGGCAGCGGCGGCACGACAAAAGTTGTCGTCTCAGACGACACGTTTTGCGCGATAACGGGAAGCGGTACCGTTGAGGCCGTCCCGACGCAAAAGGGCTCAAGCGCCTCTGCTGAAGATACATTCGTTATAAGCGGCTCGGGCTATGGACATAACGTAGGTATGAGCCAGTGGGGCGCATATTCCATGGCCAGCGTATACGACCTCTCCTATACTGATATACTGACTTTCTATTACACCGGAACAGATATCGTTACAGCCTGAATGGATTAACCCGTATAAGCAAGGTGCTGACAGTATTTTTGATTACACTGATTTTTAATGCGCATCAATTTCTGTTGCCGATTACACGGCAACAGAAATTGATGCGCAGCGAACCCCCGTGAGCGGGGGATTAAATTTTGATTTATGCGCATATGTGCATGCGAGGCTTTAATGAAAAAACGCGATTTCTATTTTGATCTGCCTGAAAAGCTTATAGCCCAGACCCCTATCGAAAAAAGAGACAATTCCCGCCTGATGCATCTCGACCCCGTGACAGGCGCCGTCACGCATCACCACTTTTTCGATCTTCCGTCCTTTCTCCGACCGGGCGACTGCCTTGTGTTAAACGACTCCCGGGTCATTCCCGCACGCCTCTTCGGGAAGCGCGAGACGGGCGGTGCTGTCGAGGTGGTTCTGCTGCGCGACAGGGGAGGGGGCGTGTGGGAGTGCCTAACCCGTCCGGGGAAAAAAACACACCCGGGAACAAAACTCGTCTTCGGAGACGGCGAACTCTCTGCTATGGTCGAACGGGAGATTGAGGGTGGCAACAGGCTGATAAAATTCAACTATACCGGCATATTTCTGGAGATTCTTGATCGGCTCGGAAAAATGCCGCTGCCGCCATATATACATGAAGAACTGCAGGACTCTGAGCGATATCAGACCGTATACTCCAGAGTCACAGGTTCCGCTGCCGCGCCGACGGCCGGACTGCACTTCACAAAGGCGCTTTTGACGGATATCGAAAGAATGGGCGTATCTGTTGCCTATATTACCCTGCACGTCGGGCTCGGTACCTTTCGCCCTGTGAAAACCGAGGAGATAGAGGATCACGAGATGCACGCCGAATACTGCATAATCACTCAGGAGACGGCGGACAAGATAAACGCCGCAAAGCGGGATGGACACCGCGTCATTTCCGTTGGTACGACCTCCTGCCGGACTCTCGAGTCCCGCGCAGGCGGCGACGGACTGCTCACAGAATACGCCGGTTTTACGAATATCTTCATATACCCGGGTTACAAATTTAAATGCATCGACGCGCTCATCACCAACTTTCACCTGCCTGAGAGCACTCTTATAATGCTGGTCTCGGCTCTGGCCGGGCGTGAAAACGTCTTGAACGCGTACGGTATAGCAGTCAGAGAGAGGTACAGGTTTTTTTCTTTCGGCGACGCAATGATGATTTCGCATAACCCGTAATATTTCGTGAAGGATTATTAGAATGTTTAAGCTTTTAAAAATCGAGGGAAACGCCCGAAGAGGCGAGTTTTATACGCCGCACGGTACGGTGCAGACACCGGTTTTTATGAATGTCGGTACTCAGGCCGCCATAAAGGGCGCGCTTTCGGCCCGCGATCTAAAGGAGATCGGGTGTCAAATCGAGCTTTCCAACACATACCACCTCCATGTAAGGCCGGGTGAGGCGCTCATACGCGCACAGGGCGGGCTCCATAAATTTATGACGTGGGATGGACCGATCCTTACGGACAGCGGCGGATTTCAGATTTTTTCCCTGGCCGGTCTGAGAAAAGTCACGGAAGAGGGCGTTAAATTTGCATCTCATATTGACGGGCGCAGGATATTCATGGGCCCGGAAGAGAGCATGCGCGTACAGTCTGCGCTGGGCTCTGATATCGCCATGGCCTTTGACGAGTGCGTAAAGATTCCATCACCGTACAATTACGTAAAAAACTCCTGCGAACGCACGACACGTTGGCTTGTGAGATGCAAACAGGAACTCGATAGACTCAATTTTGAAGGCGGCGCAGTAAACCCCGGGCAAGTGCTTTTCGGAATAAACCAGGGTGCGGTTTTTACCGATCTGCGTATAGACCATATGAAGAAAATTACCGAGCTTGACCTGCCGGGCTATGCCATCGGCGGACTTGCGGTGGGGGAGACAGTGCAGGAAATGTACGATACCATAGATACTGTGGAGGAATATATGCCAAAAGACAGGCCGAGATACCTAATGGGTGTGGGGACGCCTTCAAATATTTTAGAGGCTGTCGCACGCGGTATCGATTTTTTTGACTGCGTCATGCCGGCGCGGAACGGACGGCACGGCCACCTCTTCACATGGAACGGCATTATCAACATTAACAACGAAAAATACGCGTCCGACAACCTTCCGCCAGACCCGGAATGCGACTGTCCTGTTTGCGGCCGGTATACACGTTCGTACCTCCGTCACCTGTTTCGGTCCGGCGAAATGCTCGGATTGCGCCTTGCCGTTATACACAACCTGTATTTTTACAACAAACTCATGGAAAGAATAAGAGACAGTATTGATTCAGAAAGCTTCGGGGATTTTTGCGGCCGGTATTCTTTGAAGCTCGCGGAGCGCATTTAGTTTAGGTACAAAAGAACTTGTAACAAAATACTTGCAATTATTGGACAAAGCATTTATAATTGTAACACATTATGTAATTTTGGAGGACTTTCACATGTCTGAATACACTACAACTATATTATATCTGCTGGTCATCTGTGTAATATTCTATTTTCTCCTTATACGTCCCGAAAAGAAGAAAAAGAAGAAACTGCAGGATATGAGAGAGACTCTTACGGTCGGCAACGGTATCACAACCATCGGCGGCATGATTGGAACTGTCGTAGAAATTGACGACGATAAGGTAACCTTTGAGACAGGTGAGGACAGAGTCAGAATACAGGTCATGCGTTGGGCCATTTCCTCAGTTAATAACGTGGATGTCATTTAAAATATAAAGAGCAGTAATTTAAAAACCTCCCAGCGAATAGAATGTGGTACAAACTATTCGCTGGGGGGTTTTTTCATGCGTAAACAGGCCGAGAAAAAAGAAGCGGGAAAAAAAGATATAATCATAGGCGTTGCAGTTGGATATCTGACAACGACAATAATTCTAATGCTGTTTGCCATATTTACAACTAAAGAATTATTTCCCGAGTCCGCGGAAAAGGGAAGCGTAATTATCGCTGCATTTATCGGAAGCTTAATGGGTGGATTAATAGCAACGCGAAAACTTAAGGGGAGGGGAATGGGATACGCCCTGATAACAGGACTTGTGATGTGCGCCATAAATATAGTTGTGCGGTGTTTTGTTCCGGATGGCAGTGTACTCAGCGGTTTTTCTCTATGGGTAGCGGCGTCATTTCTGTGCGGAGGATTACTGAGCGGCATCGTGCGTTCCTCGAAAAAAAGAAAAATTAGATAAACATTGTCATGTATTTACAGCAAAAAAGATATCGAAAGTTAACATAAAATTACAGAACGACATATAGTATTTAAACATCACAAAAACACTAAATATTGTGTTAATGTTCATATTGACTATCTTTACCGATCGCTAATCAACGCTTCGGTATAACGGGTTAACATAATGCTGTTAACATAATAATTGGGCATAATATACAAAATTGCTAAAAAACTCGGTTTTATGTTGATTATTACTAAGGATTGTAATATATTTATAAATGTTAAGT
>JBFWIW010000033.1:0-32857 GCA_050253535.1 Oscillospiraceae bacterium
GATTAAGGATATCTTCGCGCCCGACGCCGACGGCATGGTGCATATACCGCAGGGCCCTGGTCTGGGATTCGAGATTGACATGGACATTCTCGCGAAATACCGCGTAAATTGAGCCATCTGCGAAAAGCCGCGCCGCCCCGAAGAACGGTACGGCGGAGACGTCTGCCGAAAAAAGATGCCGATTCCACAACAAACAGGAAAAAATCACGAAAAAATGTTGCATTATATTTGCCGATGTGCTAGAATACCAGTTGCACTATGAGTGTCACAGAGAAAGCTTGAAAGAGGTGAACATAATGAAGGAAGGAATCCATCCCAATTACCAGCAGACGACTATCAGATGCGCTTGCGGTGAAGTTATCGAAACGGGCAGCACAAAGAAGGATATCAAGGTAGAAATCTGCTCCAAGTGTCACCCTTTTTATACGGGCAAGCAGAAGTTGGTCGATACCAGCGGCCGTGTTGACAAGTTCAACAGGAAATTTGGCCTTAATAAATAGTCGCAGACAAAAAGCGCCGCAGTCGATTGACTGCGGCGCTTTTATGTTGCTTTTATGTTTTTTAATAACCTCCGACGGAGACCTTGAGAGTATAAGTCTTTTCCTCGCCGGGGTCTATGAATTTAAGCGAGCCGTTTTCCATGGCATCGGGCCGGCCGTCTATGGTGGCATTTCCGGGCTCAAGGCCTGTTACGTACTCACCCTTGCCCAGCATTTTCCACTGGACGAAATGGTCGAGTTCCTTCGGGTTGAAGCTGATGAAGGCCGAGAGATCCTGAGCACGGTTTTTTACACCCACGGTCGCTGTCCCGTCCGGAGCGCTCTCAAGGTCGTGGTAATAGCACATTTCCTCGTAATCGTCGCCCGGCGGAGTTATTTTCAGGTATTCGTCGGCGTAATCGGCGGCATGCTTAGTTCTTGGCATTACCTTTTTTGTCGGGATTATTATTTCCGAATCTGTGCTGAGGAGCGGGTAACCCATGTTGAAGTGATAGAGCAGCATGAGTGGTGAGCGGCGGCAGCCGACATTCTCCACGCGGTCGGTGAAAGAAAATGCGTTTGAGCCGTATTCAAATCTGTACGTCCGCGTGAGCGTGAGGCAGTAGCCGAAAAGCTGCGAGTCGTTCATTGTGCCGACAATTTCGACCATAGGTACACCGCCCTCAAGCGAGCGCGAAATGTTCACATGCTCCGCCGGAATGTTCCCTAGCGTCCCGTGGAGGACGCTCTCCTCGTATTCGTCTTTGCAGGGGACACCGATATTCCTCATACCGCAGGTGGTGAGGAAACCGCCTGCGAAAGAGCGGAGCCAGCCGGTCTCGCTCCTGTCATAGTGGAAGGGGGAGACGACGCCGGATTTCGTGAGATAGTTGAGATTCCTGCCATTGTATTTAACCTGGTAAATGTCCATCGCGCGGTCCGGAAGTAGGGTGACCTCAAGTCCCGAACCGGTGCAGATTTCGACTGCACGTACGCCATCTGACCTGCCGCCGGTGAGCCTATACTCCCGCACGGCAAAGAGCTGGTTAATATCACCTATGTATTCGCGTTTCTTTTTAAAATCCATTCATACACGACCTTTCTATCTGCATACCTTGCCGGGATTTAATATATCGCCTGGGTCGAACGCTGCCTTCACGCGCTGCATAAGCGCCATGAGTTCGGGGCCGTAGAGGTCTGCGAGGTACCCTTTTTTTGCGAAGCCTATACCATGCTCGCCGGATATGAGTCCGCCCATTTCGGCGGCTTTCGTGTACATCTTGCCAAAGGCGTTATCGCGGCAAGCAACCCATTCCCCGTCACTAAGCGCATCACGGCAGATATAGACGTGCAGGTTTCCGTCCCCGGCGTGGCCGAAGCTGGGGATACGCACACCGAGTTCGCGAGCTATTTGGTGGGTATACTTAATGAAGTCGGCTATGCGATTACGCGGGACGACGACGTCGCACTCGTCCATCTCGGTTGTGGAGGATTTAATGGCCTCGAGGAAGGAACCGCGCGCGCTCCATACGGAGTCTTTGCGCTCGTCCGTGTCCACGATGTAGACGTCCACGGCGTTATTTTCCAGACACAGGTCGGCGACGATGCTGTATTCCGTCTTCACATGCTCGGGGGAGCTGCCGTCGAAGGTCAGAAGTATGTACGCGTCGAATCGGCTGTCGGGAAATCGCTTTCCGAGATAGTCCTCGGAGAAGAGTATGGCGTCGCGCGACATGTACTCGATCGCTGTGGGCGTTATCTTCGTAGTGGCTATCTTCGGCACAACGTCAAGAGCCTCGTCCATAGTCTTAAACGGAACAAGAAGGCTCACGGTACAGGTCGGGAGCGGTACGAGCTTAAGTATGGCCTCGGTGATGATTCCGAGAGTACCTTCCGAGCCGACGATGAGGTCTTTTATACTGTAGCCGGAGCTGTTCTTTACGACCTTGCCGCCAAGCTTCATGACTGTGCCGTCCGGCATGACAACGGTGAGACCGCGAACATAATCCCGGGTAACACCGTATTTAACGGCGCGCATGCCACCGGCGTTTGTGCTGATATTGCCGCCAATTGTGGCGGACTTTTCGCCCGGATCGGGCGGATATAGAAAGTCGTGAGCTATGGCGAACTCCGCCAGCTCCATTAGGAGAACGCCGGGCTGAACGGTTACGACGAGATTGTCGCGGTCAAGCTCCAGAATTTTGTTCATGCGGGTCGTGTCCAGCATGATGCCGCCCTCGATTGCGACAGCGCCGCCGACAAGGCCGGTGCCGCTGCCGCGTACGACGACGGGTATACGGCTTTCACTTGCATATTTCATCACGGCTGAGATTTCTTCTGTTGTGAGGACGTGCAGCAGCGCCTCGGGATAGCTGTGCACGCCGCCGAGCTCATCGTGGCTGTAATCCTCGCTGATCTTATCTCCCGATGCAAAGCGGTCATTCCCGACAACAGAGCGGAGGTACGAAAGCCCCTCAGGGGTGAGCTTATTATATTTCATTTCTCTTTATCTCCTTGCAGCGGGTTATGAGGCGGGGGAGTATCTCATACAGGTCGCCGACTACGCCGTAGTGCGCTAGATCGAATATCGGGGCGTCCCTGTTAGAATTAACCGCGATGATACACTGGGACGAGCGCATACCGGCGGCGAACTGCACCGAGCCGGACACGCCGAGCGTTATTATAAGCTTAGCGTTTACCGTTCTGCCGGATAGCCCGATCTGGCGCTTTGGGTCAAGCCAGCCTGCCTCTATCATCGGCCGCGTTCCGGCGAGCTGAGCGCCCAAAATGTCGGCGAGCTCCTGCGCTATTGCAAGGTCTTTCTGCGATTTAAAGCCGCGCCCGACGGCGACAATTACCTGTGCCTCGGAAATATCTTCCTCGCGGGGCTTGGGCGTAAGCCCGATAAGCTTTACGGAAGTCATGAGCTTTTCCGGCGCAATAGACATATTCAGCACGGCGCCTGTTGGGCTGTCCGTTTTAGGCGGCACTGAAAAAATCTTATACCTTACGGTACAAAACTGCGGGCGGCTCCTGGGCGTCACGATCTGCGCCATGATGTTCCCGCCGAAGGCGGGGCGTATCTGAACGAGATCGGTGTTTTCCTTCATCTCCAAAACGGTGCAGTCGGCGGTGAGACCGGTTGAAAAACGCGCCGCGACTCTGGGCGCGAGCGAGCGGCCCACATTCGTCGCACCGACGAGGATGGAGGATGGTTTTATCTTTTCAATAAAATCGGAGAATACGTTGGCATAAGGCTCTATCATATAATTTTCAAGCGCAGGGCAGTCATAGACGAAAACCTTATCTACACCGTATTTTAAGAGTTTTTTTGCAGACATCCCGATATCGTGGCCCATCATAAGGGCGTAAACGGGATGGTGTGTTACTGAAGCGAGCTCTCGCGCCTTGCCGATGAGCTCTTTTGTCACGTTATGTATTACGCCGTCCCTATGCTCGACGAATACGGCTATGCCGACCCACTTCGATTTATCCAAAACCGGCGCTTCGTCATCACTTGACAAAGTTATAACGCCGGAGGGACCCTTTTTCACGCAGAGGGAGCACATTTTGCAGGCAGCGTTTATTTCTAGCCTGCCATTATCGTAAGTTATGGCCGAGAACGGGCATATGGAGGTTAGTATTTCAGCTGTCTCAGGAGTTACCTTGCTTTGGTCAATAAGCAGTTTAGCCATATCGCAGCCTCCTCATATGAACTTGAGCCCGCGCAGTATATCCGCGAGTCGGTCTGCCACTTCGGCGGAGCTGCCTGTCAGCATTTCCTTAGACTCATTTTTGGACGGCGGAAAAATGCGTTCGACCTTCGTGGGCGAGCCTGAAAGCCCGTAATGCTTCTCGTCCTTGTCAGGCAGGTCGCAAAGAGAGATGGCCTTTACAAGGCCTTCGGTGGCGGATTTCATGCGCCTGTAGGACGGAAGGCGCGGGGTATTAACCGCGCTGTCCACGCATATAAGGCAGGGGAAAGGCATCCGCTGCGCCGCAATGTCGTTTTCAAGGCTCATTTGCACTGTGATGCTCTTTTCATCAGCCGATTCGATGCAGAGGACGTTTCCGGCGCTCGGTATACCCAAAAACTCGGCCATCTCAGAACCAACCTGAGCGGTGTCGCCGTCGGTAGTCTGTTTGCCGCATATTATGAGGTCAGTGCCACCCATATATTTTACAGCCTGCGAGAGCGTACGGGAGGTCGCGAGGACGTCTGATCCGGCAAAAGCGCGGTCGGAGACCAAAAGACCGCCGTCAGCGCCCATAAAAATCGCCTCATAAAGTATTGCCTTCGCCTGAGGAGGCCCCATGGTGAGCGCCTCGACGGAGCCGCCGTATTTTTCCCTTAAAGTCATTGCCGTTTCGAGGGCATATAGATCATATGGGTTCATTTTGCTGGGGACGCCGTCCCGTCTGAGGACGCCGGTCACAGGATCGACTTCCACATGCATGGTGCCCGGCACCTGTTTTACGCAAACCAGGATTTTCAAAGCGCTGCCTCTCCTTTATGTTATACCAATTAAAAAACCGGTATTATTTTCATAGTTATTATAACAGTGATGAGAACGTATAGGCAACACATAATTGTACGCCTTTACAAATTTCGGATACTATTGCTCCACATTTCAGGCAAAATGTATTGCAAGTTTGACCTCCAGACTGTATATTAGTCTCAGAGAAATATGAATTACCTTCTTCGGGAGGATATTTATACCACAAGGAGGAGTCATTATGGCAAAGAGCAGGCTCATAGGCGAATATCCTATTATCGGCATACGTCCCGTTATCGACGCCAGACGCGGTATCCTCAGGGTCAGGGAATCACTGGAGGATCAGACCATGAACATGGCCAGGGCGGCGGCAAAACTGTTTGAGGAAAACATTAAGTATACGAACGGTGAGCCGGTAAAGGTTATTATCTCCGACACTACAATAGGCCGCGTCGCGGAGAGCGCCGCTTGCCACGAGAAATTCAAGAAGGCTGGCGTGGATATAACACTCACAGTTACGCCATGCTGGTGTTACGGCTCGGAGACGATGGATATGGACCCGATGACCATTAAGGGCGTCTGGGGGTTTAACGGCACGGAGCGCCCGGGCGCGGTTTACCTTGCTTCTGTGCTGGCCACCCACGCGCAGAAGGGATTGCCGGCATTTGGGATTTACGGCCATGACGTGCAGGACGCATCGGATACCAATATACCGGCCGACGTGTGTGATAAGCTTTTAAAATTCGGCAGGGCGTCAGTCGCGGCGGCGACAATGCGCGGCAAATCCTATCTTCAGATCGGTGCAATATGTATGGGTATCGGCGGTTCTTCCATAGACCCTGATTTTATCGAGGAATACCTCGGAATGCGCGTCGAGTCAGTGGACGAGGTGGAGGTAATCCGCCGCATGGATCAGGGAATTTATGATGAAAAAGAATTTCAGAAGGCCCTGAAGTGGACGAAGGAAAAGTGCATAGAGGGGTACGACAAGAACCCGCCGGCGGCCAGAAGCGCTCCGGAAAAGAAGGAAAAAGACTGGGAATTCGTCGTCAAGATGATGTGCATCATAAAAGACCTCATGAACGGCAACCCCAACCTGCCGGAAGGTTGCGAAGAAGAGATGTCGGGGCACAATGCCCTCGCCGCCGGTTTCCAGGGACAGAGGCAGTGGACGGATTATTATCCCAACTGTGATTTTGGCGAGGCTCTCCTGAACACCTCGTTTGACTGGAACGGGCAGAGGGAACCGTATATCCTCGCTACTGAAAACGATGTGCTTAATGGCATAAGTATGCTGTTGGGCAAGCTTCTCACAAACAAAGGCCAGATATTCGCCGACGTTCGCACATATTGGAGCCCGGAGGCCGTCAAAGAAGCCACCGGATATGATCTGGAGGGCAGGGCAAAGGAGAGCGGCGGATTCATACATCTTATAAACTCAGGCGCCGCCACTTTGGATGCGTCCGGCGAGGCCAGGGACGAAAACGGCCGCGGCGTGATGAAGGCTTGGTATGACGTCACCGACGCTGACATGGAGAACATTCTCAGCGCTACCGCGTGGTGCGCAGCGGACAACGGGTATTTCCGGGGCGGTGGTTATTCCTCCCGCTTTGTGACTAAGGCCGAGATGCCGGTTACAATGTGCAGGATAAATCTTGTCAAGGGAGTTGGCCCTGTGATGCAGATAGCTGAGGGCTATACGGTAAATCTACCCGACGAGGTCACGGAGATACTCTGGAAGCGTACTGACTACACATGGCCCTGCACTTGGTTCGCCCCGCGCCTCACGGGAGAGGGTGCGTTTATGTCAGCATACGATGTGATGAACAGCTGGGGTGCGAACCACGGCGCTATCAGCTATGGTCATATCGGAGCCGACCTCATAACACTCTGCTCTATTCTCAGGATCCCCGTATGTATGCACAATGTGCCGGAGGAAAAAGTCTTCCGCCCCGCATCTTGGGGAGCGTTCGGCATGGACAAAGAGGGGCAGGATTACCGCGCATGCGCTGCCTACGGGCCGATGTACAAATAAACTCTTGAGCTTTGGCTTCGAGCGGTGGGCTTCGGTTTTATCGAAGTCCGCCGTTTTTTATTGCAGAAAAGCAGGGAATATTGCATAAAATTTTCACATATTCATAAAAACTGTTTACAGGATTGTCTGAGATAGATTATACTATAATTTAAAATATTATGTATTATGCGCAGTTTCGCCATTGGCTGATTTGCTGCCGCAAGACTTTTTTGAGAGGGATTGACCGTTTTGAAAGTTGCAGCCATACTCCTTGTGGGGTATCTTCTGGGTTCGTTCAACATAGCAGTCATCATTACAAAATGGATATTGAAAAATGACGTCCGCGGACAGGGAAGCCACAATGCGGGCGCGACGAACGTTGCGCGGGTATATGGTATGGGACTTGGCCTCATTACTCTCGCAGGAGATTTCGCAAAGACTGCGGCCGCTATGATAATAGGCCGTGCCATTCTGGGTGAACTCGGCGCTTGTGCAGCCGGAATGGGCTGTCTTATTGGGCATTCGTGGCCGGTGTTCTTCGGCTTCAAGGGCGGGAAGGGTGTTGCCGTTGCCGGAGCCGTTGCGCTTATGTTGGACTTCAGGCTTTTCCTTATATTAATCGCAATATTTTTATCCGCATTTTTTATATGCAGGATGGTGTCCCTCTCGTCCCTGATCGCAGCGTTCTGCTTTTCATTCGTGTATTATCTTCTGGGGGGTACAGCCCCATATGATATAACCCTGGGCATTTTCGTAACAGTGCTTGTTTTTTTCCTGCACAGGGCGAATATTCTGCGCCTTATAAAACATGAAGAGCCAAAATTCATTCCAAAATTTAAAAAATGGAACAGTAAATAATAAAGGCCGCAAAGGAAATTTTGTGAAAGAATCTCGTTGTCCATATAATGCACCAATTTCATGCCGATCACGCGGCCACCGAAATTGATTGCAAGTAACCTCCAGCGCGCTGGAGGCTTTCATATCAATTTGTACGTATCAGCCCATTAAGTGTTAGTGTGAAAAATCATACTAACACTTAATGTCCCATTTTCTTGCCGTTTACGCGGCCACCGAAAATGATGAAACAACCTCCCACGTACGGGAGATTATTTTAAACGATTTGTACGCATCGGCGCATGTGAGGTTTATATGAGCGCGTTTGTTCAGTTCAAAGACGTAAATAAAATATATAAAATGGGCGAGGTAAAGATACAGGCTCTCAGCAATGTGAATTTCGAGATTGAAAAGGGAGAAATGTGTGTTATCGTCGGCGCTTCCGGCGCAGGAAAGACCACGCTTTTAAATATCCTGGGCGGCATGGACATGATGACATCAGGGCAGATCGTCATAGACGGCGCGGATATATCAGGATATACGAGCCGGCAGCTGACGGCATACCGCCGGCAGGACGTGGGCTTCGTGTTTCAGTTTTATAATCTTATCCCAAACCTCACGGCGCTCGAAAACGTTGAGCTTGCCTCGCAGATATGCAGAAACCCGCTCGATTCCAAAGAGGTTCTGGATAATGTCGGACTCGGCGACAGGATGCAGAACTTTCCGGCACAGCTCTCGGGAGGTGAGCAGCAGCGCGTCGCTATAGCCCGCGCTCTGGCAAAAAACCCGAAGCTCCTTCTGTGTGACGAGCCGACGGGCGCTCTTGACTATGTTACGGGAAAGGCAATACTTAAGCTTTTGCAGAACACCTGCCGCAAGAGCGGTATGACAGTGGTCATTATAACGCACAATCAGGCTCTGACCCCTATGGCTGACAGGGTTATTTCTGTTAAAAACGGTTCGATCAAGTCGATGGTTCAGAACGACATGGCCGTATCGATAGATCAGATAGAGTGGTAATAATTAATGGCAAAGGATAGGCTATGCTGAAGAAGACCACATTCAGGGAAATCCGCGGAAGTTTGGGCAGGTTTTTGGCCATATTCGCCATAATAACGCTTGGAGTCGGTTTTTTTGCCGGACTGAGCGTTACCAAAAAAGCAATGCTCCAGTCAGCGGACAAGTACATAACGCAGTATGCGCTTTTTGATTACAGGCTGGTTTCATCTCAGGGCTATGATGAGGACTCAGTGGAGACCATACGCGGGTATAAGGGCGTTACAGCTGCGGAAGGTGCTGTAGAGGCTGATGTCCTGTTTATTAATACGGCCGGCTCCGACAGCGTTTTGGCAGCACATTCGCTGACGGACGATGTCAATATTGTGGATATCGTCTGTGGGCGTATGCCTGCAAAACCGGATGAGTGTGTCGTTGACAGTGATGTATTCAAAGCGGATGCAATCGGTACGAAGATTACTTTTTCAGTAAACAATGACCAGGATACGCTGGATAAATTCAAATACCGGGAATACACAATAGTAGGGACTGCAGAGAGTGTGTACTATCTCAATTACGACAGAGGCACATCTTCTCTGGGAAACGGCAATGTAAAGGGCTTTTTATACCTTATGCCCGAGGGTTTCAACGTCGACTATTATACACAGGTATTTCTAAAACTTGATACCGGCGCCTTTATTTACAGCGATGAGTATGATGATTATATCGGTGCGGCTGAAGACGGGATAACGGACCTCGCCGAAGAGCAGGCTGATGTCAGATATAAAGATATCGTTGCCGAGGCAAACGAAAAGATAAACGATGCACAGGCCGAGCTCAGCGATGCGCAGGCCGAGTATCTGGAGAAACGGGCCGACGCGGAAAAAGAGCTTGAAGACGCAGAAGCTGAGCTCGAAAGCTCGGCTAAAGATATTGAAAACGGGAAAAAGGAAATAGCGGATGGCTGGATAGAGCTTTGTGACCAGGTCGCTGAGGGCGAAAAAAAGATAGCCGACGGTGAAAAGGAGCTTGCCGACAGCCTTAACGAGTTAAACGACGGTGAAAGGGAGTATGCGGAAGGCGTACAGGAGCTCTCCGAAGGCGAGGACGAGTACGATGATGGTTTTACTCAGTATCAGGAGGGCCTAGGCAAATACGAGGACGGCAAAAACCAGTACGAGGAAGGGCTTGAGCAGTATAATGACGCGGAGGACGAGCTGAATCAGGCAAAGAAAAAGCTCGCTGCCGCATCAAGAAAACTCAGCGCGGCAAAGGAGCAGCTCGATGCCGCAGAGGCGAATTACAGCCAGCTTAATACGCTGTACAGTACGGCGGACGGTATAGCGGCCCAGCTCGCTGAATATGGAATGTCCTATGACGCAAACGCCCTGATCGCGGCGCTTGCTGCCGGGGACAACCCGGCGCTTAATGCGGCGGTTGATTCCGCACTGTCCGGTTACGGGATGGATTCGGCTTCGCTTGTATATAACTGGACGCAGGCGGAAGCCGGGATAGGCATGTCCCTCACGCCGGAGTATTTGGCGGGTCTGCGTATACAGATCGACTCAGGATGGGAGGAATACCACTCCGGTAAAGTGAAATATAACCGGGGCCGCAAGCAATATGAAGAGGGCAAGGACAAGCTCGAAGAGTCTTGGCAGGAGCTCGAGGATTCGAGGGTCGAGCTCGAAAACGCTGAAATAGAGCTAGTCGACAGCAAGAAGCAGCTTGACGACGCGTGGCAGGAGATACTCTCCGGCAGGGCAGAGCTTGTAAAGGCGCGGGCCGATCTGGATGACGGGTGGCGGCAGTATTACGACGGGCAGAGAGAGCTCGAAGACGCGCGCGATACGCTTAAAACTGAGACTGAGAAAGCGAAACAGGAGCTTTACGACGCCCAGGACGAGCTTGAGGACGGGCAAGCGAAGTATGCCAAGGGCCTTTCCGAGTACCGGGAGGCAAAAGATGAGGCTGATAAGGAGTTTGCCGACGCGGAGGTGGAAATAGCGGACGGAGACAAGAAACTCTCCGATGCCAAAGCAGACGTCGCCAATATAGAGTATCCGGACGTCTTTGTGCTGGATAGGACGTCCAATGTCGGCTATATGTGCTTTGAAAGCGACTCTGATATTGTGGCGGACGTGTCAAAGGTGTTTCCGTTTTTCTTCTTCCTTTTGGCGGCGCTTATATGTATAACGACCATGACGCGTATGGTTGACGAGCAGCGCACGCAGATCGGCGTTCTGAAAGCCCTGGGGTATGGAGAGGCGAAGATAGCCGCAAAATATATGCTGTACTCCGGCAGCGCGTCTTTACTGGGATGCGTCACGGGAATAATAGCGGGATCGTACGTGTTTCCCAAGGTCATCTGGGAGGCGTATAAGATAATGTACGGCTTTGGAGAGATTGAGTATGTCGTCGATATGAAGCTCTCCGTTATGGCGGTTGCCATATACCTGACCTGTGTTATCGGCGCAACATGGCTTTCGTGCCGGACGGAGCTTTCTATGCAGGCGGCGGAGCTTATCAGGCCGAAGGCCCCGAAGAGTGGGAAGCGGGTATTTCTTGAATACATACCTTTTATTTGGAAGCGAATGGGCTTTTTGGAGAAGGTATCTGCGCGGAATGTTCTGCGCTATAAAAAGAGACTCTTTATGATGATACTCGGAGTCGGCGGCTGTACCGCGCTGATGCTGGCCGGATTTGGAATAAAGGATTCGATTGCCAACGTAACAAACTTCCAGTATGATGAGATAATGACCTACGACGCGTCCGTGACCTTCATAAGGGAGCCGGACGCCGCCGCCAGAACAAAGTTTTTAAGCGGTTGCGGGGATGCAATTTCGGACATAATGTTTCTGCATGAGAGCTCGGTGGACACTGTCGCGGCGGATAAAACCACGAGCGCGAGTCTTTTGATTCCGGAAAAAGGGAACTTGGACGGGTTTATAGACCTGCATGACGGGGAAAGGAGCCTTGCCGACCCTGGACCGGGCGAAGCTATAATCAACATAGGCCTTGCGGAGACCATCGGTATTTCCGTGGGAGACACCATGACCATACGCGACGGGAACATGGACACTTTCACCGTTACGATAAGCGGGATTTTTGACAATTATATCAATAACTTTGTCTATATGACCACAAAGACTTACGAATCCAAGCTGGGAAAAGTCCCGGAATTTAGGGAAGCCTTCATAGAATTTATGGAAGGAGCAGACCCGCATGTCTCCGCAGCAAAGCTGCTCGGCCAGGACGGTGTAGGTAATGTCACCCTGAGCGTCGATACAAGGGACAGACTCGGCGCTATTATGGGGAACCTCATTTATATTGTAATTCTCACCATAGTGACTGCAGGACTTCTGGCCTTTGTGGTTATATATAACCTGACAAATATAAACATTACGGAGCGCGTGCGCGAGATAGCCACGATCAAGGTGCTCGGCTTTTATCCACCGGAGACGGCAGCTTATGTTTTCCGGGAGAATATTATTATGATGTTTCTCGGTACGATTGCGGGACTCGGCATGGGTAAGGCGCTGCACATTTTCATTATGAATCAGATAAAGATAGATACGGTATCTTTCGACGTGCGCATAATACCTTTGAGTTATCTTTATGCGTCCGTACTGACGATAGTATTTGCCTGCATTGTGAATATGTTTATGTATTTCCGTCTGAAAAAAATAAACATGGCCGAGTCGCTGAAGTCTATAGAATAATTGAGGAGAACCTGCTGATGTCAGAAGTGAAAACCCCATGGATAAAAAATCTCGGCGGCATACCCGCCACGCTCATTTATAAGGATGGCTCTTTATTTGATGCGGTTTGCCGCGTTGCTGAAAAACACCCGGAGCTGATCGCATATGACTTTATGGGCAGAAAAGTTACCTATGCGGCATTCTGTGTTGAAGTCCGGCGCTGTGCCCGGGCTCTCGCCGCTCTTGGGATAAAGAAGGGCGACCGCGTGAATATCTGTATGCCTAACATGCCGCAGTCGGTTGCCATGTTTTATGCTGTAAATTTGATAGGCGCGGTGTCCAACCTGGTGCACCCGCTCTCCAGCGCCAATGAGATAGCTTTTTATCTGGCCGACACCGAAAGTGTCGCGTGTCTCACTCTGGATATGAATTATGAGAAGCTTGAAGAGGCGCGCAAGAGTTACGACCTCCGCCACCTGATCATAACAGGCGTGGGAGACGCGCTCTCTCCGGTGAAAAGGCTGGGGTACAAACTAACCCAGGGGAGAAAGGTAAAAAAAGTACCGGCCGACGCTCCCGTCATTTGCTGGAACGATTTTTTGAAAACGGGAGATGCCTACACCGGAAGATATGAGGAAACCAGATTGCCGAAAGAAGAATCGGTAATTCTGTACAGCGGCGGTACGACGGGGAAGATGAAGGGCATATGCCTCACCGACATGAACTTTAATGCCTTGGGGGAGCAGATCGTTGCGACAAATCCGATGTTTGCCCCCGGGGACAGTATGCTTGCCGTTATGCCAGTATTTCACGGCTTCGGGCTCGGTGTATGTATACACTCCATGCTCTCGCAGGGCGGGCGGTGCATACTCGTCCCGCGCTTTAACGCCGAGAGCTATGCGGAGCTTTTAAAGAAATACCGCCCGAACTTCATTGCCGGAGTACCGACGCTCTATGAAGCGCTTCTCCGCGTGCCAGCGGTTAAGAACCTGGAGCTCTCCTGCCTCAAGGGTGTTTTCAGCGGGGGGGATTCTCTCCCGATTGAGCTCAAAAAACGCTTCGACAGCTTTCTTGAAGCACACGGCGCGACGATACAGGTGAGAGAAGGATACGGTACGACAGAGTGCGTCACAGCGAGCTGCCTCACGCCGATGCACATGGCCAAAGAGGGCAGTATAGGCCTGCCGTTCCCGGATACGTTTTATAGAATCGTAGCCGTCGGTACGGAGGAAGAGGTGCCTTACGGGGCCGAGGGAGAGATATGTCTGTCGGGGCCAACCGTAATGAAGGGCTACCTTAACTGCCCGCAGGAGACGGCAGATACGCTGAAAGTCCATGCGGACGGACTCTCATGGGTGCACACCGGCGACCTCGGTATGATGGACGAGGACGGATTCATCTATTTCAGGCAGCGCATTAAGCGGATGATCATAACGAGCGGCTATAACGTTTATCCCACGCAGGTGGAAAACGTCCTATGCGGGCATAAATACGTCCATCTGTGCTGTGTTATAGGCGTGCCGGACTCGTATAAAATGCAGAAAGTTAAGGCGTTTGTTGTACTGAAACCCGGAATTGAGGCAGGGGACGAGGTAAAAAAAGAACTCATCGATTACTGCCGGAAGAATATGATACGCTATGCGGTTCCGTATGACATCGAGTTCCGAGAGGATCTGCCCAAAACTCTTGTTGGAAAAATCGCGTACCGCATGCTGGAAGAGGAAGAGTTGCAAAAAAATAAGTAATAACATCAGAAACGGCAAAAGGAAACGGCGGAGCTTCAGCTGCGCCGTTTCTTCATCTTTCTTCGCTGAGATATCTGCGGAGTAGAAGCCTTACCGTCGGCTAGTCTGATCTTACAGCCGGATTGGTGTGGACACAGTGGTCGAAAAGGCGCTTATAAGCAGCCTTTTCCGCATCGGTCAGAGACGAGCCTGCAACGGTCTCGACTGCCGTATTGAACTGCTTCGTCTGTTCGGCGGTGCCGTTGAGCTGATAATAGGCAAGCTCCTGGCAGACGGCATCCTGCTCTGAGCCGGGGCGTTCTGCGAGCTGGTCCAGAAAAGCTATCGGGGTGCAATAGAAATTATACAGTAGTTCTTCTGAGGATAGGCCGGAGAGCGGCAGCAGGCCCTGATTCATCAGATTATTTCTCAAATCGCTCATGAATAACTCGCTGTCGGGGCTGCAGTCGTTTTCCATTGCGCTGCACAGGTAGACGCGTTTACCGTCCTGTACCTCGAAAATCAGATAAGTGCAGTAGGGGTAACCGGGCATGACCCAGTTTTCCTCCGTTAAGTACATACCGCCTGCCAAAACCACGTTCTCCGGTTGTGAGGCGTGGAGCTCGTAATTCATATTGTAGATATCCAGGTCCATGCCGCAGAAGTCGTCATAGGTATCGGCGCAGGTCAGGCTCTCTATGCGCCAGTCGTCATAGCCGCAGAGGGGTGAATTGGACTGTCCGGACTTGAATGATTCCTTGACGAAGTCCTTCGCGGCGGACAGCACTTCGTCCGGCACATCAATACCGCTCATAACATGGTCGGAAACGGCGCGGCTGTCTTTATATAGCAAAAGGGAATTACCGGTAAAATAAAGATACCGTACGGCCAGCGCGCCATTGACAGCGGTGATATAGCCGTCTGCGATTATGTAATGCTTATCCGCGTTGTAGGAGCCAAATTCCATGTAGTCCCAGTCGGGATAGGCATCCCGGACGAGGCCGCCGAGGTCGGCGCAAAAGAGCCCGCCGTCCCTCTGAAAGTACAGTTCCCCGATCGCGGGGCTGAGACTGCTCCAGAACAGTTCGTCAGTGCCGTTGCCGTCCCAATCGTCCTGATATGTGTTGCCGGCGGTCTGCGCCAGCAGGCGGAGCGTTCCGTAGCCATCGAAGAAATAGTAGCTGTGGGCGTTATAAATACTGCCGGTCATTCCGTCATGGTAAGGCGCAAAGTCAGCACCGGACTGATAACCGACCGCAAACCCATAGTATCCCAGCACATCGGTGAACGGCTTAACGGAGTTAACGGCTTCGTTGGTCACGGCGTCCGCGAACCAGTAAACTTTTTGAAAGAGGTAAATATTGCTATCCTCGGCATGCCGGTATCCCGCCCAGACGCTGCCATCTTTGTTCCGGCATAAGAACACCTCATAGTCGTCAACGGGGACAGGGCTTGTCAGAAATTCCGATATATCCTGCGTTGGCGCCGCGTTGACCGCAGCGGGCTCGTATGGCTCCAGAACGGTCAAGGGGATAGAGACGTCCGGCTCGCCATCCGGCAGGGAGATGCCGGTGGCAGATGGGGAAGTTACGGCGCTGGACATTGCCGTACTGCCGGTTTGGATTTTTGCCCCGGTAAAAGTACAGGCGGCGAGAAGCATGGTTATAACAACAGCAGCCAGCAGAGCCGCGGTGACGGTGCGGCGGTTTTCAGCGATACGGGTGATGCGGTCTCTGAGCTGCCGTTTGCCCGCCGTCATTGTTGTAGCGGACAGCATGGGGTCGGCGGGGGTCTTCCGGACCGGGATCAGCGACAGCAGCGTCTCGCCGTAGGGGATACGCTCCCCCTCTCCCAGACTGTGGATTGCGGCCTCGTCGCAGGCCAGCTCGCAGTCGGCTTTGGAAGCGGCGGCGGCAGCCCACACAAAGGGGTCAAACCAATAGACTACGAGGCAAATACACCGAAGAATTGACCACAGCGGGTCCAGATGCTTAAAGTGGGTCTCCTCGTGAGCCAAAACATGCCGAAGTACGCCCTCCGAACAGTCAGCGGCCGGCGTCAGGTAAATGGCCGGACGCGGAAAACCGAAAAGGCAGGGGGATTTGAGCTTATTGCAGAAGTAAACCGGAAGTTTACAACTCTCAACATGATAAGGTTCTCTGCATTTCCGGAGCTTGCGCCGGAAATGCAGGTTGGCTGTAAGAAACCACAGCGCCATTACTGTCATACCGCATTTCCAGACAAGAGAGAGAATGTCACTTGCCGACAATTTACCCGCAAAGGAGACTGCGGTTTTTTCGTCACCCGACAGTGCCGGGTATTCGGAGGAATCGGAACTTTCGGTTATGCCGGGTGATTCGTCCGGCATAACCTGCCCGGGTGGATCCGCAGAAATGGTTTTGGCGATCGTCTCTGTCACAGCCGCCTGGGCTTTCTGACCTGCGTTCAGAACCGACAGGGAAAACGCAGGCAGGTTCACAGGGATCAGCAGCCGCAGCAGCACGACGGCCCAAAGGGCATACTGCACCCGGCGGCTGATGGATTTCCAAAGCAGGGTGCGCAGCAATAAAAGCGCAGCGATCAGGACAGAGGAAGAAATCAGGATGTCTGTCATTTCGGCCCCTTTTCCGCCCGTTTCAGGATATCGGACAGCTCCGCGATTTCTTCAGGCGTGAGGCTGTGGCTTTGTACCATGGCATTTACCATCAGGCCAAGACTGCCGCCATAAACTTTTTCAAGAAAACTTTCAGTCTCCGTTCGTGCAGCTTCGTCCCGCCGCACCGCGGGACGGTATCGGCGGGTCCGTCCGTCCGTGTCGTACCGGACGGCGCCCTTGGCTTCCAGCCGGTACAGCATTGTAATTACCGTGTTTTTTGACCAGTTGGTGTCGCCTTTAAGCGAACCCGTCAGTTCCATAATTGTTCTGGGTGACTGCTCCCACAGGGCGTTCATCAGTTTCCATTCGCTGCCGGACAGATTGACTTTCATCAGGAGTACTCCCTTCTGGTATACTATCGTCTACCTACACCATAGCAGAGAGGTAGACGATTGTCAACCATATTCGCAAGTTTTATTCACAGACATGAGGCGCGGATACGAACCCGTATCCGCGCCTCATGTAAAGCTGCCTTGCCGGCGTGCTTTCAATAATTGAATTTCCTTTTTATTATGACTGCGCCCACAGGGCACATTTCCTGACAGCAAAAGCAGGAAATGCATGTTCTTCGGGAAATATGCGCCCGGCCGTTCTCAACGCGGATGGTTTTGGACGGGCAGGACTCCGCGCACTTACCGCAGCCGACGCATTTATTATCGTCGATCCGAGGTATAGGACGCAGGAATTTTTTACCGGCTGCAAGGAGCGGTTTTCGAATAACGGAGGGAAAATTCCCAAAAAGCGTTTCGCTCATCGAGTCGGGCAGCATAAACGGCGGAGAAAACGGCGTTACCGCGCATCCTGCCAGCTCGATGTCTTTCGGAAATGCAAGGCTTTCGTCTGCTATCCGGCGCAGAAAAGCTGATTTTGGTGGAATTCCCATAAGATTTGCAGCAAAAAGGTCGAGAGCAAAAACATCGCGCGAGGCGAGCGTAAGGCCGGTGTGCCGAACCCTGCCGCCGGAGGGACCGTTCCCCTCCATCGCGTCCACCGCATCAATAATGCTTACCTGTGGTGCGACGACGCGCGCGAGCTCTGTGATCATACCGCAGAAATCATATATGCCGGCGTAACGGTAGTGCATTTCCGGTTTTTGGAGGCCGGGCACTGCGCCGAAGAGATTTTTTGTCGCGGCGGAGAATGCGGTCATAGAGTGAGTTTTGAGTTTTGCTGCGTTAATAATGTAATCCGCCTCGCATATAGGGGTTATAATATTGAATGAGCGGCAGACAAATCCCTCCGGAGAGGGGACGGATTGCCAGCTGGTATCGTAATTCAAAAACGGTTCGCAGTCCGGTGTGCGGAGACCGCAGGAGGAATAGACATTTTTGAGCGACGCCGAGACATAGGGACCGCCGGGGCTGTCTGCTATCATAAGACGGGTTATATTATGGCTCTGAAGCCAGCGCACGATGGCATCGATAAGGTACGGATTCGTCGTAACGGCGAATTCGGGCCTTTTTGCGGTGAGCAGGTTCGGCTTTATTAGTACCCTCATGTGCGGCTTTAAGTCGGCGGCGATACCGAGTGCTTCGAAATGCCGGGCAACGATATCGTCCATGACTTCCGGCGAGTAGTCGTCGGCTCTGTAAACAGTGACTAAAGACATAAAAAAAGTTCCTTTCGGATAAGACACAGCTATAGGCACGTTATGCTATAAAACAGATCCACGGTAAAGAATACCAAAAAAAAGCGGCGATTGCAAATCCAATATTGCTATGATATGATTCATCAGTAAAATACGTTATTCTTAGGAAACGGAAAATGATATGGAATTTGAAATGAACGTACCCTGCCTTTTCGGGCTTGAGGGGTTGGCATCGGACGAGCTTAAAAGACTCAACATGAAAAATGTACGCGCGGATAACGGAAAAGTGGTGTTTTCGGGAGATAAAGCCGACATAGCGCGGGCGAACATCTGGCTGCGAACCGGAGAGCGCATACTAGTGAAGGTCGGAGAGACAAGGGCGGAAACATTCGACATGCTGTTCGAGGGTGTAAAAGCTATGCACTGGGAAGAATTTATCCCGTCCGACGGCATGTTCCCGGTAAAGGGATATTCGCTGAATTCAAAGCTCCATTCAATACCGGACTGTCAGAAGATAATAAAAAAGGCTATGGTCGACCGATTGGCGGCAAAATACAAGGTCTCGTGGTTCGAGGAGACGGGCGCGAAGTATCAGGTACGCTTTGCCATTATGGACGATGTGGCATCCCTCTATCTCGACTCCTCAGGCGCGGGTCTGCACAAAAGGGGCTATAGACCGGTAGGAAACGCCGCGCCGCTCAGGGAAACGCTCGCCGCCGCTATGGTGAGTCTTGCCCGCTACCGCGGACGCGGGAGCGTGTGCGACCCTTTCTGCGGCTCCGGTACCATACCGATCGAGGCGGCCATGGCGGCCTTAAACCGTGCTCCCGGCCTTCAGAGAGGGTTTGATGCCCAGCATTGGGCATGGATGAAGGGAAACATCTGGGCGACCGCCGCTGCCGAGGCGCACGATAGGGAATTTCGCGGGGATTATGACATCTGGGGAGGAGACATAGACCCAGACAGCATAGAAATCGCGAGGGCAAACGCAAAGCGCGCAGGAGTGGCCGAGTATATCCGCTTCGAGACGGCCGACGCGAGGACATTTTATCGGGACAAGCCCGGTGTTATTATTACCAATCCGCCGTATGGCGAGCGCGTTATGGAGCATGCTGATGCGGAAAAACTCTACGCCGAGTTCGGCAGAGCGGCAAGAAAACTAGTTGGCTGGAAATCTTATATCCTCTCATCTCATACGGAATTTGAGCGTACGTTCGGAAAGACCGCAGACAAAAAGCGCAAGCTCTACAATGGAATGCTGAAGTGCGATCTTTATATGTATCTGAGGTGAGGTGCTTGAAACATCTTTTTGTTGTGAACCCGGTCGCCGGGGGTAAAAGGAACGATGTAAAAAAGGTAATAGAAAAAATTAAATCTGAAATGGCGGATTTGGGCGGGGACTATGAGATATATATGACTAAGGCGCCGCTTGATGCCTGCCGAAAGGTGCGGGAAGAAGCAGAAAGCGGGGCTGAGCTCCGCGTTTATGCCTGCGGCGGCGACGGGACGCTCAACGAGTGCGCGAACGGCGCGGTCGGTTTTCCAAATGCCGCTGTTACGCATTATCCCTGCGGTACGGGCAACGACTTTATTAAAATATTCGGTTCGGAGGCCTCTCGCTTTTTTGATGTCCGCACGCTTGTGGACGGAGAGATAAGACCAATAGATATAATAGAGTGCGGTGGGCGTTACAGCGTGAACATCTGCTCTGTGGGGATCGACGCCCGTATAGGTGCAGATGTACATAAATACAGCCATCTGCCTATTGTCGGCGGCGCGGCAGGCTATGTCGTGTCGCTCCTTGCAAATTTTGCAAAGGGAATAAACAATAGCTATATTATAAGGACGGAGAATGAAACGCTGACTGGGGAGTTTGCGCTTGTCTGCGCGTGTAACGGCAGATATTACGGGGGCGGCTTTAACCCGGTGAGAGAGGCTATGCCGGATGACGGGATTATTGACTTCCTCATCGTGAGCCAAATCTCCAGACTGCGATCACTTACGGTCCTGGGCAAGTATGCCAGGGGCGACTATGCCAAAATGCCTGATCTGATACGCCATATAAGAGGCAAGTATCTCGAGCTTGAAAGCATGGAGGAGTATATAATTAATCTCGATGGGGAGACGATATGTCAGAAAAAAACCTGTTTTAAAATGATTTCGGGCGGAATCAACTTTATTTTTCCACGAGATATGGCGTTTTTTAAAAATAGATCGGCAAAAAACAATGATAATATGAGTAAAAACGAGTTTTCGGCGGTAAATGGATGATATATTAAAATATCATCCAAATTGAACTTAATAAAACAGAATTTTCTTTAAAATAGTAGTTGCACAATGGAATATGTTAGGCTATTATTATAACTGCGTTAGCACTCAGGCAAAGAGAGTGCTAACGCAGTTACAGTGTTCAAAGGGAGAATAGTTATTCCCGTTTGTCTAAAAAAGTTAGGAGGTACGTCAGTATGAAATTAAAGCCACTCGCAGACAGAGTAATCATTAAGCGCGCGGCGGCTGAGGAGACCACAAAGAGTGGTATTATCCTCACCAGTGCTGCCCAGGAAAAGCCCCAGGTCTATGAAGTTATTGAGGTCGGCCCCGGCGGACTTGTGGACGGCGAGAAGATCGAAATGGTCGTCAAAAAGGGCGATATGGTCATTACCGGCAAGTACACCGGCACGGAAGTTAAGGTCGAGGGCGAGGAGCTCACGATCGTCCGCCAGAACGACATTCTGGCCATCGTTGAATAATACAGGAGGTAATCACAATGGCAAAACAGATCATTTATGGTGAAGAAGCTCGCAGAGCCCTTGAAAAGGGCGTAAATCAGCTCGCAGATACCGTTAAGCTCACCATTGGACCCAAGGGCAGAAACGTGGTCCTGGACAAGAAGTTTGGCGCGCCCCTCATCACGAACGACGGTGTAACGATTGCCAAGGAAATCGAGCTTGAGAACGCATTCGAGAACATGGGAGCCCAGCTGGTCAAGGAAGTTGCCTCCAAGACAAACGATGTCGCCGGTGATGGTACCACGACTGCGACGCTTCTGGCTCAGGCTATGGTTCATGAGGGAATAAAGAACGTTGCAGCGGGCGCAAATCCCATGATTATGAAAAAGGGTATTCAAAAGGCAGTTAACACGGCGGTGGATGCTATAAAGAAGAATTCCCAGCCGGTTACCGGTACCGAGGATATTGCCAGAGTTGGCGCGGTCTCCTCCGGAGACGACATGATTGGCACTCTCATAGCGGAGGCGATGAAAAAGGTCTCCCAGAACGGCGTAATTACTGTCGAGGAATCCAAGACCGCCGAGACCTTTTCAGAGGTTGTCGAGGGCATGCAGTTCGACAGAGGCTATATCACCCCATACATGGTTACCGATTCCGAGAAGATGGAGGCCATTCTTGACGATCCCTATATTCTCATAACCGATAAGAAGATATCAAACATCCAGGAGATACTGCCGGTTCTGGAGCAGGTCGTGCAGGCGGGCCGCAAGATGCTCGTCATCGCCGAGGACGTAGAGGGCGAGGCTCTTGCCACCATTATCCTGAACAAGCTGCGCGGCACCTTCACCTGCGTCTGCATAAAGGCCCCGGGCTTCGGCGACAGACGCAAGGAAATGCTCAAGGATATCGCCGTACTGACTGGCGGCCAGGTTATCTCATCCGAGCTCGGCATGGAGCTCAAGGATGCAAATGTAAGCATGCTTGGAACAGCAAGACAGATTAAGGCGTCTAAGGAGAACACAATCATAGTTGACGGCGCCGGTGATTCCAAGGGCATTAAGGATAGAATTGCCCAGATAAAGAGCGAATATGAGGTTTCCACTTCCGATTACGACAAGGAGAAGCTCCAGGAGCGCCTTGCTAAGCTTTCCGGCGGCGTTGCCGTTATAAAGGTAGGCGCGGCCACAGAGACCGAGATGAAGGAAAAGAAGCTCCGCATCGAGGATGCGCTTAATGCTACCCGCGCTGCAGTTGAAGAGGGCATCGTGGCTGGTGGCGGCACGGCGTATGTCGTGGCGTCAAAGGCAGTAGAAAAACTCCTTGCCTCCGCGCACGGCGATGAGAAGACCGGTATTTCCCTTATCGCCAAGGCTCTCCGCGCTCCGATCAGGCAGATCGCAGAGAACGCCGGACTTGAGGGTGCGGTCATTCTTGACAAAGTCGCAGGCAGCGAGAACACGAGTTTCGGCTATGATGCGGCCAAGGAAGAGTACTGCGATATGATTAAGGCTGGTATTGTCGACCCGACAAAGGTTTGCCGAAGCGCTCTTGAGAACGCCGCTTCCGTTGCGGCGATGGTGCTTACCACCGAGTCTCTCGTCTCCGACATCCCGGCACCTCCGGCTCCGGCCATGCCTGCAGCTCCCGATATGGGCGGCATGTATTAATTAATTTCTTTAGATTTATTCAAAAAGCCCTCCGGAAGAATTATCCGGAGGGCCTTTTTGCTGCTGACAAAGTAATATGGATTTGTGCAAAAAAATCACCGACTTGCCCGCTTGCGGTTAAGTCAGTGATTTTAGTTTAAAATTGTAAAGGGTTTGTTTTACAGCTGCTTCATGGCATTGATCTTAATGCCGGGGCCCATGGTGGAGGCGGTGACGCAGCTTCTGATATACTGGCCCTTCGCGGCTGCGGGCTTGGCCTTCAGAACTGCAGTAATGAGTGTTGTATAGTTATCCATGAGCTTCTCAGTACCGAAGGAGACCTTACCGATAGGGCAGTGGATAATATTCGTCTTGTCAAGACGGTATTCGATCTTGCCGGCCTTGACTTCGCTTATTGCTTGGGCGAGGTTGGGGGTGACCGTGCCGGCCTTGGGGGACGGCATGAGGCCCTTAGGGCCTAGGGTCTTACCGAGACGTCCCACAACGCCCATCATATCCGGTGTTGCGATGACGACGTCGTAGTCAAAGAAGTTTTCCTTCTGGATACGCTCGACCATATCCATAGCGCCAACGAAGTCGGCGCCGGCATCAAGAGCTTCCTTCTGGCGCTCTTCCTTACAGAATACAAGCACCCTGCGCGTCTTTCCGGTGCCGTGGGGAAGCACGACGGCGCCGCGGACCTGCTGGTCGGCGTGGCGGGAATCGACGCCGAGCTTAATGTGAAGCTCAACTGTCTCGTCGAACTTGGCCTTTGCACTTTTGACGAGAAGGTCAAAAGCATCGGCGGCTTCGTAAAATGTTGATTTGTCAACGAGCTTAGCGCTCTCTTTATAATTCTTACCTCTAAACATGATTATGCCTCCTCTATGACGATGCCCATGCTGCGGGCGGTACCGGCGATCATGCTCATGGCGGCTTCAATGCTGCCGGCGTTGAGGTCGTTCATCTTTATCTCGGCGATCTTGCGGACGTCCTCACGGCTAAGCTTTGCGACCTTATCCCTCTGCGGAACGCCGGAGGCCTTATCAAGGCCAGCCGCCTTCTTGAGAAGAACGGCCGCCGGGGGAGACTTCGTAATAAAGGAAAAGCTGCGGTCCGAATAAACGGTAATAACGACGGGGATGGTCATCCCCATCTCGCTTTTGGTGCGCTCGTTAAATTCCTTTGTGAATGCGCCTATGTTGACGCCGTGCTGACCGAGCGCGGGACCTACCGGGGGAGCGGGAGTCGCTTTTCCGGCAGGAATTTGGAGTTTAATTATTCCTGTAACTTTCTGTGCCACTGTGTGAGCACCTCCTATAAAAATGTGGTGACACGCCGCCTGTCGGCGCATCCTTGACGGAGCTCCACGGCTCCTCCCACTTTGCCAAAAACGGCAGCAAAACGAAAACCGCTCTGCATAAATGGTTAGTTTTTAATGAGTTCTATCTGGTCAAAATCGAGGTCAACAGGTGTTTCACGGCCAAACATGGAGACAATGACCCGTACTCTGCTCTTTTCCACTTCGATATCGTCAACGGTGCCGAAGAAACCCTCAAGCGGCCCGTCTGTAACCTTGACGCTGCTTCCAACTTCGAAATTAACAACTATATCGTGCTTCTCGACGCCAAGCGCCGCGATCTCCTCGTCGGTAAGTGGAACGGCCTTATTGCCGGAGCCGACAAAACCAGTGACGCCGCGTACATTGCGGACAAGGTGCCAGCTCTCATCAGTCATGATCATTTTGACGAGGACATAGCCGGGAAATACCTTCCTCTCGACCGTTTTGGTCTGGGAATCGGCAATTTCGGTGACAGTTTCCATCGGAATGTTGATCTCAAGGATGAGGTCCTGCATTTTTCGGTTTTCGGCCGCCTTGCCTATCGTATCGGCAACAGCGTTTTCATAACCGGAATAAGTGTGGACGACATACCATTTTGCTTCTTCCGCCATGACTGCTCCTTAAGCGGTTAGGGAGATGAGGAGGTGGACGCCCATGGACGCGATCTCGTCAAATCCCCAGATAACGACTGCGGCGACTGCCATAACGGTCAGAGCTACTAGCGTGTTATTAAAAATTTGCCTGGGTGTTGGCCAAACGACCTTCTTGAGTTCGCTCTTCATCTCGCGGAACCATCTGGTTACGCGCTCACCGGTGCGGACGAAGAACCCCTTTTTCTTTGAGGACTTTTTGGCGGGGGCATCAGTTTCCGAAACTTCGGGGTCACTGAGTCTTGTAATGTTCTTATCTTCGGAAGCCATAAAATACATCCTTTCCTAAAAGCCTCGCACTACTTCGTTTCGCTGTGCAAAGTATGCTTGCGGCAGAAACGACAGTACTTGTTAAGTTCAAGACGGTCAGGTGTGTTTTTCTTGTTTTTCATTGTGTTGTAATTTCTCTGCTTGCATTCATTGCATCTGAGCGTTATTTTTACTCGCATTTACGGCACCTCCAATTTAATTGCCTCCCTGTTTGGATTTGACAAAATCAAGGCTTTTTGCACACAAAAAATAGCCTCTCTGTCGACAGGTAGAGTTAGTATAACACGGTTCGGTAGCGAGGTCAACTCTTTTTGTTGCTTATATTTATGTGTTTAAAGCTAAATAAGCAATTAATTATTAAAATTATTGCTTATTTAATAAAAAACGGATATCATTATTGCAATGATAAATTGAGGTATATAATATGAGGATAATGGCTGTAGATTATGGCGATGCGCGCACGGGGCTCGCTGTCTCGGATGCGGGGGGATTCCTCGCAGGGGAGGCGTGGGTCGTCTCGGACTGGAACGCGGAGCGTTTAGCGGATACTATTTCCACTGAAGCGAGGGCTCGGGGGGTTGAAAGGCTCGTCATGGGCTATCCGCGCAATATGGATGGCACACTGGGCCCGAGAGCTGAGAAATATTCAGAGTTTGCAAAGCTCGTGAGCGAAAAGAGCGGTATTGAGGTTGTGCTATGGGACGAGAGGCGTACGACCGTGGACGCGCACAGGATACTTTCAGAGGCCGGAAAGCGCGGAAAAAAGCGCAGGGAAACGGTGGATGCCGTAGCGGCGACATTGATATTGGAGGGATACCTAGAAAGCCTTAAGTAAAGCTGGGTTTTTGGCAGGTATGCCGGCAGGGCCTGCCACGCAGACCCCTAAAAACGACTTCCGGCATATAAGCTGCCGGAAGTCGTTTAATCTGATTTGGGCATTTGAATATTGTAATAATCGTTTTTGCATTACTATTATCAGTGGCAAGCATCGAAATTTATTTAAGTCTTTACGATTTGTTCGCCTACTCGGAAGATGTCACCCGCGCCGACAGTCAAAATAATGTCTCCGGGCGAGGCGGTTTTCCGAAGTTTATCCTCCAGTTCGGCGAATGTCGAACAGTAATCGGCGCCGGGTATCCTGTCGGCTACGTCTTTGGACGATATGCCAAGAGTGTTCTTTTCCCTTGCGGCATATATTTCAGCCAGAAAAACGATATCTGCGCGGGAGAGCTCCCGTACGAAATCGTTAAAGAGGGCTTTGGTACGGGTATAGGTATGCGGTTGAAAAGCTATAATGATCCTCTTATAGCCGAGGGTCGACACGGCATCAAAAAGCGCGTGCAGTTCACCCGGATGGTGTGCATAATCGTCGTAGACCTGTGCGCCGTTGTATTCACCCTTACGCTCGAATCTACGGCCCGCACCTGTGAAACAGGCGAGGCCCGTTAAAACAGCGGGGGAGGGAATTCCAAGCGAAATTGCGGAAGCCGCCGCCGCAAGGGCGTTTTTCACGTTATGGACGCCCGGTATCTCGAGCCTTATGTGAGTATAGACGCTGTCTCCGTGCAGCACATCGAAGCTGGAACCCTTTTCGTTCGTCCTGATATTTACCGCCCTCACTTCAGCATTTTCTGAGAAGCCGAAAGTGATTATGCGGCGCTTCAGGCCCGCGAGAGCGTCCATCGTGTTTTTGTCGTCATTGTTGGCAACGACTATGCCCGTATCCTCCGGAACTAAGGAGGCAAAGCGACGGAACGCGGATTTTACGTCTTCAAGGTCGCGGAAAAAGTCAAGGTGGTCAGCCTCTATATTGAGGACTACGGCAATCGTTGGCGAAAAATTTAAAAAAGAGTTATAATATTCACATGACTCAAGGACGATGGTGTCCCCGCCGCCTACACGGTGTCCGCTCCCCAGAAGTGGCAGTGTTCCTCCTATCATAACTGTAGGATCTTTTTTTGCTGCCATAAGGATATGCGTCACCATCGAGGTGGTCGTGGTCTTACCGTGCGTACCGGATATGCATACGGCATTTTTGAAACGGCGCATGATATAGCCCCAACCCTCCGCGCGTTCAAACACGGGTATTCCCGCATCACGGGCGGCTATAACTTCCACATTGTCGTCTCTGGCCGCTGCCGTACGGACAATAAACCGGGCCCCTTTTATGTTTTCGGCATGGTGGCCTATGGTAACTGGTATGCCGAGAGAACGCAGGTGCTGTACGGAAGGGCCGTCGTTCATGTCAGAACCGGTGACAAGCAGCCCCTGCCCAAAAAGCACCTCTGCGAGAGGCGACATGGATACTCCGCCGATGCCGATCAGGTGACAATGCACACCGGGCTTCATGTATTTTTCAAGATCGGATATAATCATAAAACTCCTAAAGGCCTGACGGTTTATGTGGCCTGCTAAAAATATTATTTAATGGTTTATGAGTCTTGTTGATATTAGGCCGAGAAAATATTATAATACTAATTATATGAGAATACAATAGGATTTACACAGTCTCTTTATATGCTTTTTATGCGAAAACAATCGAAAATTTTCATTTTTAGGAGTATTCAATGCAGTGTATTATGCCGCCTGAGTTTATAGACAAAATACTCGGAAAATTAGAGGAATGCGGTTATGATGCCTATCTCGCCGGAGGCTGTGTGCGGGATATCGTGATGGGCAGGGAAATACATGATTGGGATATCGCCACCTCCGCACTGCCTGAGGAAGTAGAGGCCTGCTTCGTATGCGGGAAAGTGCTGGAGACCGGTGCGAAACATGGCACAGTTACCGTCATTGCCTTCGGAGGGGTGGCTGAGGTAACGACCTTTCGTGTGGACGGAAAGTATTCTGACAGCCGCAGACCGGACAGTGTCAAGTTTGTAAGGACGCTCTCCGAGGATTTAAAGCGCCGCGACTTCACCATTAACGCGATGGCAATGTCCCGCTCCGGAGTAATCACTGACCTTTTTGGAGGGCGGGATGATATTTTAAAAAAACTAATCCGCTGTGTCGGGGATGCGGAGACGCGCTTTAATGAGGACGCCTTACGCATTTTACGGGCGCTGCGGTTTGCATCAAAGCTCGGATTTAAGATAGAGAAAAAAACAGCCGTGGCTATGCTGTGCTGCCGGGGGCTGCTTTCAGCGATATCAGCGGAGCGAATTTATGCAGAGCTCTGTGGTGCGCTCTGCGGTGAGAATGCCGGCAGCGTATTCACGGAATTCGCCGACATTTTTGCCGTGGTGATACCGGAAATAAAAGCAACCTTCGGCTTTGACCAAAAAACGAAATACCACTGCTACGATATTTGGCAGCACACTGTGCATGCTGTAGAGGCCGCGCCTGACGACCTTGTTCTGCGGCTTACCATGCTGTTTCACGATCTGGGGAAGCCGGAGTGTTTTACGCGGGATGCAAACGGCGTCGGACATTTCTATGGGCACGGAAAGGTGAGCGAGCGGATAGCGTTTGATATTATGACGCGCCTTAAAAGTCCGGCAAAGATGCGTGACGACGTCGTGTATCTTGTGAAATACCATGATGAAAGACTGCCGGAGGATGAAAAAACGATGCGCCGTTTTCTGGCTAAGCACGGAGAAGAACGCGCCAGACAGATAATAAATGTCCATCGGGCGGATTCTGCCGCGCAGACGGAGGTTTTGCGAAGGGAGCGGGCCGCTGAGCTCAAATGGGTGGAGCATATGCTGGACGAGGCTGTCGCAGCCGGAAGGTGTGTTTCGATAAAGGATCTCGCGGTGGGCGGCGGAGACCTTTTAAAGCTGGGCATACCGGAGGGCAAGGGGATAGGCGAGACGCTTTCATTTCTCCTTGACCACGTTCTGGAGAATCCGGAAGACAATACGCAAAAGCGCCTTATCGAGATAGCAAAAAACACCGGACGCGTTTAGCGTCCGGTGTTTTAGGTTGCTTTATTATGCGCCGATGGCGGACTTTGCCGTGTCGCAGAGGGCGGTAAACGCCTCGGGGTTGTGGATGGCGGTCTCAGATAACATCTTTCGGTTCATCTCGATACCGGAAAGCTTAAGGCCGTGCATGAAGCGGGAATAGTTCATTCCGTTCATTTTGCAGGCCGCGTTTATCCGGGATATCCAAAGCTGACGGTAATCTCTTTTCTTACGCTTACGTCCGACATAAGCATAGGTGAGGGACTTCATAACGGCCTGATTGGCCATTTTATAGTGGGTAGACTTGGAACCCCAATAGCCCTTTGCGAGCTTTAATATCTTGTTTCTTCTTTTACGCGTCATCATCGCGCCTTTGATTCTGGCCATATTCTTTAACCTCCCTTATTTGTACAGGATCATGCGCTTGATCGCCGCTTCGTTCGTGGCGTCGGCATAGGCGCCCTTGCGGAGGCCTCTCTTGCGCTTGGTGGTCTTTTTGTTTAAAATATGGCTCTTAAAAGCGTGAGCGCGCTTTACTTTGCCGGACTTCGTGAGACTAAATCTCTTCTTCGCCCCGCTGTGAGTTTTGATCTTCGGCATAATGGGTTTCTCCTTCCAGAATAAATTGGTTATTGCGTAATGCTACTTTACGTTTTTGGGGGACATAAAGATGCTCATATGGCGGCCTTCGAGCTTGGGATCTTTGTCCAGTACGGCAAGCTCTCCGCATTCAGAGGCAAACTTCATGAGAAGTTCACGGCCGATCTCCGTATGAGCCATCTCACGGCCGCGGAAACGTACGGTGACTTTGAGGCGGTTGCCTTCACGCAAAAATTTCTGCCCGTTTTTCAGCTTTACGTTAAAATCGTTGAGGCCTATACCGGGAGACATGCGTATCTCCTTGATCTCGACGACGTGCTGGTTCCTGCGGGCTTCTTTTTCGCGCTTGAGCTGCTCAAAGCGGTACTTGCCGTAGTCCATGACCTTACAGACAGGGGGGTTCGATCCGGGAGCGATCTTTACAAGGTCGAGTCCTTTTTCGATGGCAATATCCAGAGCGGCGGTAACGGTCATTATTCCAAGCTGAGCTCCGTCATCGCCGATAAGGCGCACTTCTTTATCACGGATTTCCTCGTTTATCTGATGCTCCAAGCTACTGATATTAAAACACCTCCAAAAAATGAGTGTGAGACATACCCCACAAAAAACAAACCGCGGATACAAAAGCATCCGCGTACAAAGACACAACACCGCACAAGGCAGAGTTTTCGATGTTGACCGCGGCGCATAAAGTGGCCGGGTGAGGACGGGGATGCCGTTCCTTCTTTATTTTCCTTATGTAATATATCAGGTGGAGAGCTGAATGTCAATATAAACTATATAAAACTTTAGGAAAAACTTTTGGAAGCGGTCACCGCCGTTTCTTTTGCTGGACATAAAAGGACTTCCTGTGATAATATATCAATGTATGTACACAATGAGAGAAAAAAGGAAATAGAGAGGATAGTGTGAAAGCTTTCACACTATTTATTAATGGCTCCGTTTCTCTCCGTCTGCGGAGGGTACCCGGAATTGATGCAAGTTTAAAAATCAAACCAATGCGCCAATTGCTCGCCGCTTACGTTTTGGCCGGAATTGATTTGCAATATAATTTCCCATCCGGGGGAGGTTATCATGTATTATGTTACGCTTTAAGCATGTGAGGTTATAATGAGAACGGATGTCCTTGGAATCGGTTTTGACGATATCAATATGGACGAGGCTGTAAAAATTGCCGAAGAGCTCATGGAAAAGCGGCGGGCGGCATATGCCGTGACACCCAATCCGGAAATTGTCTGGCTGTGCCGGAATGATCCCAAACTGAAAAAAGCTGTGGAAGGTGCCGCACTTGTCATACCGGACGGAATCGGGATAATATACGGCGCGAAGATTCTCGGCCGTCCCTTGAAGGGGAAAATGCCTGGCATCGATTTTGCCGAGCGGCTTTTTGCCGAGATGGCCAAGACGGGGAAGAGCGTCTATTTTTTCGGCTCGAAGCCGGGTGTCGCGAAATTGGCGGCTGCGAACCTGAAAGAGCGGTTTAATGGTCTTGTCATTGCCGGCACGCACGACGGATATTTTAACGATGACACCCCGATTATAGATGATATAAATGAAAAAAAACCGGATCTTCTGCTTGTCTGCCTCGGTGCGCCGAAGCAGGAGTGCTGGATGCATGATAACGCAGAAAAGCTGGATGCTGGCTTTATGGCAGGTCTCGGAGGTTCTCTGGACGTATTTGCCGGAGTCGTGGAGAGGGCACCGGAAAATTGGCGGAGGTTGAACCTCGAATGGCTTTACCGGCTTAAAAGAGAACCGAGGAGAATTACAAGAATGATTAAGCTGCCGATGTTTCTCCTGGCCGTGATAGGCCAGCGGATAAGGCGCATTTAGCGGGGGATAGTGTGAAGAGTCACATTATATAATAAAATGTCCCTTTTACTCGCCGTCTCTGGCGGCAGCCGAATAGCTGGACGGATTCTCCCATACGCGGGAGAATTTAATGATTATTAGTACGCGTCGGCGTATGGGAGGTTTGCATGGGCAGACTAATTGTATTAGAGGGTATTGACGGCAGCGGCAAATCAACGCAGTTCAAAATGCTCTGTGAGCGGCTCGAAGAAGAAAAGCGGACTTTTCAGAGGCTCGTTTTCCCGCAGTATTCGGAGCCATCGTCGGCCCTACTCCGTATGTATCTCGCCGGTGAGTTCGGAACGGATCCTGAATCCGTAAACGCCTACGCCGCCTCAACCTTTTTTGCGGTAGACCGTTATGCTTCGTATGTTAAGGTATGGCGTGATTATTACAATGAGGGAGGACTTGTTCTAGCCGATCGGTATACAACGAGTAATGCCATACATCAGGCGTCAAAGATAACTACCGAAAAGAGGGCGGAGTACCTCGACTGGCTGTATGACTTCGAGTTCAGGCTTCTGGAGCTCCCAAGGCCGGACGCCGTCATATATATGGATGTACCGCTCTCAACTGCTGTCTCACAAATGCGCAGGAGAGAGACAGAAACCAAAACAAAGAGTGATATTCACGAGGCTGACACAAAGTATCTCGAAGTGTGCCGCAAGTGCGGACTTGAGGCGGCTGAGCTTTATGGCTGGCATAAGATAAAATGCACGGAGGACGGCGTTATGCGTCCTCTGCAGGACATCCATGAGGCTGTTTACAGTGCGGTGAGAAATTACTTATGAATTCTTATGAAAGCGAGAAAGGTCTCCTCAGAAAAAAAGTAAATGAGATTCTGGCGCGGCTTACGGAGGATGACATTATTTCCGGCAACGATATAATATTCAATAATACTATGTCGCTTCCCGAATATGCTGCGGCCAGGACGGTCTTTGCATATCACAGCATGGGCAGAGAGCCGGACACGCGCAAAATATTAGATTCGGCGTTATCTTCCGGAAAGACGGTGGCGCTACCGCTCATAACAGGTGCCGGAATAATGGAGGCACGAATTATTAAGACCGTTTCGGAGCTTGTCCCGGGGAAGTTCGGCATACCGTCCCCGCCGGAGGCTTCGGAAACACTTGAACCGCGGGATATAGATTTCATCCTTGTGCCGGCGGTTGCTTTTGACGTAAACGGATATCGTCTGGGACGTGGAGGTGGATTTTATGACCGCTTTCTGGCGAAGACAACGGCCTATGCGGCCGGACTTTCACGCGAGGCGGCGCTTCTTTCTTCTGTCCCGAGAGAGGTTCACGATTTACCTGTGCAATGCATTATAACGGAAAAGAGAATCGCGAGGCTTTAAAGCCTCGCGATCCCCGGTG
>JBFWIW010000034.1:0-10504 GCA_050253535.1 Oscillospiraceae bacterium
TCTCCTATTCAGATGAGACTCAGATATTTGAAATCGATAAGACCTATGATATAAATGGTCATGACGTAGTGGTGGAAGCCGTTGAGCTTTCTCCTCTGTCTATGAAGTTTACTCTCAGCGGAGACGGACTGAAGCGGCTGATCGACGATTCGGATCTGGACGAGTGCGGCAGTCTGCTGACACCCACATTGACGCTGCATGACGGGAAGACCCCCGATTTGTACGGATCGTACGCACCCGCGAGTGAAAAACACACGGATTCCACATATACGTTTACTAAAAGCTTTGGAAAAATTCTGGATGCGGATCAGGTCGCCAGCCTCACGCTGACATTCCCGTGGGAGGAAGCAAACAACACACTAACCGTTACACTACCGTAAAAACGCCTGGCAAAATGGTTTCCATGGGCAGCGGATTATCTGTGTCCGCTGCCCATGGAACCGCAAATACATGTCCGATTGCGATTGGGCAGCCCCCGCCCGACAAAAAAACGCAGGTTTGGCGGGCCGGCAACCGCCGGGCGACCGCTGCTGATTTGCACTTGGTTGCGGTGAAACGGACATCATTTTACGCATTGCTTAAATCGGCAGACTGTCGAAAAGCTGCTTACTTACTTACACTGTCCGAACAGACACGGAAGGCTGATATGACAGTCAAAGGCCGCGTGCCCTGATCCCGGCCGGGATCAGGGCACGCGGCCTTATGAAGGAGGAGATGAATGAAAAAGGAGCCTTAAAATTTTATGCCGGGAGGAGATTGTACAGCGCCTGCGCCATCCGGGCGCGTGCTGTCCAGGATTTCACCGATCCTCAGACGAGGCTGAGCTAGCCGCAAGCACCTTTATCACATCACCGGTCTCAGCTCAGCCTTTGTATTATCTCTAAAGAATATGCACAACATAACAGAGTCAAAAGAGGTAATGTCATAATAACAATTTGCAAAGGAGCAGTAAGCATGAATGGAAACGCCGAGCTTTTAAACTTTATATACCAGAATTCACAGATGGGTGTGGATACGATAAAGCAGCTGACAGAGATAACGGAGGATGTGGCGTTCAGAAAGCGTCTGGAATCTCAGTTTGACGAGTATGTGGAGATCAACCGTTCCGCCAAAGCGCTGCTCAACGGCAGCGGATTTGATGAAAAAGGGATCAGCGCGCTGGACAAGGTAAAAACTTATATCATGCTGAATATGCAGACCTTAACCGACAAAACGCCTTCGCATATTTCGGAGATGCTTATAATCGGGAGCAACATGGGCGTAATAAACGCCGTGAAAAACCTCAAAAAATACAAGGGCGCCGATCAGAACATCCTGAACCTTATGGACAAATTATTGAAATTCGAAGAAGACAATATCCAGCAGCTGAAGACTTTTCTTTAATGCAGAGCAGGTGGGTATTTTGTATCCGGAAAAGGTTTATTACGAGCCGGCGGCGCTGCAATATGAGCTGGGGCAGCAGCTTAAAGAGAAATTCGGCGGCGTTCCTTGGCATCCGATTGAAAACCATAACAATATAGAGGCGCTTCGCAAAAATTCAAACGAGGAATTTGCGAGGATGAAACGGTATCTGATCATCGGCGTGCGTAAGAGCTTAACCTATACGCCGAACCATAAGATATCCGATTTTCTGGTCCCGTACACCTCGTCCGGCTGCAGCGCCATGTGCCTTTACTGCTATCTGGTCTGCAGCTATAACAAATGCTCTTATCTGCGGCTGTTTGTCAACCGGGAACAGATGCTGGACAGGCTGATAAAAAAGGCGGAAAACGCCGAAAAAGAGCTTGTCTTTGAAATCGGCAGCAACAGCGATCTGGTTTTGGAAAACACCATCACGGGAAATCTGGAATGGACGATTGAGGGCTTTGCCAAAAGCAAAAAGGGACTGATCACATTCCCCACCAAGTTTGATATGGTCGAGCCGCTGCTGACGCTTGACCACAGGGCGCGGGTTATCATGCGGATGAGCGTAAACCCGCAGGAGATCATTTCGAAAATCGAGTTTGGGACATCCCCCTTAAAGGCCAGAATCCGCGCGCTGAACCGGATGTGCGAAGCGGGCTACAGCGTGGGGATACTGATCGCGCCCGTCGTGCTCGTCGATAACTGGAAGGCGCTTTACACGCGGATGATAGAGCAGCTCGCAGGCGAGCTCTCGGATAAAGTGAAAAAAAAGCTCACTATTGAGATCATTTTCATGACCTACAGCTATGTGCACCGCGCCATCAACACAGAGGCTTTTCCCGGCGCTGTGGATTTATACGATCAAACGCTTATGACCGGCCGCGGACGGGGAAAATACTGCTACAGGGACACTGTCCGCGCGGAAGGCGAACAGTTTTTAAGGGCGCAGCTCTCCGAAAAGCTGAGCGGCGTTCCGATTTTATACGTGGTTTAACGCGCCTCGCGCCGTCTGAATAAAAAGCCCTTTTACAGGCATTTTTCCGCATTTTTGTCCGGCGGGCGCTGAATATACCAATATTTAACGGATATGTGATAACAGATTTAACAAAAATGCGGTAACCTTTTAATCAGAATAAATAGAGCCTGCTTAATTTTTTTTGATCATCCTTTTTCCTCATTTCTCCTCCATATATTTCAAAGCTTTAAGAGGCCCAATTTATTCTTTAAATATGAACCAGGGGAGACGGCTCATCAGGCAATGAACCGTCTCCCCTGTCTTTGCGGGTTTAACGCGCGATTGAAATGTCATATGATTTTGTCCGGAAGACAACCCTTCCCCTTGCCGCTTTCGGACTCACCCGGGCTTGCCGAAATACCCGCGGGGCGTGTGTTTTTGGAATATAAAGTTAAGCCGTGACGGTTTGGCGTGGCGGCAAAGCGTTTGTATCAGAAAATTCCCGGAATGAGATGCGCGATGCCGAGTCCCGCGGCAAAGGACAGCAGATTGGCGCAGAGCGCGTACACGGCGGGCAGCCATTTCCTGACCGGCCTTGCGGCGTACCTGTTCAGCGCAAAGGAATAGACCACCGCCTCAATCGCGAAAACAAGCAGCTCAAGCAGGAAAAAATTGATGACGAACATCATCTGACCTTGATTGTAGTTTGTGATATTGAGGAGGACGTTCAGTACCGTCTGGGTTACAACATTCGTAATAACGATTATAAGTATCTGCTTTTTCGCCCTGAAGCCGAAGAGGAGCGCGACGGCGAGCTCAAGCGCGATTGTAATAATGATCCTCGCCAGGAGCGAAATTATCTCCCAGGTGTAATCGTAGCTTTTTACCGCGCCGACCGTCCCGCCGGCGTTTACGTTCAGGTTTGCCGCGTCCACGGTGAAATAGCTGTCGAAGGCGTACCGCTCATAGATTTCATCGCTCACCGCAAAGCTGTCCGAATCCGGGAAGTACATCAGAATTTTGAACGCCGCGGGCGGATAATACGTCCATTTATACGTCGAATCATCGCCCAGCTTCGCAAAATACTGGAGGAAATAAAAACCGTCCGCGTCCTCATAGGAGACGAATTTCTGCCAGATTTCAAAGTCCTCGTCGCTTTGAGTATACCGCGCAGGGTCCGAGTACACGCCATACGCGGAATACGGCCCGGTGGACTCGGTTTTCGAGAGAAGCGTCACATAGCAGTTCTCCTGCCCCAGCCCCTCAAATTCAACGACTACGGAGGGCTTCGGCCCGCTGTCGGCCAGCGCCGCCGTGGGCGCTATGGCCATAAGCACAATGACGCACAGCAGCGCGGAGAGTTTTTTATTCTTCATTTTCGATCCTCCTTATCGGGATAAATATTTAAGGGAAGCGGGCGCGCCCGCTTCCCCGCCGCATAGTTGATATATCTGTTATGACGAGGGATATATTGTATTGTTCCAAAATTCCAAAGCGGCATTGGTTATGTAAGACAGCGTAATGTGCCGGGGGACGGCACAGTATCACGTAATCATTCTATCATCCTTTAGGGGAGTTTGTAAATACAGGTAAAAATGGATAATGATAACTGAAACAGACGGTTCATCCACCAGGATGAACCGTCTGTTTTAAATTCCCTGTGTCGGCGTCCTTACGGCCGGTTGCTTTTATTGACAGGCATTTGGCGGCCGCCTCCTGTTTGCCCTGCCGTTTGCCTGTCTTTGGCGGACAGAAATACGGTGGCCAGTATACAGCAAAACCCCAGGATGTCCGCAATATTGAATCTTGTACGCAGCCAGAGCGCCGATATGATTGTCGCCGTAACCGGTTCCAGGCACGCTATTAATGTCGCCCTCACAGGGCCGAGGTATCTGACGCCCTGCAAAAAAAACGTAAATGCCCCGGCGGTTCCGATTAAAACGATTACCGCAATCACGGCTAAAGCTCCGGCGTCCAGAGACGCGGGCATGACCCACGCACGAACGGCGACAAAAAGGACGGCCCCTCCGATCAGCATACCCAAGCCGGTAATGACCTGATTGCCCCATCTCTTGACAATTCCCTGCGATAACAGCGTATAGGCCACGACGCCCAGAGCGGCTGTAATCCCCCAGAACAGCCCTCTGGACGATAAAACCATCACGTACGGGTTGCCGTTTGTGGCGATCAGATAAACGCCCGCCAAGGCTAACACGACTGAAAATAATTGTTTCTTTTCGGGAAGCACACGGCCTTTTACGCTTAAAAAAATAGTCAATATCACGACATTGAGACTTTGAAGGACTGTAGCAGTGCCGGAATTGGCGTATTGAACCGCCGACAAAAAAGCGTACTGGCACAAAAGCAGGCCCGCAACGGAAAAAGCAATCAATTGAAGCGTATCTTTTCGGTCTTTCAGTATTCCGGTTATTTCCCGGCTGTGCCGAGGAACAGCCATACAAATCAGAATAACGCCCGCAAAGACCATGCGCACTGCGGTGAGCCAGGCCGAATCCAAACGGTAATTGGCAAACAGATATTGTCCGCAAACTCCGGACAACCCCCAGCCGATCCCACCGGCCGCGGTAAAAAGGATTCCCCGCACACTCGTTTCGTTCTTCATCCCGAACACCTCTCGATACGTATCGTAACACGGGAACTCCGGTCACTTACGCGATGTATTTCATCTGAACCGATCCTGCGGTCTCTTGCTTCTTCGGCGTGTTCCGGCGAACATCCCAAGGCATTTTATCATCCCGCAGGTGCGTTTGTAAATACAGGTAAAACCGGATAATGATAGCCAGGCAGACATAAGGTTTGACGAAAAGCCCCGCAGAATTTCCGCCGCGGAAAAAAATGACATACGCGGCGGAAATAACAATTTGTATGACGTCTGCGGCAGAGGGGCCGTCAGCCAAGTTCCTTTGAAGACAAAGCCGTACGGCTTAGGCTAAAAACTGAAACAGACGGTTCATCCACCAGGATGAACCGTCTGTTTTAAATTCCCTGTGTCGGCGTCCTTACGGTCTGATAACGTCTGCGGAAGCGCTCATAAACCTAATAATACGTATAGCGGTTTCCGGGCGGTCTGGGCGGTCCGGGCGGGCACGGCGGTCCGGGCGGGCACGGCGGTCCGGGCGGACGCCATGGCCGTCCGGGCGGTCTGTGCGGCCTGGACGGCCTTGGCCGAAACCAGCTGCAGAAAGGCGACCGGGGAAATATGTTGCAGAATGGGTTTCTTCTTGACATTTTTAAGCCTCCTTCTATACACATAATATGCCGGTCGGAAACAGGAGGCTATCGGGGCAGGGCGCTTATTATTTTCTATACCAGCGGCCGCACGGCGTCATAGAGCCTGCGGTAGCGTTCATACACCTTCATAAACTGTTCGTGCTGCTCTTTTCGCGGGTAAAAAGCGTCCCGCTCCCGCACCATGCGGCGGGCGGCGTCGTCAAGATCGCGGAAGCAGCCGACGGCTATGCCGGTCAGCATCGCGCAGCCGGCGGCTCCGGCGTCCACGGCGGAGAGGGTTACGATCGGGATATTCAGGATGTCCGCCTTCATCTGCATCCAGAGCTTTGAGTTCGCGCCCCCGCCCGTGGCCCGCAGTGCGCCGAAGCGTATTCCGGCCCCGGCGAGCTTTTCCATGTTCAGCCTCATCTCGTAGGCGACGCCCTCCAGGCAGGCGAGGTAGATGTCCGAAACGGTGTTCGCCGCCGTGAGGCCGATAATAGCGCCCTTCGACCCTGTGTCCATATAAGGCGTCGCCGCGCCCGCGAAATGCGGGAGAACCAGAAGCCCCGTCGGCCCCTCTCTATCCCGCGGCTCTTCTAAAAGCGCATAGACGCTGACGCCTTTTTCGCGCGCAGTGTCCTTTTCCTTCTTGGCCAGCGTGTCGGCGCACCACTGCACCAGCGCGCCGCCGGTATAGGTAAAGGCGTAACAGACATATTTCCCGGGGATGACATAAGGGATTATCGAATAGTATCCGTCAAACATCGCGCCGCTCTCCGGTATCCCGTCGAAAACAGGCGTAATGCACTCGACAGTCCCCGCTCCGTCGACGGCGCTCACAGTGTCGAACACCCCGGAACCGACGGCGGCAGCCACCTGATCGTGACAGGCGGTGACGATGACCGTTTCGGGCGAGAGGCCGGTTTTTTCCGCGACCTCCGGTTTTATCTTCCCCGCCGCCGTACCCGCGGGAACGGGCTTCGACAGGAGCGGCGCGTCCACCCCTGCGGCCTCCAGTATCGCGCGGCTCCATGTCAGCTTTCGAATATCGAATGCCATGGTCCGCGTCGCGAGCTGATAGTCAATCTGCGCTTTCCCCGTCAGCAGAAAGACGATGTAGTCCGCGATCAGAAAGATGTGGCGAACCTTTTCATACACGTCAGGCCGGTTGCTTTTCACCCACATTATCTTTGATATACTATACATCTCGTGAGGCCTGAGGCCCGAAATGCGGGCGATCTCCCTCTCGCCGAGCTTTGAGACCAGCTCCGCGCACTCGTTTTTTCCGCGCGCGTCGGTGTACAGCATCGCGTGAAGGAGCGGCTCGCCCGCCTCATCCGTCAGCACAAAGGTCTCGCCGAAGCTAGTTATCCCGATGCCTGAAATGTCCGGGTGCTTTTCGCTCATCGCCCGGATAACCCCCAGTACGCCCTGTCTTATCGCTGACGCGTCCACCTCGTGCTCGCTTTTGCCGCGCGTGACGGGGTAGTCGCAGTAAGCTCTGTCAAGGTACCTGCCCTCCCCGTCGAATACCGTGAGCTTGCATCCGGTCGTGCCTATGTCAAGTCCCGCAATCTTCATTGAAAAAACTCCTAATTTTATCCGTCAGTCCGCCATCGCAAAATCCAGCATGGCCTGTTTCACATTTTCCCGCATGGCCGCCCTTGCGGCAACCGCAATGGACGTGAAGAACAGCGGTTCGCCCTCTGTAAGGCCCTTTATATATTCCGCGCCCGCGCCACCGCCGGCCTTGTCCATATATGTAAAGTAGTTTATTTTCCTGACGCCGGCTTTTATCGCCCTGTGGAACTCCCCGCGGCTCACGCCGGAGCCGCCGTGCATGACGACCGGAATGTTCCCCGTCTCCTTCCGAACCTTCTCAACGATGGAGAAATCCAGCTTCGGCTTTGTGAGGTAGATGCCGTGCGTCGTGCCGAAGGAACAGGCCAGGGCGTCTATCCCCGTCTCCCGCACGAATTTCTTTGCCATAACAGGGTCTGTGTAGATCTTGGACTCGTCATCCGACCCGGTTTTGTCCCCCGCGCCGGACTCGCGCCTGCCCATGGAGCCGAGCTCCGCCTCCACGGACGCGCCCGTCCTCTCCGCCATTTTTACTGCGAGCTTCGTGTTTTTTACGTTCTCATCAAACGGCAGCCCCGAGCCGTCGAACATGATCGAGGTAAAGCCAATACTCAGCGCCGTTTCCAGAATTTCAAGATTCTCGCCGTGGTCCAGATGGGCGCAGACAGGCACCTTCGCCCGTTTGGCGAAGTCAACCATGATCGGCCCAATCACCTCCAGCGTGACAAACTGTTCGTGGCACTGCGCGTACTGGATAATGACCGGAAGATTAAGCGCCTCCGCCGCCCCGATAACCGCCTGCAGGCTCTCAAGATTCGGCGCGTTGAAAGCGCCTATGGCAAAATTTCTTTCTTCCGCAATTTTCAGTATTTCTTTTAATGTGACCAGCATATGTATCCTCCTGATAACCTTTTTTTCATTTGCTCCATTGTAGCGCTATCTTCCAGAGAATGCAAATCCCATAACACGTTTTACCTTTTAAAATTGAAAATTATTCAACTGAATGAAATGATGAAAATAAAAAATCAGCGATATCGCGGGGATCGGCAGCAGCATGAAACGAAAGATATCCGGCCGAACAGACCGCATCGATAAAAACGGCAGCACCCTTGATAATCAGGGTGCTGCCGTTTTATCTTTAAATAACCAGTGCCTATCCCAAACGGTTATCCTTGTCTGCCCGTGATGGGTAATAAGAATTCATTACCGGATTTCCATACGCTGCCGGCAGGTCATATAACAGCCGTTCCGGGATTTCACCAGACGTCGGGTACACGGCTTCCGTTATGCCGCGGTATCGGGGATAATTATTATCGTACTGCCGGAAATATCCGCGATAACCTTCGCGCCGAGAAGCTCGGAGACAAACCTTGCGGGCAGGAACGTCCTGTCGCCGGAGATGTACGGGGCGCTTTCAAGTTCGACCGTTTTTCCGTTTACATAAGCGGTGGCGCTGCCGATGACCAGCTTGATCTCGGAATCCGAAGCAGCAATGGTCACGCTGCGGGCCGCATTGTCCCAGCTCACCTCGGCGCCGAGGCTTTCGGCTATGAAGCGTACGGGAGCCATCGTGCGGTCGTTTACGATCGCGGGCGCGACGTCGTTTGTGACGGCGCTGCCGCGGACCGTGGCTTCCGTGCTGCCGATTTCAAGGACGATGCTCTCGTCCGCGAAGAGGGACTCGTAGCCGTCGACCATGCACAGGGCGAGCTCGTCATACATTTTGGCCAGGGTGAGGTAGTTTATATTGCCCGTCTCGAAGCCGCAGCCGTAGAGGTCGATATTCGTGATATTGCCGTCCTCGTCGCGGCTGAACTGAAGTCCCTCGGGGCTCTCGGCGTCGGTGCCGGTGCCGTACATCTCGATGGGGTGCTTGTTGGCGTCGTGCGCGCCGTCGCCCAGATAATCCGGCGTCATGATGAGCGAGGTCGCGTGGAAGTAGCCGCCGGACCAACTCTCCATATCGTGCCACGGGTCCTCAGCATCGCCGGAGTAGAGGCCGTCGGGGCCCCAGACGTTTACGGTTACGACGGCGACGTTGTCGCGGCTGCAGTAGGAGCCCATGCGGGTCTCGCGGTACAGGGCGTTGCCGGTGGTCGCGGTGGGATGCAGCAGCATCTGGGCGCCGCTCATCGTATAGTAGCGGCCCTCTTCGGGATAGAAGTGGCCGTCGCGGCAGATGTGGCAGCCGGCGGTCCAGGTGATGCCGTCCACGGTGAAGTCATAGAACAGGGGCTCGGTGCCGCAGACGGACCAGTAGCACTCGGAACCGGCGCGGTGCTCCTTCTGATAGGAGACGGCGAAGTCCGGGTCGGTCACATCCTTGCTGGTGTCGATGATGTCGATGGAGTTCCAGCATTTGAGCGTGTCCTCGCCTACGCCCAGGCGGCCGTAATAGTTCTCGGTCATGGGGCCGCTCTCGGGGATCTCGCAGAAGCCGAAGACGATGTACATATCGTCAAGGCCGAGGTTTTTCGCGTAACCGAGGATATACTGGGCCGTATTGCCGTGGGCGGTTTCCGAAAGCGCGACGTGCATATCCATGGTCGCCTTGACCGTGCCGTCGGCGCCGTCCGCGGAGTAGACGGTCTCCTCCCCGGTCAGGGGGTTGTAGTCTTTATAGGCCATATCGTCGATGCGGTACTGGTAGCCGGTCAAAAAGGTCTCGGGATAGACCATGATGTCCGGGCGCTCTTCGGGGTCCATGGCGGCGACCTCGTCGAGATAGCCGGTCATAATCTCAAGCGTAGCCTTCTTGTCGCCCCAGACGCCGTTCGTATTGACCACGGCGACAATCGGGCCGCCGTGCTCGTCGATGGTGTAATCGAAGGACTCGCCTGCCGCCTGCTTTTCGGCGAGCTCATAGTACTGCGCGGCGTAGACGTCGGGTTTGAAGTCGTTCGTCACCATAACGGTGCTGCCCGGGAACTTGGTCAGATCGACATCGGCCGTGCTGACGACCTCGGCGGTGAATGCATCCTCGCCGACGCAGTAGGCGTTATAGGTCGGGATCGAATGCGCCGGATCTTCCGGGTCGGTCGTACCGGCGATGGTGTCCTGCTGGCCGCCGCCGTAGCAGGTAAAGCCGGTGAAAACGCCCGAGAGCATGATGCTGCCGCCGGGGAAGGACTCGTCGTCCTGTTCGCCCGCAAGGTTCGCGGCCGCGATGAACACGCCGTCGCGGCTGGCCGCGCTGATAAAGCGGTTGCCCATGACCCACTCGGTCGCTTCGGAATCGCCGGTATCGGCGTCGTAGTATTCATTGTAATCGAGGGACATCAGGATAACGCCGCAGCCGCCGATGCCGTTTGCGGCAAGGCCGTTCGAGGA
>JBFWIW010000034.1:10604-28104 GCA_050253535.1 Oscillospiraceae bacterium
GACGCATAGGCCGCTTGAGCCCCGGTCACCAAAATCGTCGACAACAGCATTGCAAGCATGACAACGGAACTAACGGCTTTCTTCAGAACTTTCACGTATACATCTCCTCCTTTTTTTGACTGAAATGCAAAAAAAGGGGCATCCAACCTCTCGGCAGATGCTCCTTTGCATTTCTTACTGTTTATTTTAGCCTGATAATAAAAATTGTCAATTATGTATAATACGCAAAAATTTAACAGTCCTTATGCCAAAGTTTGTTAATTGTGTTCAAGAGAGCTGTCCTTGAAAAAGCGGAACAGGCCGCCGCTCTATAGCCTTCCCCGCCGTCAGACCGGAGAAAAGCCGGTATAGCTGCCCTTTGCGTCAAATACCGCATTCAGGGGCTCGTCGTCCACGACAAAAGCGGGATTTTCCCTGGCGGCGCGGTACAATCCCTCCGAAATGTGGAAGTCGTAGGCGTGAAGCGTGTCTTTTATCCAGACGATCCGGATGCCGTCTTTGCCGTCGCAGTGCACGCTGGTCTTGATACACAGCTGTACGCAGAGCCTGTCGCTGTCGAGAACCATGGGGATTCTGGCGTACTCCGGCACTATGGCGGTAATGCTGTTCGGGTAAGTCTCCTCAAAACTGATCTTGTTGAAAACCCTTCGCGTCGTCGCGTCCGCCATTCCGAGGCCGTTGAAATTGGACCCCGTCTTTTCAGAGAGATTCAGAACGCCGAGGCGCTCGATGAAGGGTTTTTCCTGCGCGTAGCGGGAGCGGCCGATCACGTTGGGATCCATGCCGTCTCCGCTGATCTCCTTGCCGATCTGCTCCACAATGAGCACGTCCACCTTGTCAAACGGCACCATGGGAATCAGGTCCTTGGACAGCTTCAGCAGAGCGGGTTCCTCCGCCTCAATGGCCTCATTGGGGATGGCGCGCAGGGTGTGGGTCTGATGAAGCGCGTTTTCCACAATGCCGAAAGCAAAGGGAATATTGACGCTTTTAAGGGCGACGCGCCCGAAGCCGGGGACATTCACCGTCATGGCGTCCATACCCATCTGATGGCAGATCTCGGCCCCATACTGTTTTCCGAGTCCGATAGCCAGCATTTTCATGATGCCGCTCTCAAACGGGCCGTGAAAATCGGTATGCGCCTTGATGCGCCCCACGGGAACGACATAGTCGCAGGAGCGGGCAAACGCGTCCATGCGCACGTCGAACCCTTCGGCGGAGACGCCTATTTTTTCCGTGTCCATGCACGAATGGATGGGACAGCCGATACTCTCCTCCGTAATGCCGTAATGCGTCAGAACGGCGAGCTGCCCCTTGGCCGTGGCGCCGCCGTGGCTGCCCATGCCGGGAACGACCACCGGTCTCGCGCCCACCCTGTAAAACTCCTCGGCCAGCGTCCGGAGAATGACGACGCTGTTCGCTATTTCCCGGCTGGACGCCGTAAAGCAGACGCTTTTGCCCGGCTCGATGCGGTCGAGCGTGCCGGGGCGGCGCAGCGCCGCTCTCACGGCCTCCGCAACATTGTCCACGTGGCTGTCGTCAAATGTGTTGCGCATGTGATAAAATTTGGGGATTTCATAATTTTCCAGTATACTTCTGACTATGCTCATATCCAGGAACTCCTTTTTAGTGAGATAACAGTATTTAGCCCCCGGCCGAACGGCCGGGGGCTAAAGGCATAAGGGCCCCGGCCCTCGATCAGGCAAGCCAGCCCAAAGGTACCAGAATCAGACTCGGGAAGAAAATGAACAGGAACAAAATCACGATTTCAATAATCAGGAAGGGTATTACGCCGGCGACAACCCTCGCCACATTGAGACGCGAGATACTGCTGCCCACATATAGAACGATTCCCACAGGAGGCGTGATAAGACCGATGCACAGGTTCAGGACCATAATGAGCGCGAAGGCATATTCGTTTATGCCGGCGGCTTTAATAAGCGGGAACAGTACGGGAGCGAAAATCAGGATATTGGGCGTCACGTCCATCACCATGCCCATGAGGAACAGGAACAGATTGATCACCACCAGCAGCAGCAATGGGTGGCCGATCAGCGGGCCGCACATGGATACCACCAGGTCGGGAACCTTGGCAACCGTTATCATATATCCCACGGCGGAGGCGGCCGCCACAATGAACATAACCGTAGCCGTACTCTTTGCGGAAGCAACGAGTGCCCGATAGAGCTGCTTCAGATTAAGTTCGCGGTAAATGAACAGGCAGACCAGAATCGCGTATACACAGGCAAAGGCGCCGGCTTCGGTGGGCGTAAAGATACCCATTCTGATTCCGCCGATAATCAGCACCGGCATAAACAGGGCGGGAATAGATTCCAGCAGCAGCTTCATACCCTCTTTAAAGCCATACTTCTTGATATCATTATAGCCGTCCTTGCGCACGACGAAGAACCAGACGACCATCAGCGCCACGCCCATAATAATTCCGGGGATAATGCCGGACATGAACATTCTGGAAATCGACAGGCCTACGGAGGTACCCAGGACAATCATGGGGATGCTGGGCGGAATAATTGGGGCTATTATGGAAGACGAACAGACAAGGCCGGTAGCCCGCTCGGTTTTATAGCCGTTTTGAATCATCAGGGGCATCAGGATGGCGCCCAGCGCGGCCGCATCGGCGATAGCGCTGCCGGAGAGGCCGGCAAAGAGAATGCTGGCAAGAATGCAGGTGTAGCCCAAACCGCCGTTAATTCGGCCAACGGCCAGATTGGCCGCGTTGACTATGCGCTTGGAGAGACCGCCGGTAGCCATGATTTCACCGGCCAGCATGAAGAAAGGTATAGCCATCAGGGCAAAATTGTTTGTGGCCGCCACCATCTGCTGCGCAGCGGTAACAGGATCGAAAATGTTAAGATAGACCATCAGGACGAAAGCGCAGCCGGTCAGGGAAATAGCGACCGGCACGCCCACCGCCAGAAAGGTGAACAGAGTACCCATGAAAACCAAAAGTGCCATGGCTTACCTCTCCCCCTTCCGGCTTTTCGCATTCCGTATCTCACGGACAATGTCCCAAACGCACAGAATTACAATCGCGACCGAGCTGATTGCCAGCGAGGACGAAATAAGCATCCAGTTTGTATGGGTTGCCAGCGTCTTGTAGTTGGACAGCATCAGATAGCCGATGCCGCCCCACGAGAGGAGCACCATGGATGCGAGGATGACAATATACTTAATGATTTTGACGATCAGGCTGGCCGCGCCCTTCAGGTGATCGGTCAGCATCGTCACTTCCACATGGTCATGCGTCATCCACGCGGTGATAACGCCAAGATATGTAATCCAAATAAACATAAATCGGGAAATTTCTTCAGCCTGCGTCAGGCTGGAGTTAAAGCCATACCGCAAAACGGCATTGACAAAGGTCAGTATGACCATTATTGATATACAGCACATGGACAAAAAGTCCACGACTCGCGTAAATGCATCTTTTTTCCGGGGTTTGCTTTCCGAGGTCTGATCTTGCTTAATATCATTGTTATCAGCCACTTAATCCCCCTCCTTTCGAATCATCGGACGGCGCTTTTACAGGCGGGCATTCTTGAAAACAGGGGCCGCATTCTCTGCGGCCCCTGTTTCCGCTGCTCCTGCTTAAATCCGCCGGTTGGATATCTATATACCTTATCAGTACTGATAATTCTTGATGGTTTCGACAATAGCGCCGCTGCCGGGATACTGCTCTTCGAACCAGTCGGCATAACCGCCGTCGACCATGGACTGACGCATAGCCGCGGCAAACTCGTCGGAAGGATATGTAACGGTAAGGCCCTGTTCCTTCAGATAGGCGAGGTCGCTCTCTTCACTGCTCATATAGTAATCCCAGCACCAGTCGATGGCTTCGGTGACGCACGACTGAATAACATCCTTCTGGGTATCGCTCAGGGTATTATAGAAGTCGGAGTTGATGGTCCACAGATGAGCCGTCAGCATGTGGTCGGTGACAATAATGTATTTCTGAACCTCATAGTACTTGTTGGCTATGATGGTTGAGGGGGCGTTTTCCTGGCCGTCGACGACCTTCTGCTCCAGCGAGGTGAATATCTCGGTCATAGCCATGGTGATGGCGTTGGTGCCCAGACACTCGGCCATGGTGACATACTGCGCAATGTTGGGAACTCTCAGGCGGAAGCCCTGGAAATCCGCCATGGACTCAATAGGCTTGTTGGATGAGATAACGCGGAAGCCGGCGGGGTTGAGCCCCATGGCAATGGCGCCGTAATCCTCGATACCTTCGCTTAGATCGGCAATGATCTCGGGGTCGGTCAGCGCGGCCTTGGCGTGATCCCATCCGTTGAACAGAAAAGCGTACTCGCCGATAGCCACGTAAGGCAGATAAGAGGCCCAGGTTGTGCCGGTGACGGCCATCTGGAGGCTGCCCTGGCGCACAGCGTCAGTCTGAACTTCCTCGCTGCCTAACAGGCAGTTCGTATATACGTCAACCTTGATGGTATCGGATTTGGACTCGACCAGTTCCTTGAACTTATACATGGCCTGGGATTCGCCGGTCTCGTCGGCATAGATTCCGCCCATCTTGATTGTAACCGTCTCGTCTGTGGGTGCTGCGGTGCCGGTGCTTGTGCCGGAACCGGTGTCGGAACCTGCAGTGGTAGTGCTCGTTGTGCTGCCGGAGCCGCCGCAGCCGGCGAACAGGCTCAAGGTCAAAGCCACGGCCAGAAGAATGCTGAATAATTTCTTCGCTTTCATTTTTTTATCCTCCATATATTTTTTACATTTTCCAGGCAGATTTAAAGCAGTCGGAACTGCCTGATCAGTCCACCAGCCAGCCGCCGTCTACAGGCAGCGTGATGCCGGTGATGTACTCGCCGCCGGGGCCGGCCAGGAGTACTGCCGCGCCTGTAAGGTCGCCCGGCTCGCCCATGCGTCCCTTGGGGATCTTCTCCAGATAGCTTTTAACGATCTCGGGATCGGAGAAAAGGGGCTTAGTCATCTCAGTTAAATAGTATCCGGGAGCAAGCGCATTGACATTGATGCCATACTGTGCCCATTCGTTGGCCAGCGACTTGGTAATCTGCGCAATGCCCGCTTTGGCGCAGCCGTAAGCGACCATGCGCTTGAATCCGCTGAAAGTGGTCAGAGAGGCCATATTGATAATCCGGCCCTTGATGCCCTTATCAACCCAGTACCTCGCCACAGTCTGGCACATAAAAAACACATACTTGCTCTGGACGTTCATTACGGCATCCCAATCGTTTTCTTCAAAATCGATGGCATACTCCCTGATGTTGATCCCGGCGCTGTTCACCAGAATGTCGATGCGTCCCGCCTGTTTTACAGCCTCCTGCACAAAGTCGCGGATGGCCTGTACGGAAGTGATATCCACCTTGATCGGGATCGCTCTGCCCGCTTTTCCCGCGTTTATTTCAGCCGCCTTCTTCTGCAGCTCTTCCAGGCCGCGGCTGGCCAGAACCACAGTGGCGCCTTCCGCCGCAAAGCCCTGGGCAATTCCGTAGCCGAGGCCCTTGCTGCCGCCGATCACAACGGCCACTTTTCCATCTAACTGTCCCATTTCCCAATACCTCTTTTCTTCTCCGGACTGACTGGTTTCCGCAAAAAACCGCATAGCCGGCGATGCGCTGAAAATCAGGCGCCGGTTTCCCGGCTCTTTCGTGTTCAGCCGACCCGGGGCGGTCTTATGCGGGAAAAGCCGGATCGAATTTTGAAAAACAAAATACAGCTGCGTGCATACTTAAATAACGCCGCCGTATTATACGCCTTCAGCTTTCGTTTCAAGGCGTCCCTTGTCCGGCACTCCGCCCGCGCCGTGCCGAAAATAAGTGCGCGTTTATATAAGCGGGCCCTTTTAGACGGCTGCAGACCGTCTTTTCAGTGACAATACTATCACACATGTATCTACAAGTCTATAATTCAAACCGCTATTTATTGGCACAAATTTTGTAGAATTTGACCTATTAGCGCGGCTAATTTGTATTATATTTGTCACATTGGCGAAACTTCGATGCAAAAACAGATTGAGAAATGAACGTATAAGTCCGGGGGATTTGCACTGCCGCGACACCGGATTAAAAAATTTCGACAGCTCCCGCCACACCTGTGAAATCCAGAAAATAAACACCCGCGCTTGTTAATACAGGCGCGGGTGAGACTGTCGGAAACTCCTGCCGAGTCGGAAAAGCCTCGCAGAGTTTCCGCAGCGCACGGCGAAAATATAATCGAATCCGTCATTTCCGGTGACATGTGCGGCGGAAAAAACACCGTTTATTACGGCTGCGGCAGAGCAGCCGTAATGCAAACCCTTTGTCGGGGAAGCCCAAAGGGCTTGCAACAAATTGACCCGCGCCTGTAGTAACAGGCGCGGGTCAACGGTGTTTACCGCGGGAATACGGGCGGCGCTGCATGACCCATTCCGGCCGCCGGGGCCGGATAGGGCTCAGTTTTGCGGGTTATCTGACCCAGGAAAGGGTGGTCTTTCTTTCAATATTGTTTTTAAACGCCGTGATCGTGGCTTCGATATGGCGCTGTATGCAGACGGCCGCAAGGTCTGCGCTGCCGTCCTTGATATACTGCAGAATAGTGTCGTGGTATTCCAGACCTATCCGGGGGCTGACGAAATGGTGCGGATTCTGCATCAGGGTGGAACTCAGTGCCGTGGAAAGATTGTCTATAAATACCTTTTTCGTACCCTTGGCAATGGTATTGTGGAACATGTAGTCCTCAAGATAGAAATCCTTTATATCGTCGCTGGCGCTGCGCATGCGCCTGAAATGCTGCTCCAGCTGTTCCACATCCGCCTTGTCGTGGTTTTCCATGAACATCATGATGTTCCCGTATTCAAAGTAGCGGCGGACAGTATATCCAGCACATCCAGGTCGCTGACGGAAACGATTCCGAGATTCACTGAGTTGGAGTTCAGGTAAGTACCCGAACCCTGTACCCGCCTCAAAACGGAGTGGTCTACAAAGTTGTCGAGCGCCTGACGCACGGCCGTACGGCTGATCCCCAGCGTCTTGCTGAGCTGTGATTCGGTCCAGATTTTATCCCCGGGTTTCCAGTCACCGGATTCTATTTTTCCCTGAACGAATTTTCTGGCAAGCTCCGAAGCGTTTTTGATATATGCCATAAAAAACACCTCCAATACAAAGCTTCATTTATCCGAAGAACGCGGAATTGTCCTAATGCTTCAGTATCGCCTCTATTATACTCTGCCCAATAAAAAAATACCAGACTCTAGGTGGCAAATAATTTTATGCCGCAAACCATTTTTATGGGTGAATCGGATGAGCCGCCGGGCATTACAAATACTTTACCATCAGGTTTAACGCGGAATTCTCAATAACGGACAGCAGCGGCGAATACGCGCCGGAGCATCTCTTCGTTAATACAGCTGATCGGACATATGTAAACGCGCCCATGACTATCGGTGCTTTCCCTCTTCCCCTGTAACATATTACGATGATGGCTTGGACTGCTGAGTCCTTGACCCTGACGAATAAAATTCAGTTATATTAAATCCTGGTTATCTGAAATGGATACGGGCTGAAATCCGTATCCTTTCAGGCAAAGAATTGCCTGAAAGGACTTGACTTCAGCCCGATTACTGCAGTTTGAACCGCCTTTTTCACTTTGCCGTCATAAAGGCGGCAAAGTCCTGTTGTGATTTAACCGCTTTTTCAGTTGTTTCGAATCAACCCCTTGGCGTTAATTCATATCATACCGCCGGTCTGGAGATTCATAGCATCTATAATTGTGCTGCCCTCTTCGGGCGCGTTCAAAGGCGTATCCGTTGTCGCCTTATACTGCATCGTCATATTCATCTGAACTTCCAGCTCCTCTGGTGCGGTGACGCTCATATCCATTGCCATCTGGTCGTTTTTAAACACGTAATTCATTGACATCTCCATTTCATCAGCGGACACGTCAAAAGTCATGCTGTACCCGACGACCTCATCATCCTGCATTATAAGCGCCAGCTTGTAAGCCATGGCGGTGTCATCGTAATCGTAGGTCTGCGAATTGGTATAGGTGCTTCCGCTTTTTACAAATGCCGAATCGCTGCATATGGCGTCCACTGCATCAAGCGCCTCGGTGATATCGGACAGCTCGCCGACATCCGTCAGCTCCAAATAGCTTAAAAAGCTGCCGAGCATATCCTTCGCCGTAGCAGTTTCGCCGGTATACATATTGGTGAATGCCGACTCGTCCAGGCCGGAAGCTTCGAACAGCTCGCCGAAATCCACCGCCAGCCACGCGTCGCCGGACATACCCATTAACGTTGATAAAAGCGGCGATCTCATGTACATTTTGTACTCGGCTATATCCATTATGTATTCAAACTTCATATCCTCAAACATTGAGAGCATCGCCTGATTATATACGCTGAGGTCTTCGGTATCTTCAAGCGCGGCATACAGCCCGCTCAGGTCGGTTTCGATCTCCACATCCAGATTGACAGCGCTGCTGTCGGCCAGACCGGTTATCGTACCGTCTGAAATCACCGGGTAAGTCTTCCCGTCGCTCGTAACGTTTACCGAAACATCAAAGGTACCGGTCACGGCAAAGGCAGACTGCGAATACTTGTTGGAAAAAGCGAGGAGCTTGTTAACAAGCGTGTAGTTTTCAGTACGGTCGAGAATGCTCTCCGTGTCGAGAATAAGCACTGTTTTATCGTCGGAATCCCAGCCGACCGTGCAGCCGAAAGCCTCGGATATAAACCGCACCGGCGCCATCAGCCTGTCATTTCTGATGAAGGAGGCGGCGTCTGTCTCAAACACCGTTGTCTCCCCGTCGCTGGTGATGTCAATGGCCGTCTGTCCGATATGGAATTCAATTGTGGTCTCTCCGCGCACTGCGGTAACCGAGCCCGCCGCCTGGTCATAGGAGACCTCCGCGCCGAGCGCTTCCAGCACCGCACGAACCGGCACAAACGTGCGCCCGTTCTCCAGTATCGGCTCGGCATCGGTGAACTGTATCATTTCGTCCCCCAGCTGAACGCTGATATCTTCCGTACCGGCAGCGAGCGCAGACGGCGCCAGCATACTTGTAATGACAAGGATTAGCACCAACAATAAAACCGGCCCTTTAATTCTTTTCATATAACCCTCCAGAAACCTAAATTATGGTTTAACTTTACTAGTTGCAATTGCATATGTCAAGGTCAAAAGCGACAAATATTCGGGGGGAAACTCAGCGGCTCGCCCTGAAATATAATTTTGTCTGATACTGTTATCCCATTAAAGGGCTAAGATTTGCGAGGGAATTATTTGTCCTGCAAGGCCGGAGAGGAGAACGGGCTGGCGCCCGCCGACGACGAGAGGGCGGCAGTACGGAAAATTAACCGTAGAGATATCTGCTTTTTAGCGGGATAACAGTATGAGATCCAAACAACCGCCCCGAGCCTCCATACAGCACATTTGCGCGGCTGCATATGCAGCCGCGCAAATATATATGGGAGCTTATTATTTTTCGTTTTACAGATAGACGTTTAAATTCGGGGACGGGCAAGCTGAGGCGGCGGTTTGCCCGCTGTTTTCAAACAACGCAAGCGCAGAAACCGCCCCCTTTTTTTACTGAATTTTCCGCGTTTTGCTGCTTGCAGCTATTGACAAAGACAGTAAAGCGCCGGCGCGCTCCCGCCTATTTGTTTTTATTTGTACTTATCCCAAGCAGCGCATATAAAGGGCAGGCGTTTATTAAACCCGTTATCAGAGGAATCAGGCCGATTAATCCCAGCCAGCGTAAGTTGCCTTTCAGGAAAAAGATCAAGCTCAGTATGGCAAGTCCCAAAATAATACGGATCCATTTGTCAACTGTGCCCACGTTTCTTTTCATTTTAATACTTCCTTAAATTTTTTACTCACAAATACCGGAGCATCAGATATTCAGGCTCCAGTGCTGTTTATTTCAATATTCCCCGAACACACCATGCTTAGTCACCCTCGGGAATCAGCTGATTCAACGTCAATACTAATTGGTAATTTTGAATCTGCTGTTTCAGGCATCAAAGCGCCTCGCGGGTATGTGTTGCCCGCGAGGCGCTTACCCTCGTCTGCCGGACGATTGCAGACCGGTCAGTATGACTTATTATTCCGCGCGCGCATTCGCTGGAGGCTGTCGGACGCTCTGCCCGCGTAATATGCCGCATTGTCGGACTCCTCGCGCATATAACACTGCAGAGAATTTTTCAGCGCCGGATCCGCGGTCTGCTGATATACTTCCAGCGCCGCGTCGACTCCCGCGGGGCCGGACTGGTACAGTATTTCAACGTCAAATTTTTGAAGCGTGCCGTTTAAATATCTGTCCGCGTTATAACGGACGACAAATCCGTCCGGGTCGGACAGGCAGAGCAGGCAGAAAATGACGGAGCCGACGACCGCCGCAAAACGGAGAATCGAAAACCCGCGTTTCTGGAGAATGATTACCCCGCCGCAGACAATAAAGAGAAAAACCATAAATACGCACGGGAGCAGGCGGCGCATGGACAAGCCGTAAGCCGAAACGTAGAGCGCCATTTTGCTCAGCGCGGTGCCGATAAGGAGCATCGTGAGGAGCATGAGAACCGCGTTGAAAACTTTGAGCGGCTTTGACGCGGTTCTGGGGGTTCTGCAGAGAACATTCGCCGCCGTGACCAAAGACAGGTTGATCGCCGCGATTCCGCAAAGCTCAAAAAAGCCGCGCCTTGCGTATTCGGAATACACCTCCCACCCCTCCGGTCGGACGCCCGAAAACGCGGAGAAGAAATACGGGAGCTGCGTCCCGATAAAAAGCAGATAGAACGCTGAGACAATTCCGAGCAGGGTGTAGACCGTGGCGGGCGGCAGTATCCGAAAGTCCGCGATTAAACCCTCCGTTTTATCTTTTGAAAACGCGCCGCATTTACGTCTGTTCGCGCAGCCGAAAACAAGGCCGAAGATATAGGCCGCCACCGGTATGGCAAGGATTAACTCAATGACGGTCACCCAGTCAAGAAATTTATCGAAAAACGCCTGAACGCCGCCGACTATTTTGGAAAACCCGCCGCTGTCGGCCTCGAGAAGCAGCGGGGTGACATATCCCACGACGATGAGCGCGAGAACCGCGCCCAGCGCTATCGAGAGAAACGTTTTTCCCTTCTCTTTGTTTTTCCGAAATCCTGCGAGGCATTTATACTGCGCGCCGAAATTGCGGAAAGGGATCACGAACACGGCGTTGATCCCGTCCAGGAAAAGCCAGTTTCCGGTTTTTCCGAGGATCTGGACGCCCGCGGCGGCAATTACGCTGTATACCGCGGTGCAGAATAGGAAGAGCCCGCGATAGGGCTCAAGTCCGTTGCCCGTCCAAAGGGCATAAGTGAGGCCGGTAAGAACCGTGACTGCCAGCCAGAACCAGCCCTCACGGGGAATTTTCACCCCTTTTTTCAGGAGATAGATTGCCGCCCCGCCGCAGTAAACAACCGTAAAAAGCGCAGTCCCCCAGCCCCGCCAGGAAAATAGCAGCCACCGCACAAATAAGTATCCGATCACAAACGCGAAGAGCGCAAAAGCCATGTCCCCGCCGTCCGCCCTGAATTCTTCTTTCTCAGGCTTTTTCTTCGGCTCGTACGGAAACGGATAAGACGCCCACGAAGATACCTGAAGCGGCATTTCCGTCGAAGGGGTCTCCGCGACCTCTGCCGAAGACTCAGGCTGCCGTTCAGACGGTTGTTTATCGGAGCTTGAACTATTCTCCGGATTCGGTTCCGGCATATCTTCAGACGGGCCGCCGCCCAAAATATCATCCGTCATTTGAATTTCTCCTTTCCATTTCATCGTCTTTAAATTCAAGAATATCGCCGGGCTGACAGTCCAGCGCGCGGCAGATCGCCTCCAGCGTCGAAAACCGTATCGCCCTGGCTTTTCCGGTCTTCAGAATCGAGAGATTTGCCTGACTGATCCCGATTTTCTCCGACAGCTCCCCGGAGGAGATTTTTCGTTTAGCCATCATGACATCCAGATTCACTGTAATCGGCATACCCCTCTCCCCCTAAATCGTATAGTCGGAGTCGCTTTTGAGTTCGACCGCCTGAGCCACCATATTTTTGACTATCCTGACGATAAGGCCCATGAACGCCGCCGCTACCGCCACCACAAACCACGGAATATAGTAAAACCCCGAGACGAAGCATATCAGGCCGCCGGCGATGCAGCTCCAGGATATCCGGCGGAGGCTCTCAACATTCCGCGTTACGAACACCTCGTCCTTTTCGATCCTGTGGAGCAGAAAGAACAGGTTCCACAGGAGAACCGCGGAGGGGACGCATCCCGTGTAAATCGTAATAAGAAAGTATCCCGGATCGGTTTTTAAAGTAAGAAACCCAACGAGCCAGCCTGCTCTGACCGCAACCGCCGCCGCGGCGACAGCAAAAATAACGACGCATATTTTGCTGAGTGTGATAGACCGTTTCTGATTCCACATATAAAATTGTCCCTCCCGCAAGGAATTTTTTGATCGACTGCAGTATAACACGCTTTATATTGAATTGCAATAGTAATTTATTGTTTATCAATATATTTTTATCGTTACTTCGTCTCACCTGCCAATCGGCATCCAAATTTTCGGGATAAAAAAGTGTGCCGGCAGAGTCGATTCCGGCGTTATGGGATATCCCACTTAGACCGGGACTCTGCCTGCACACTTTTGCAGGGGGAAATGAGGATGGAAAATATTCGGTATGGCACCCGGGAGCCAAACGCGCTCCGTCAGGTAATTGTGATTTGGGGCAATATCGTCAGATTGCTGCGGTCAGAGAGCGGCAAGGCATTTTTCAGCCGGGATATATTCGCACTTCATACTCTCGGCCACCGCCTTCATGGTTATGGCGCCGTTATAGGTGTTCAGACCGGCGAGCAGGGCTTCGTTTTCCGTGAGGGCCTTGTCTATTCCGCTCTGCGCAAACGCAATAACATACGGCAGTGTGACGGAAGTGAGCGCCCAGGTGGACGTCTTCGGCACCGCGCCGGGAATGTTCGCGACAGAATAGTGTATGACGCCGAACTTTTCAAAACACGGATTGTCGTGTGTGGTCACCCGGTCCACCGTCTCCACGGAGCCGCCCTGATCTATGGCTATATCCACGATGACCGAGCCCTTTTTCATGAGCTTCACCATTTCGGCGGATACGATCTTCGGCGCCCTCGCGCCTCTTACAAGTACGGAGCTCACCAATAAATCCGCGGTCCCCAGAAGCTCCGCCGCCATGTACTCATTAAATACCACGGTCGAAATTCTGCCCATGAAAATGTCGTCCAGATAGTCGAGCCTTCTCTTGTTTATGTCCATGACGGTGACGCGGGCGCCCATTCCCGCCGCCACCTTCGCCGCGTTCGTACCGGCGACGCCGCCGCCGATGATGAGAACTTCGCCCGGGCGCACGCCCGGAACGCCGCCCAAAAGCAGTCCTTCGCCGCCCTTGTACGACTGCAGAAGGCTGGCCCCGATCTGAACGGACATCCTTCCGGCCACCTCGCTCATGGGCGAGAGCAGCGGGAGCGAGCCGTCCGCCAGCTGAACCGTCTCATAGCCTACGGCCGTGGCCTTTTTCTTTAAAAGCGCCTGGGTGAGGGCCGGGTCAGCCGCCAGATGGAGGTATGTAAAAATCGCCTGCCCCTCTTTAATGAGGTCAAATTCCTCCTCAAGCGGCTCTTTAACCTTTACGATGAGCTCGGATGCGCCGTAGACCTCCCCGGCCGTGGCGCAAAGCGCGGCGCCGGCCGACTTGTACGCTTCGTCCGTAATGCCGCTGCCCAGTCCGGCGGCAGTTTCTATCAGCACAGTGTGGCCCAGTTTTGCAAGCGTGTGTACGCCCGCGGGCGTGATGGCAACCCTGTTTTCGTTGTTTTTTATCTCCTTTGGAATACCTATAATCACTGCAATCAACCTTCTTTTATTAAATTTTACGGTGAAACCGAGTATTTGTTTTTGAGCGTGGACAGTACGACACTGGTTCTTGTTTTCTGTACGCCCTGAACGCTCTTTATCCGCGTCAGCAGTTTCTCAAGCGTAACGGTATCATGTGTTATGATCTTAAGCAGGTAATCAAAATCGCCCGTAAGATAATGGCACTCGAGTATATCTTCCTCGCTGTTTATCGCCTCAATAAATTTTTCTGCGTATCTGGGGCGCTCCAGGCTGATAGACATGACGGCGGTAATACTCTTTTTGAGATAGGCCGGGTCAATAATAGCCGTATACTGCTTTATGACCCCCGACGATTCCAGCTTCTTCAGGCGTTCGGCGCACGCCGGTACGGACAGGCTGATTATCCCCGCGATCTCCGACGCCGTGACCCTGGCGTTATTCTGCAGAAGTCTCAGAATTTTTATGTCTGTACTATCCATTAAAGCCTCCGCTCTCCGTACGAAAATAAAACCTTAAACCCCGCAGGCAGCGGAGTTAAACGGCATGTGACGCGGCTGCCGCCGGCCTATGGTCGGCGCGCCTTTATGACGTACCAGTGTGATTTTTACGGTAAACCCTCCGGAAGGTTTTCCTATTACAGCATAGCACAAAATAGAATAATTTAAATAGTTCACACTTATTTTAATAATAATTAAATACAATTTATATTTTTACTTAATAATTTTAAGTTGCGGTTATCCTTTTTATGTCAAATATAAAAAATTTAAATCACGTTTCGGAAAACGCTCAGCAGTGCGGTATAAAGCGTAAAATAAAATTAAATTTTTTAAGTATAGTTATACGGGTTTGATAATCCACGGCAAGTGGACTTATTCAAAAAACGGAGGTTGCATTCCCTTCTGCGAAAAAGTATTATAGTTTTCAGGTGGTGATAAATTGGTCGGCAAAAAAACAGGCAAATTTATTTCTCTGCAGAGAAAGCAGCTGTCAATGACACAGCAGGATTTGGCGGACAGACTCAATCTTACAAACAGGGCTGTTTCCAAGTGGGAAACCGGAGACGGCTGTCCCGATATTTCTGTTTTGCCGGCGTTGGCGGAGATCCTTAATGTCACTGTGGACGAACTGTTAAAAGGTGAAAAAGACAATTCCGGCCTGAAATCCGGCAGCACATATTGCATCAATGAAAATAAGGAGCAGGCCGGTTATTTATTGGAAAGCAGCGTGAGGCAGTTCTCAAATCTTTATCCGGTCTGCCTGGGTTTCATACTGATCGGTATCGTCTCATCATCCCTCGGTTTAAGATTATACGACGGAATTTTCCTCACTTCGCTTGTTTATGCCCTCATTATTTCATTGTCTTTTTTGATCATTGGAATGATGTTTTATTTAAATATATGCGATCATCTGAGCGGAAGCGTTAAAAAATACAACCGTATGGTGGAAGATGCAAAAGCGGACTTCAATGAAATCGTTTTTAAAAAGCATATTTTATTTTACGCAGTCTATTTGATTCAGGCAGTTTTCTGTATTTGCTTTATACCTTTACGCCCTTTTATGATGCCGGGCCAATATCGGGTTTTTAAAACGATTTTCGGACATACTTCGTTCGGCAGATTTGTCATAGATCAAAATTTTTGTATTTTGATCTATCTTATCGCATACTGCATTTTATTTATCGCAGGATTTTTAATTATTAAAAAGAGATTCGGCAAACAAAAATTTAACGCGGAACAGCAGGGTACGTTCTGATCAGCATCCGCTTCCATAAAAAGGCCGCCGGAGTGATTATCAGCTCCGGCGGCATAAAAATATGAAGAGAGGATTTGTCAGTTGTCAGGCGCAGCCGGTATTCCGCGATCATGCGGAACTATTTCAAAAGGTCGACGGCGCTCTGCGGCACATAATTTGTTCCGACGCCGTCGAAAACGGCGACGCCGGTAAGCTCTGACCGAACGCCGTTCACGTAGGCGATGTTGGTATTAACGGGTATTCTGATTTCAGTCGTCCCCCTCACCGCGACGACCGCGGGGTTATCAGGATCGCTGGTGTCGTAGCTTACCGTCGCGCCCAACGCTTCAAACGCCGCCCTCGCCGGCACGAACAGGCTTTCCGTCGCGTTTTCAAGGCTCAGTCCCATGACCTTTTCCATATAGCGCGCGATATCGGTGTTCTCAACCGTGCCGGTCAGCCGGCCGACGCCGTCCGGCGCGTAGACATAGAGCGTCACATCCTCGCCGGTGTGCCCGTTGGTGGTAAAGCCGATGTTGGCGCGTTTTGCGATCATGGGCCCGACCGTATAGTTCATTGAGCCGCTCTTTGTGGCTTTGATCGCCGCGATTTCGTCGTCGGTCAGATCCGTTATGCCGTAATATTTTGCCATGACTTCCACGACGTTGCCGCGGTCGGCGTTCAGGACGCCCTCAATCCCCTCACCCGTCAGGGTGGCCTTGCTGAGCGGGCCGATGAAGGACGCGAGCGGCTGCTTGTCATAGGTGCTGTCGGTTGCCTTGCTGCCGATGCTGATACCGCTGTTGCCGTGGTCCGTGACGGAGATAACCACCGTGCTGCCGTCGCTCTCCGCAAAGTCCAGCGCGACGCCCACCGCTTCGTCAAACGCCAGAGTGTCGGATATAATGCCGATCGGATCGTTGGCGTGGGCCGCCCAGTCGATTTTGCTGCCCTCTACCATAAGGAAGAAGCCGTCCTCGTCCCGGGAGAGCAGATCGATGGCTTTCTGCGTCATCTCAGCCAGAGAGGGCTCTTCAGCGGGGTCGCGGTCCATATCGTAGGCGAGAGCCGTGTCGGAGAACATTCCCCAGAGCTTGCCGGTGGTTACGGCCTTCATCTCCGCCGTGGTGTCAACGTACTGATAATTGTCTTTGATGACCGCGAGCAGATCGTTGCCGTCGCTGCGCCCGCTTTCCGTCAGATATTTTGTGCCCGCGCCCAGGACCACGTCGATGTCCTGATAAACCTGCTGCATGGAAAGGATATCGTACGCTTTGCGGCTTGCGTAGTGCGCGGAGAAATCCGCCGGCGTCGCATGCATGATTTCGCTTGTCGCGATAAGGCCTGTCGCCTTGCCGTCCAGCTGAGCCGCCTCGAGAATATTGGCCACCGGAGCCCTTTTCCTTGACGCGTCGAGCGGGTCGAGGCCCGGCATGGTGTTTGCGTCGGGCAGAACGCCGACGAACCCGGTGTGCGATTTATATCCGGTGGCATACGCTGTCCCCGCGGGAGCCGAGTCCGCGATGGGGGCGTCGGAGGAGTAGGTCCTCACAAGGCCGGACGCCATTTTATCCAGATTGAGCGCCTGCCCGCCGTTATACCAGCGCGCGAGCGTGACAGCGTCTGTGCTCATCCCGTCCGGGATCATGATTATCACGTTTTTTACAGGGGTTTCGACTTCGACACTGTCGATGCCGACAGCATAGACCGGGACAGCCGTTGTAAGCGCCAGCGCAAAGGCCATCAGTCCCAACAAAATTTTTCTTCCCATAAATAGACCTCCATTTTTTTTGCAAATTTCAGGTACCTGTGTGTTACCCACTGTCTAAATTATAGGGATCGGCTTTGCCCGTATCAATCAAGAGGAGGTCAAGTTTGTATTAAATTTATGTATAATTTCCCG
>JBFWIW010000034.1:28204-31369 GCA_050253535.1 Oscillospiraceae bacterium
GTGAGAATCGAAGCCTTCACTATTTTGCCGTCCTCCAGCTTAACCTTCATCTCCGCCAGCTTGTCTCCGTCTCTTTTGCTGTGGCTGCCGAGATAATCAAACGTCTCCTTGTAACGCTTGTCCACAAGGTTTACAACGAAACAGCCCGATTCCTTGATCAGGTGATAGGAATACCTTGTCGGTACGATGCCCACCATAACCATCGGAGGATCATAGCTGCAGTTGCCGCAATAGGCCACAGCCAGCACATCGTCCTCTCCGTCCAGGCCCCGGCAGGAAACGAGAACCTTGGGCGCGGGCTGAAGGCAGGACTTCTTCTTAGCCTGTTTCTTTACCATATCCGCAGATTCCATTTGAACGACCTCCTAAAATATTCAGTATTCTCTCATTACATCGGTTGCAGCGCAAGAGGCCCCCGATCGGTACCCTTTATTTTTATGTTTATGCGCAGGCCGCGCCGTTTCTCCTATTTTACCACATTTCCAAATAATTGCAACAGCAAGGAAATCAAGCCTGCAGCACAGGCCCGTGACACTGTGCAAAATGCCGCGCGCCGGGAAAATAAAGATTGTGCCGAAATAATGAAAATCAGTTCACTGTTCCGGCACAATCCATGTTTTTGAATTATTCGGTTAGCTGAGCATCAGAGATACGTGGATATCAGAAACCGCCTCCGATTATCTCTCCTCCCAGCATTGTCATAAGCACCTTTGTATTGATGATTTCCTCCGGCGGGATCGTGAAGATATCCTGATCCAGCATCACAAGGTCGGCGCAGTGGCCCGCCTTTATCCGGCCCTTGACGTTCTCTTCAAATGAGGCGTAGGCGCTGCCTGCCGTGTAATTGTCGACCGCGCTGTAAATATCCGCCTTCTCGCCGGGATAGAAACCGCCCTCCGGAAAGCCTTTGAGATCCTGCCGGTTTACGGCGCAGTGCAGGTTTGCTATCGGGTCCGGGCTCTCCACGGGCGAATCCGTCCCGTAGGAGACATGGACGCCCAGCTTATCCATTGTCCCGAAACCGTAGGAGGTGGCGGCGAGCGCCTTCCCCACGCGGTCTTCCACGATGTGCAGGTCGTACTCCAGAAAGACGGGCTGCACAAAGGCCAGCGCGTCTATCTCCTTAAAGCGCCTGAGGATTCCCATGTCGGTTATCTGGCAGTGCACAACGCCGTGGCGCAGGCGGTTTACGCCGCCTGCAATCACCTTTGCGTAACTGCTGAGCACTTCGTCGATGGCGGCGTCCCCGATGGCGTGGCATATGACCTGCACGCCGCTGTCCGACGCCATTTTCACGATGGCGTCCATCTCCTCCTGCGGCATCACGCGAAGGCCGCGGCTGCCCGCCCCGCCCACGTAGTCCGACCGCATCCACGCCGTTTTCGAGCCGAGCGAGCCGTCGGCAAAGATTTTAAGCGGGCCGACCTTCAAAAAGCCGTCGTCTCCCACGGCCTTTTTGCACGCGACAAGGTCGCGGAAAAGCGCCTCCTCCTCCGCGCTGCACTGCATGCAGATACGCGCGGTGAGCCTTCCCGCGTCGCGCAGACTCTGAAAGGCATGTACCATGGGGTCTAAATTGGGCCCCGTCACGTCTCTGGACTGGATGGAGGTGACCCCCCTGCCCGAGACGTAATCCATGGCGAACTTCACATTCTCGCGCATGTCGTCCTCGGAGACCGGCGGAATGATCTTTTTCAGCATATAGATGGCGTTCTCGCCGAACACGCCGTCCGGTAATCCGTCCTCCCCGATGCCGAAGCGCCCGCCCTCAACCTGCTTCGTATTCCCGTCGATGCCGGCGATCTGCAGCGCCAGTGTGTTGCAGGATACCAGATGCCCGCACACCCTGTCGACGATTATCGCGTGCTTTGTGGATATCCTGTCGAGATCGTGCCTGTTCGGCGGCCGCTTTTCGTCCGTAAAATAGTCCTGATTCCAGCCGACGCCGCGCAGCACCTTCCCCTCGGGCGGGTTGTTTTTCCTTATGAATTCGCGCCCGCTCTCTATGATTTCCCCGATGGAGGCCGCCCCGTAGACCTTTATCATCTTCATGCTGGAACCGAGGTCATAAAGGTGCATATGCGAGTCGTTGAAACCCGGAACAACCGTCTTCCACGCGGCGTCGAACACCCTCGCACCCGCCGGCGCGGCATTCAGCACGTCTTCATTGCTCCCCACGGCCCTTATAACGCCGTTTTCAATGCGTATCGACTCAGCGAAAACTCCACGCTTCACATACGCCTTTGCGTTTTTTATCACTATGCTCATGATATTTCAGCCCCCTATTGTTTTCAACCCTAAATCAAAACGGCTCAATAGCTTCAGATCATCATTAAATCATATTAAGTTTGAATCTTCGCAATGAAGCCCTCCGGGCTTTTTTTTGCGGTTTAAGCCGCGTTTGCTTCATTATCCTTCTTATTTTTAAAGTAGAGATAGAAGAGGAATCCGGCCGCCGGCACAACAAGGCCGATGAGCGAGGTGGACGGGTCTTCCGCCAGCGTGTTTATCAGGAGCGCCGCCATAACGACGAGCTCTATAATAACCGTGACCCTGCCGCCCCAGACCTTGTACGGGCGCTCCAGATCCGGCGACTTCTTCCTGAATACGAGGACGGTTCCGACAGTGAGCGCCTTGAACAGCAGGCCGGAGAAAATGACGAGCGAAGTGAGCTGGTTTAAATCCCTCAGCAGCACGAGAATGCTGGAGATGACCATCTGCACGACTATGGCAGTCGCCGGGGTCTTATATTTGGGATGCAGTTTACTGAACGATTTGAAAAACAGGCCGTCATGCGCCATTGCGTAATATTCGCGCGGGAAGGCCATGATGCAGCCGTTGAGCGACCCCAGCATAGAGACGACCATTGTAACCGCGACAAGTATCCCGCCGGCCGTACCCATAACGACCTTTGCCGCCTCGGTGCCGAGGTACATCTGACCGCCGTTGACCATTTCGGCTATCCGGTCTGCGGAAACCACTCTGTAAATCGCGAAATTGAACAGAACATACAGCACGGTTATCGAGCTGATGGCAATTATAATGGAAAGAGGCAGGTTCTTCTTCGGGTTCTTTATCTCCTCCGCCACGGAGTTGAGGTTCGTCCAGCCGTCGTAAGCCCAAAGGGTTGCCACGGTCGCAAAGGCGATCATGCGCATAACCTGT
>JBFWIW010000035.1:0-19650 GCA_050253535.1 Oscillospiraceae bacterium
GCGTCTTTATACATCTGTTCAATAAGGGCGGACGCGCTGTCGAATTGGGCGAGCTCCTCATCTGAATACATGGTTTTTACAACCATGTATCTTTCATTGATGGTTTCCTTTATCTGATTCTGTAATTCTTTTATCTGGCTATCAAGACCAGTAATAGTCTCTAACAGCGCTTCCGCGCCGGCAGTGTCTCCGGCAGCAATAAGCGCGTTATATTCCGCTTCCAGCTCCTCTTTCTGGTTACACAACTGGCTCTTTTCTCTCTGCAGTTCTTTTTTCTGCTCATTCAATTCGGTTTTAAAACTTTTCTGTTTATCCGCAGCTTTCCCGTTATTTGCACCCGAACTTTCATTGTCTTGAATCTCTTCCACTGCGCTGGTCTTTACAGAGGTTTTCCCGCTGCTTTTGTCTGATGCCGCAAACACTGTGAACGATACTGAAAACGACAGAACAAGAACTAATAACAATGCAATTAACTTTTTCATTTTTTCCATCCTTTCTCGCTTTCTCCGAAACTCTCACAAAAAAAACCATGCGTCAATAAGGCGCACAGTTTCAAATATCTGTGACCTCTTCGGTAACCCGGCTATCTTGGCTAAAAGCTTTAGACCCGTGGCTTTGCGTCCCTGATTTTCATCAGGTTTGCTATTATCGGAGATTTTGTATTTTCATTATAAAACAAATAATACTGTATTTCAATACTTTTAGACAAAAAAAATAAATTTTTTAACTAATTAGCACAAAATGTCTATAATGGAAATTTATTATATATTCATCCCGCAGTTTACAAAGTTCATTGGACATGGCGCTCCGGTCAACACATAAATAGTCCGCAAGTTCCTGACGGTTGAACGGAATGTCAAATTCATCGCTGCCGTACCGTTCCGCCTGATCCGAGAGATACGAGAGCAGCTTTTCACGCGTCGTCCGTTTTGAAATATGTTCAATTTTTTGACTGAGCTGAATATTTTTAGAAGCCAGAACAGCGAGCATGTTTTCAATGAGCTTTATGTGGAATTTACAGGCTGATGAGCACACGGTAACAATCCGGCGGTAATCTATCCACAGAATTTCACTGTCCGCGACGGAGAGTACCGTCACAGGCAGCTCGTCCATATGTACACAGGAAAACGCCTCGGCAAAAAGCTCTCCCGGTAAGACCTCCGACATTATGGTTCGGTTGCCCATGAAATCTTCTTTTATGATCTGGACTTTTCCTGATAAAACAATGCCCACGGATAAGACTTCCTGCCCCTCGGACAAAATTATATCCTGTTTCTTATATGCCCTTTTATGCGCATTCAGACACGTAAGCACACTCTTAAGTTCATCCGGAGCAATTCCCTGGAATAAAGTCACCTGACTCAAAAAAGTTAAGTTCTCTTCCACGCTTCCTCATTTCCGTTGTATAAACAACAGCACTTTTATTATTAGTATAGTATAGTTTAGCCATGAAAACAAGAGAACTTTACGGAAGGCGTGATAACAGTGGTCAGAAAGATAATTAAAATTGACGAAGATAAATGCAGCGGCTGCGGCTTATGCGCAAGTGCCTGCCATGAAGGCGCCATTGAAATGGTGGACGGTAAGGCAAAGCTTATGCGCGACGACTACTGCGACGGGCTGGGAAATTGCCTGCCGGCATGCCCCGCCGGCGCTATTTCTTTTGAAGATCGGGAAGCGAAAGCATTTGACGAAAATGCGGTAAAAGACCGCCGGGTCAAAGCATTCTGTCCGCCTTCCGGCGGGTGCCCCGGTAGCGCGGCAAAGGCGATTAGCCGCGGCTCGACACAGTCTCCAGCTTCTGAATATACGGACGAGGCTCACAGCGAGCTCACGCAGTGGCCTGTACAGATAAAACTTGCACCTGTTAACGCCCCGTATTTTGACGGCGCAAATCTTCTGGTGGCGGCGGACTGCACGGCTTTCGTTTTCGGCGATTTTCACCGGAAGTTCATTAAAAACCACATAACGCTTATTGGCTGTCCAAAGCTTGATGACATTGATTATACTGAGAAGCTCACCGCGATTTTAAAGAATAATAATATCAAAAGCGTAAAAGCAGTAAGAATGCAGGTTCCCTGCTGCACAGGAATCGAGCGTGCGGTAAAAGAGGCGCTAATAGGCAGCGGAAAAATGATCCCGTGGCAGGTAGTCGTTCTTTCCACAGACGGACAGATACTGGAAGATTAGGAGGGAATTATTATGCCTGAAATTTTATTAAAAAATCTGGCGCATGAGACGGTTCTGCCATTGAAAGAGCAGGTACAGATACTTCCTGGTCAGATCGTCAGCAAGACTCTGGCGCAAAATACGGCCGTCAGCATTACGCTGTTCGCTTTCGACAAAGGTGAAGAAATAGGCGCGCATGATTCTGAAGGCGATGCGATGGTGACGGTCCTTGACGGAGCCGGATTTTTCACAGTGGACGGAAGAGAATATTTTGCCGGCGCCGGGGAGACTATAATCATGCCTGCAAAAAAACCTCACGCGGTTTACGCAAAAGAACCATTTAAAATGCTCCTAATAATTGTGTTTCCGAATTCAGAAAAGAAAGGATGATTAAAATGAAGGTTGAAATCGATCGTTCCGGCTGTATCTCCTGCGGGCTTTGCGCCGATACCTGTCCGGAAGTATTCAGGATGGCCGACGACGGGTTGGCGGAAGTTTATTCCCAGCCGGACAAAAGCCAGGAGAGCTCCGCAAAAGAGGCTGCCGATGGCTGCCCGGTCTCCGTCATAACTACAGAATAACAATATAAAAGGTTTTAAAAAACCGCTATAGGAGGAAAAAGTATGGCGAACATGTTTTGTTTTCAGTGCGAGCAGACTGCAGGCGGCAGAGGCTGCGTGGGAGCTTCCGGCGTATGCGGGAAGAAGCAGGGCACCGCACTCCTGCAGGATGAACTTACCGGAGCCCTCATAGGGCTCGCACGCGCGGCAAACGGCAATAAGCCCGCCTCAGCTACCCATCGTGTTATAATCAAGGGCCTTTTCGTAACGATCACCAATGTGAATTTTGACAATGATTCAATCCTGCGTGTGATTGAAGAGGTGCGCGCCGAGAAAGCCCGACTTGTCGGGCTAGGCGGCGGCGTCTCCGGCAGTAACGAATACGATATGAAGCGGCTCTGGGAAGAAAGCGAGGACATCCGTTCTCTCAAGTCTCTCATCCTGTTCGGCCTTCGCGGTATGGCGGCCTACGCTTTCCATGCTGTGGTATTGGATTATTCCGACGAGGAAATCAGCCAGTTCTTCTATAAAGGCCTCTCCGCCATCGGCGGGGACCTTGGCGCGGACGAGCTTCTGCCCCTCGTGCTGGAAACCGGAAGAGTAAACCTCAAATGCATGGAACTTTTGGACCGCGCAAACACCGAGACCTATGGCACACCCGCCCCTACTTCCGTTCCGCTCACGATCGAAAAAGGCCCATTTATCATTATCTCCGGGCATGATCTACGCGATCTTTATCTGCTGCTTCAGCAGACCGAGGGAAAAGGCATAAATATATACACACACGGCGAGATGCTGCCCGCGCATGCCTACCCGAAGCTGAAAGCATTCTCTCATCTGAAGGGCAATTTCGGTACTGCTTGGCAGAATCAGCAGAAGGAGTTTGCGGGGATGCCGGCGCCCGTGCTGTTCACCACCAACTGCATTATGCCGGTGAAAGACAGTTACCGCGACCGCGTCTTTACCACAGAGGTGGTGGCCTATCCCGGTATGGTACATATCGGTGATGACAAAGATTTCACACCCGTGATCGAGAAGGCGCTCGAGCTCGGCGGCTATTCCGTGGATACCGTCATGACCGGCATAAACGGCGGTGCTCAGTTGACTACGGGGTTTGGCCACGGTACAGTCCTTTCCGTCGCCGACAAGGTGGTGGACGCTGTTAAATCGGGTGATATCAGCCATTTCTTCCTGGTTGGCGGCTGCGACGGCGCAAAGCCCGGGCGCAACTACTACACCGAGTTCGTCAAAATGGCGCCTAAGGACAGCGTCATCCTGACGCTTGCCTGCGGGAAATACCGCTTCAACGATCTGGATCTCGGCACGATAGGCGGTCTTCCCAGGCTCATGGACATGGGCCAGTGTAACGACGCATACAGCGCCATCCGTGTAGCCTCGGCACTGTCTCAGGCCTTCGGCTGCGGCGTCAATGAGCTGCCTCTGACTTTGGTACTGTCATGGTATGAGCAGAAAGCTGTCTGCATACTGCTCTCTCTGCTGTATCTAGGCATTAAAAACATCTACATCGGGCCGACTCTTCCGGCTTTTATATCTCCGAACGTCTTGAAGATATTGGCCGAAAACTATAATCTGACCCCAATCTCCACCCCGGGCGAGGACCTGAAAAAAATTCTCGGTTAAACACGCCAATAACCGTTTTGCGGAACTTCGCAAGGTATAGCTTCCGCCGCGCATGTCGCCGGAAGCCTTGGAACCGTACAATTTTCAAAAATTGGTCACACATACTGGGCGCGATTATAAAATTCTTTCGCACAGCGAAAGGACACGAAAACGGTAACCGGGACTTATTTGACAGTCTGTGAGAACCTCCGCTATAGCGGAGGTCCTCTTTTAAAGCAATAATATAAAATCTGCCGCTTTCAGCAGAAATTGTCAAGGCCGCTCCGGCGCTCCATGAGTATTGTATTTCTCCATGTGCCAAATCGATCCCTTGCAATTTTTTCGCGGAACCCTACCTCCCGGAATCCGCATTTTTTGTTCAGCCTGATGCTCACGGTATTGTCCTGCATAATTCCGGACTGCAGCGTCCATATCCCGTTTATTTCCGACTCTTCAATTGCCGCGTTTATAAGCGCCGTGCCGATACCTTTTCCCCTTGAGTTTTCCGCTATATAAATGCTAAGCTCCGCAACTCCCGCATAAACGCAGCGGCTCGATACCGGAGACAGGGCAACCCATCCTACGACCGCGCCTTCCAACACATGCACAAAACGGCAGACTTTGAGATGCGAGGTATCCCATTCTTCAAATCTCGGACACACACCCTCAAATGTCGCTATATTTGTATCTATTCCCTGCTGATATATCGCCTTTACCTCGTTCCAGTCTTTTGGTTCGAACGGTCTTATGTTGTTTCCCATCCTGATTGACCAGCTTTTTCTATTATTTACAGTCCTTGAGCAAAAGGATAGTATCATGCATGAATTCTTTAATTTAGCTTTATCAGTATATTTTTTAATATGTAAGATGTCAATAATTATATAACTATACTTATATTTTGTATTATTTCACCTTCTATTATCACAATATCAGAGTAAACGCCGCAAACAGAACTGAAGCCTATTTAAGCGGTATAGAATGATATACAATTGGTCATGGCCGAAAAAGAGCTGCGGACAGTTAATTAACTGTCCGCAGCTCTTTATATGTTTTATGCTTACAGATCGGTCTTCCACAGGCCGTGGAGGTTACAGTATGCATATACCGCTATAGGCTTGTCACCGCCGAGAGCAAATGTCACCTGAGGCTTGCTGCCGGGCATGAGACATTTTCTCTGCCCTCCCGCCTCAGTCTGGACATACACCCACTGTATGTAATGCTCTTCTGTCATGGGATGCGGAGCGGAACCGATATCCACAGTCAATGTATCTCCGGCTGCCTTGGCAACAGGGACGTGCTTTTCGTGGCTGGCGTCTACGCTTCCCGGAACAAGCTCGGTCATTTTTTCACCGCAGCAGATTATCGGAACACCCGAATTTACTATCATACCAACAAGATTACCGCAGTGCTTGCAAATAAAGAAACGAACTTCACACATAATTATTCCTCCTGTTTTTAAATGTTTTTTTTCGCCGTCTGGCAGGCGGGGCAAAGCCCAACGAGTATAAGACGGTGCCATTCTGTTTTGTACCCATCTATTCCTGAGGAGACTTTGTTGAGCTCCTCTTTATACGGCAGGCCGGTATCTACCACCGCTCCACACAATCGGCAGCAAAAATGGTAGTGGTTATCCATGCGGAAGTCGAAGTGGTCGGGCCCTATAGGCATGGTAAGCCTTCTAATCTCGCCCAGTTCGGCAAGAACGTTCAGGTTTCGGTAAACGGTACCGCGGCTTATATGCGGGTCCTTTTGCCTCGCCTCATCGTAAATCTGGTCCGCAGCGGGGTGGTCTCCCCTGCCTCTCACAATATCGAGGACAAGTTTACGCTGCGCCGTGTTCCGTACTGCCTTCACTTAATTCTGCCTCTCCCCTTTTTTACAGGATAACATATCTGTCACTTTATGTCAATAATATCAGGACTTATTACTAATAATTTTATAGCACTCACATCTGTAAACAGATATCCCATTTTCAGATCGCATATATTGAAAGCACGCCCGAAAAGCCGGCTGCAGAAAAGCGATAGCATTTTATATTATATAGTTCCCTTCCTCTTTTATTCAACACTTTCATTATTCTTCATATGGCCTGAGGAAAAAAGAACCATAAGCATGACCGCCGCCGTGAGCGATAGGGCCGACCCGAAGATAAACGGCGCAGGAGCGCCGAGAAGGTTCCAGAGAAGCCCCGCGATTACGCTTGCAGGAAGGAGCGCCACGCCGACAATGGTGGCCTGCAGCCCAAGCATAGTGCCCTTAAGATCAGGCGGGGATATCTCAGTAATCAGCGCCCGCTCCGCACCAGCCGTCATCGCGGTGTAAAACCCGTACAGCACAAACACTGCGATGATAGTACCGGAATTTTTGGCAAAGGCAAAACCCAAATACACAGCGGCAAAGGCTAAGTAGCCGCCGACAAGAACAGTTTTTCTCCCTATCCTGTCGGATAGCCGTCCGAACGGTATGGACAGGAGCGCCGCAGCCAAATTGTACACAAAGTAGAGGAGAACGACGTTCGTGTCCGTAAAGCCGACGCTCTTGGCTCGCAGGAGCAAAAACGTATTTGAGGAATTGCCCAGTGTGAATATGAACGCCACCAAAAGATAAAGCTTGAGATTACGGTCTATGGACTTAAGTTTTTTCCAGAACGGCTCGCGATTTTTCACCTCGCGGGGCCCTTTTTTTTCTTTGACAAAGAGAAGCGCCACAAGTCCTATAACCGCTGGAACGGCCGATACGGCGAAAATATTTTTATATGTGAAACTGCCGAACGCGCCCGCCACAAGGAAATACGCGATTATGATCCCGGCGGCTGAGCCCGCCATGTCGAGAGCCTTGTGTAGTCCGAAGGCACTGCCCATTTTTCCGCCGGCTGCGCTCTCTCCGACCAACACGTCCCTGGGCGCAGTCCTCACGCCTTTTCCGATTCTGTCAATGACGCGCGCGGCTAGTACTCCCACCCAGGAGGATGCAAGTATAAGTGCGAACTTATAGACGAGTCCCGTAGAGTATCCAAAAAACGCCACCGGCTTTTTGTGTCGGTACCTGTCTGTCACATAGCCCGAAAACACCTTTAGAAGGCTCGCCGCGCTCTCCGCTATACCCTCTATGACGCCGACGAGGGCGGGTGTCGCACCGAAAGTTCCCGTCAGGTAAAGCGGTATGAGGGGATATACCATTTCTGAACTGAGATCGGAGAAAAAACTCACCAGCCCGAGCAGAAATATATTAAGCAAGACATCTTCATCCCCTTTGTGACCGGTTTATCACCGCCGGTTTATTTTTCGTGCTCTAACAACCCTATCGCCTTGGATATCTCCATAACAATAAGCGGCACAAAGGTGAGCGCAAGCGTAATTAAATATGCTCTTCCCGGCAGATAGATGAGTCCGAACGCAACGGATACGGGCGTCAACGTTACCAGCGCCACCATCAGAAGCGATACGAGACTGGCAAGGTTCAGATTTTTGTTGGTAAACACACCGATTTTAAAAAGAGAGTGAACCGAGCGCATGTTGAAGGCCTGCACCACCTGTGAGAGTGCGAGGACGATAAACGCTGCCGTTCGTCCGCCCTCTACGGAGCCCGTCATGCGCTCGCCGGTGATGTACGCAAAGAGCGTAATGGCGGCAAACATACAGCCCTGTACAATTACCCTTACGCCTAGGCCGTGTGCGAATATGCCCTCGCTCTTGGGCTTCGGTTTTTTGTCCATGACGTCCTTTTCTACTGCCTCCATGCCGAGGGCTATGGCTGGAAGGCTGTCCGTCACAAGGTTTATCCACAGGAGCTGCATGGAGAGGAGCGGCGTCTTCTTCCAGATCATCATTGCCAGAAAAACCGTCAGAACCTCGCCGATGTTCGTGCCGAGCAGGTAGCCGACCACCTTCCTGATGTTTGCATAGATTCCGCGTCCCTCTCTCACGGCGTCGACTATGGTTGCGAAGTTGTCATCCGTTAGCGTCATATCAGAAGCGCCCTTGGCGACGTCGGTACCCGTTATGCCCATGGCGCATCCGATGTCCGCGGCCTTCAGGGCCGGCGCGTCGTTCACTCCGTCTCCCGTCATGGAGACGACCTCTCCGGCACGCTGCCACGCGCGTACTATCCGTATTTTATTCTCCGGCGAGACACGCGCGTAAACCGAGATTTTCCGAACGCGGGCATCGAGAGCCACGTCGTCCATCGCGTCAAGCTCATTACCGGTCACGGCCTCTCCGCCCTCGCCCAGTATTCCTAACTCGCGCGCTATGGCGGAAGCGGTCACGACGTGGTCACCCGTTATCATGACGGGCTTTATTCCCGCGTGCAGGCATACCGCCACAGCCTCCCCAGCCTCCGGGCGGGGCGGGTCAATCATGCCGACGAGGCCCATGAAGGTAAGCCCATTTTCAATATCTTCAGGTTTCAGTTCCGAGGGAACGCGCTCAATTTCCCTGCAGGCCACGGCAAGAACGCGTAAAGCCTTGCGGCTCATTCGGTCATTTTCCTCCGACGCTCTGTTTATATCGCCTGATATGCATCGGGCCGCCAGGACGTCAAACGCGCCTTTTACAATGACGATGTTTTTGCCGTCTATTCGATTAACCGTCGTCATAAGCTTGCGGTCGGAATCGAACGGTATCTCCGCAATCCTCGGCGACTCTTCGTTCAAAACGCCCTGCTTCAGCCCGTTTATGAGCGCAGCCATGATTATGGAAGTTTCCGTAGGATCGCCGATGTGAATCGCCTTGCCGTCCTCATCAATGGATACGGAACCGTCACAGCAGAGCGTGCCGTACCGAAGGAGCTTTTTAATTTCGTCGGAAACGTTGGTCTCTATCGTTTCGGCGTCTTCAGCGCCGTCCACATAGCCCTCGACAAGCGTCATGCGGTTCTGTGTGAGCGTCCCGGTCTTGTCCGAACAGATTACGGAAGCGCTGCCCAGAGTCTCGACGGCAGGCAGCCGCCGGATTATTGCGTTTTTCTTCACCATACGCTGTACACCAATGGAAAGGACAATGGTCACGATCGCAGGGAGCCCCTCCGGTATGGCGGAGACAGCCAGCGACACGGACGTCATGAACATCTCGAGTATGGGCAGACCGTCTATGAGGCCGACGACGAAGATGACGGCACACGCTGAGAGTGCAACGATACCCAGATATTTGCCGAGTTTTGCTAGCCTCCCCTGAAGCGGCGTCTGTCTGTTTTTCTCGTCCTCCAGCAGTCCCGCTATTTTGCCTATCTCGGTGTCCATTCCTGTCGCCGTAACTACTGCCGTCCCCGTCCCGTAGACTATGCTGCAGCCTGAAAAAAGCATGTTTACCCTGTCTCCGAGCGGAGTGTTGTCGCCGACGTCTGCACACGCGTTTTTCTCCGCCGGAACGGACTCGCCGGTCAGGGCCGATTCCTCCGACCTCAGGCTTGCAGAGCGGATGAGCCGCGCGTCCGCAGGGACAAAATCGCCCGCTTCGAGACGTATAACATCGCCGGGCACAAGGAGTTCTGCATCTATAATCTGCACCCTCCCGTCGCGAATGACGCGCGCCTGCGGGGCTGAAAGGCTCATAAGCGCGTCGAGCGCCTTTTCAGCCTTGCTTTCCTGCAAAACGCCCATTGCGGCGTTCAGTATTACAATGAGCAATATAAGTCCGGGTTCGAAGAAACCGCCCGGTTCTCCCTCATAACAGGCAATGGTAAAAGAGACCGCGGCCGCCGCGATGAGTATCAGTATCATGACGTCCTTAAACTGCTCGAAAAAGCGCTGCAGGTTTGTCTTTCTCTTGCCCTCGCGGAGCTTGTTTTTTCCGATCACAGCGAGCTTTTCAGCCGCCGTCTCCGATGTCAGCCCCGTGTTTTCAGAGGTGTTTAGTTCCATCATAACTTCACTGAGCTTTCTTCCGTATGCTGTCAAGCGGATATTCCTCCTCTTTTCTCTTATCATTAGCCATGCTGTGCGCATACGCATGTATTTGTTATGATTGATTTTATTGATAAAAAACAATATAATGAGTTGAATATTTAGAATATGCCGCACCCCAAATGGAGGTGATTTCGCCATGCCGGACTCCGGAATAACTAAAAAAGCGCTCGCCGCAGCGATGAAGGAACTCATGCGCGAGCTCCCCTTTTCAAAAATAAATATAGGCAACATCTGCGATAAGTGCTGTATGAACCGAAAAAGCTTTTATTACCATTTCCGGGACAAGTATGATCTTGTAAACTGGATATTTTATAACGAATTCGTATCGGCAGTGCAGAAAAGGGATTATGACAACGGATGGGAATTCCTCGTCCATATCTGCAGGTATTTTTACGAAAACCGCCGTTTTTATATAAACGCTCTCATGGTTGAAGGGCAAAACTCCTTCCGGGACTATTTCCGCGAAATATTAAAGCCCCTGATACTGGGTTATCTTAAGGAGGACTGCTCCGAAAGTGAGAATCCCGATTTTTTTTCCATGTTCTTCACTGACGCGATTTTGGCCGCCATTATGCGCTGGCTCCCGTCCTCTCCATGTATGCCGCCGGACGAGTTTGTCGCCCTAATGAAATCCTCCGTGGAGGGTATCGCCAAAAAAATCGTGGAAGACATCAAGAGTGAAAAATAAATTGTTACATAGACCCCGCCGTTTTCGGCGGGAACATTTTATTTCTTTTTCGGGGCAGCTGTTTGCAGGATCTCTTTTACCGCAGTTCGCCGCAGGTTCAGCTTGTCATCGCACGCCCGGCCTTCGAATGTCAATAGCTGCCCGTCCCCATCAAACATTACTGAACACGCATCATCAGAAATTATCCTGTCGATATACATTATGTCTGAGATCACGTCCATAAGGAAAAGCGGATACTTTTGTTCTGCACGCACTCGCCTCACATAACTGCAGACGGCATCTCGAGTACGTGCCCCGGCGTCACTTCCCGCTATTAGAAACGCAAATGTGCCCGTCTCGGGCGCAACCCTCTGAATCCAGGAGTCTGACAGTATATCACCTGTCATTTTATCATCATATATAGAGTATACCGCATACAGGAGTTTTTCTCTGCGCATAAGGGCCGTGCTTGCCGCGAAACCGGCGGAATCCGCCGAGACTGCAATCATCAGGTTTTTATAGTTTGTCAGGTCATCCGCCGCTCTCTCGCCGATGTCTCCTCCGTATATAAAAAGGACGAAGGCGCAGTCGGAATATTTTTTAAAAAGCCCGGATATCAGCTTTTCCATGTTCGGCAGACATATGATAACATAACAATAGACTCCGAGCTCCCTGAACTGTGATATGGCGGCATCCACCTCGTCTACGGACATGTCCCCGCTTCGTCCGCTCAGTTTGAACGCTGCCGTCCACGGTATATTGAAGCCTTCTCTCTGTTCGTTCTCACGTATGCTTGCGGCACCCAGCGTACAGCCGTTGTAACCTAGATTTATCCCAAAGGTCTTTATCGTCTCGTGATCAACGGTAGATACGATTTTTCCAGCAAGTGGGTAATAAGCGCTCTCCCTGTTTTTCAGTATGGCCCCCATCATATCAAAAAAATACTGCTGAAATCTACCGCATACAAAATTTTGGCCAAGTTCGACCAGATTCCTGACGCTGCGTTCAGTATCGTTTTCTATATCGTTTATGGCCTTTTCAACCGTTGTCCTGATTATTTGCCTCGTGACATCCGCTTTATTCATTCCTCCGCCTCCTCCCACAGGTTTTAACGGTGAGATATTATCCTATTCCCGCGTTATTATAAAGGGACAGTTTCATATATATGTCTAACACAGCTTAAAGCATTTTTTGTACTAAAAAAGGGCAGCGGTCAAGACCGTTGCCCTTTTGCATCATTTTCGTCTATTTTTGGCTGAAGTGTGACCGAAGCAATCTGTATAAAGGCATCGACATATTTTTGGGGCGGTATTTGCTCCTCTATTTCCTTGCTCGTATAAATAATTGATATCCGCTGTAAAAGGCCTTTATAAGCGAGCGTCAGAAAATTTAGCGCAGTTTCTTCATACGTATCCGAACAGATAGACCCGTCTGCAATACCCTTTAAGAAAGACTTTTTAAGTCTTTCTTTGACATAACTGTAATACGCAGCCTGCTGATTATAACCGTGCTTGGAAAAATACACTTCAAATTCCGTTAGGCTGTTTACTGCGTGGGGGTCATTGCTGGCAAACCTGGCACGAAGCAGGAGTATATCAATCACCTGTTCAAATCCGGTCTTTTTATCAAACTCTTCGGAATCGACATATTCCCGCAATTCAATATACGGCTCTTCAAGCATGACCAGGGTGACATTTCGGATGAGATTATCCTTTGTTCCGAAATAGCGCTGTATCGAACGGGCGGACACACCGGCCCTTTTTGCAATGAGCGTAAGCGTGGTCGCCTCGATTCCGAATTCCTTGAAACAGGCTGCCGCTTGTTCCAACACGTTTCTGACGTTCCGCTCCCTCAGTTCTTCATTTGGCATATAGTGCCTCCATGGTAAGGTTTTCCTCAACCGTTTGATATTATAATTAAATTTGCGCCATATTTCAAGATTATTTTGGCATTAATTCCTTAAAATAACACATATTTACACAATTTGTATATTATTTAGTTATAAATTAAATCACAATTGTAAATTTGTACAGAATGATCCTTCAACGGATAGTACAAATTATAGAGAACTATTTGCTATATCATAATATTGTTAATATTAATATTCCCTGAAACGGCAAGACAAGACAAGCCGCCTGATTCCCCAGATGCAAAATCAGGGAGCTTATCTTTTTGTTACTGATGGCTATACTAAAAGCAGTGGTGATCCGATGTGGCCGCCACTGTTTTCGTTTATAATCCGATAAATAACAAACCTATTGCGTAATGCAGATGTAAAATGTATAATCCGGCTTTTTTACATAGATTTAACATTACCGCGCTTTTTCATTTAACCCCGGCACTTTATCATAAGTTATAGGATTAAGTGAAACAATAATAAAAAAGGAGAAAAATGAAATGAAAAAGCTTTTAATTCTTGCACTTGCGGCCGCTATATCGGTCTTTTCCCTTGCCGGATGCGGAGGAAATAGCTCCGGCAGCACGAAAACTTTCGACAGTTCGGAAAGCATCGGAGTAATATCGCGTGAACCCGGCAGCGGCACCAGAGGCGCATTTATTGAACTCTTCGGAATTGAGCAGAAAAATGAAGCGGGCGAAAAGGTTGACCATACAACGGCTGAAGCTGCCGTGACCAACAGCACCTCCGTTATGATGACTACCGTAAGCGGCGACCTCTATTCTATCGGTTATATTTCACTCGGTTCTCTGAACGACACGGTAAAGGCCATAAAAATCGACGGCGCAGAGGCGACTGTTGATAACATCAAAAGCGGAAATTACAAAATATCCCGTCCCTTCAATATTGCAACCAAGGGTACACTCTCAGCCGTGGCACAGGACTTTGTAGACTTTATCATGAGCGCGGACGGTCAGGCTGTCATTGAGGACAACGGGTATATCTCGGTATCCGACTCACCGGCATATTCCGGCTCCGCATCCTCCGGTAAAATAGTTGTCGCGGGATCCTCCTCCGTCACCCCTGTTATGGAGAAACTCAAAGAGGCATATATCGTAAAGAATCCTAATGTTGAGATTGAGGTACAGCAGAGCGACTCATCCACCGGAATGACAAATGCCATAGAGGACATCTGCGACATAGGAATGGCCTCACGGGAGCTTAAGGACAGCGAAATTGAGAAGGGCCTCACGCCCACTGTCATAGCAATGGATGGAATAGCGGTTATTGTGAACAACGACAACCCCACGGATAATCTGTCAAGCGAGACCGTTCTGGCCATCTATACCGGTGAGTGCACCACATGGGATCAGGCGGCAGCCTGACGGCAATCGGAAAGAAAGGGACGTGGATAATTGCCGCGTCCCCATTCCCCCGAAGGGCGAGGGGCTCTCAATGCGACCAGGTTTATACGCATCGGCAGCGCCCCTGCCTATGTAATATTCAAGGAGGCGGCTCAAATGAAAAAATATAAAGAGCGGATAATGAAATATGTCTTTCTGCTCGCGGCCTGTGTCTCCATCATGTCGGTCGCCCTTATATGCCTGTTTCTTTTCAGAAGCGGGCTGCCGGCCATCGGGGAAATTGGAGTCTTCAAATTCCTCTTTGGGCGGGTATGGCAGCCCGAAAACAATATATACGGCATTTTCCCGATGATAGTCGGCAGCATTTATGTTACTGCAGGAGCGCTCATAATAGGCGTTCCCATCGGGATACTTACCGCCATATATATGGCGCGTTTTTGCCCGAAGTGGATGTATCGGCTCATGAAGCCCGCAATAAATCTTCTGGCGGGTATCCCCTCGGTGGTATATGGCTTTTTCGGTCTTGTGGTCCTCGTACCCTTCGTGCGGGAGACCTTCGGCGGCAGGGGTATGAGCGTCCTTACCGCCTCTTTGCTTCTTGGACTCATGATACTTCCCACTATAGTCTCCGTCTCGGAAGCCTCAATACGCGCCGTTCCGGAAAGTTATTATGAGGGTGGACTGGCCCTCGGCGCGTCACATGAGAGAAGCGTATTCTTTGCGATGCTTCCCGCCGCAAAATCCGGAATATTCGCGGCCGTCATCCTTGGCGTGGGCAGAGCCATTGGCGAGACCATGGCTGTCATGATGGTCGCCGGCAACCAAGCCTTAATTCCGTCTTCGATAGTCAAAGGCGTCCGTACGCTGACTACTAACATAGTTCTTGAAATGGGCTACTCAACCGATCTCCACCGCGAGGCGCTGATCGGTACAGCCGTAGTACTTTTCGTGTTTATACTGATAATAAACCTCTCGTTCTCGCTGATAAAAAGGAGGTCGAAATGATGGTCAAGAATATTTCTATTCTCCGGATAAAGTTCAAAGAATATAAACGCAGTCCTTTCTCCCTATTCCTTTTTATCATCGTCTGTGCTTCCGCTGTAATTACGCTGCTGTCTTTTCTCTTTGTAGTTGGATATATACTTATTAAGGGCATCCCAAACCTCACGCCATCTCTCTTCGCACTGAAATATACATCCGAAAACGTGTCTCTGCTCCCCGCCATTGTAAACACGCTGTTTATGACAGTTCTCTCTCTTCTGTTTGCCGTACCTGTCGGAATAGGTTCAGCCGTTTACCTCACAGAGTACGCCAAAAGGGGCAACCGGTTCGTCGGCATTGTGCGAATAACCGCCGAAACTCTCTCAGGTATCCCGTCCATTGTATACGGTCTGTTCGGCTCTCTCTTTTTTGTAATGACATTAAAGCTCGGGCTCTCTCTTTTGTCCGGTGCCTGCACGCTAGCCATAATGATTCTTCCTCTTATTATGCGGACAACCGAGGAGGCAATTATAGCGGTTCCCGATTCTTACCGTGAGGGGAGCTATGGGCTTGGCGCCGGGAGACTGCGGACCGTGTTAAAAATTGTCCTGCCCTCCGCCATCCCCGGCATACTCTCCGGCGTTATCCTTGGCATCGGGCGAATAGTCGGCGAATCCGCCGCACTTATCTACACTGCGGGTACCGTTCCTGAAATAGCAGAAAGTGTTTTTGATTCGACGCGCACTCTGTCAGTGCACATGTACGCGCTCTCAAGTGAGGGCCTCTATATCAATCAGACCTACGCGACTGCGGTGGTCCTTCTTATCATAGTTGTGGGAATTAACGCACTCTCCGGCTTTTTTGCTAAAAAGCTAGCGGAAGGAAGTCAAAATGGAAAAGTTTAAAATAGAAAACCTGGATCTTCATTATGGTAGTTTTCAGGCGCTCCGCTCGGTAAACCTTAATATTCCCGAGAAAGAGATATCCGCCTTTATTGGCCCTTCCGGCTGCGGAAAATCAACGCTTTTAAAGACCTTAAACCGTATGAACGACCTTGTGGAGGACTGCAGCATAACCGGCAAGGTCCTTCTGGACGGCGAGAATATATACGGCGACATGGATGTCAACCTATTGCGGAAAAGAGTCGGTATGGTGTTTCAGAAGCCGAACCCCTTCCCCATGAGTATCTACGACAATATCGCCTTTGGCCCGCGTACACACGGCGTGCGCGGAAAAGCAAAGCTTGACGACATAGTTGAGCGTTCTCTTATTGATGCCGCCATCTGGGACGAACTTAAGGACAGATTAAAAAAATCCGCCCTCGGCCTCTCCGGCGGACAGCAGCAGAGACTCTGCATAGCAAGGGCCCTGGCTGTGGAGCCCGAAATTCTCCTAATGGATGAGCCGACAAGCGCGCTTGACCCCATATCTACCGCGAAGATTGAAGAGCTTGCCCTAGAGCTAAAAAAGAATTATACTATCGTTATAGTGACTCATAACATGCAGCAGGCGGTACGCATCTCCGATAAGACGGCATTTTTTCTCCTCGGTGATGTCGTTGAATTCGGCAGTACCGAGGCGATCTTCTCCATGCCCCACGATAAACGCACCGAGGACTATATAACAGGGAGGTTCGGATGATGAGATCGAAATTCGACGAACAGCTCGCGCTTTTAAACCGTGAGCTCATCACGATGGGCGCTCTGTGCGAGAACGCAATCGCGATGGCGGCTAAAGCCTTGCTCACCGGCGACATAGAGCTCGCGAAAAAGGTCCCGGATACAGATGCCGAAATTGACCGGAAGGAGAGAGAGATAGAATCACTCTGCCTTAAGCTTCTTCTGCAGCAGCAGCCTGTTGCAAGTGATCTGCGCCTCATATCCTCGGCGCTCAAAATGATAACCGACATGGAGAGAATAGGCGATCAGGCATCCGACATTGCGGAGATAGTTACGATGGAGAGTATTTCCGCAAAGGACGATACGCTTCATATCGGCGACATGGCCCGCGCGACTATCAAAATGGTGACGGACAGCATCGACGCGTTCGTCCAGCGTGATATGGATGCGGCGCAAAAAGTCATTGACTATGACGATGTCGTAGATGATCTCTTCTCTAAGGTGAAATCGGAGCTCATATCATTTTTCGGAAATGACGGTACGGACGGAGTGGTCACCCTTGACCTTCTTATGATAGCCAAGTATTTTGAGCGCATAGGCGACCATGCCGTAAACATTGCCGAATGGGTCATATTCTCGGTAACCGGTACTCATAAGGAGGAAAACACATGATTTTCTGTGTTGAGGACGACGCAAGCATACGCGACCTTATGGTGTATACCCTGCAGTCCACCGGCTTCGATGCCGAGGGGCTCTGCGACGGCGCTGAACTTTTTTCCATGTTCTCCAAGAAAACGCCTGAACTCATCCTTCTTGACATTATGCTCCCCGTGGAGGATGGAATATCCATACTAAAACGCATACGATCGTCCCCCTCACTTCGCGCCATCCCCGTTATACTTGCGACGGCCAGGGGTACGGAATATGACAAAGTAATGGGTCTTGACCTCGGTGCGGACGACTATCTCGCAAAGCCTTTCGGTATGATGGAGATGGTATCGCGTGTCAGAGCCGTACTGCGGCGCTCAGTGCCCAAAGCGGAAACGCAGGCCTTCGTTATCGGCGATCTTCGGTTAGACCCCGCGGGACACAACGTCACTGCGGCGGGAAATCCCGTTTCCCTCACTCTCAAGGAATTTGAGATGCTGCGCATACTCATGGAAAGCCCCGGGCAGGTACTCACGCGTGATAGACTTTTGGCCGAAATATGGGGCTACAATTTTGACGGAGAGACGCGCACCGTTGATGTCCACATTCGCACTCTGCGCTCAAAACTCGGTGACTGCGGCGACTATATCGAGACAGTGCGGGGCGTGGGCTACCGTATGGGGGGAAGGCCATGAGGCGCAAAATATTCCGCACCATTTTTACATCCCTGTTATTGGCAACGCTCCTGACAGCTTCTCTCGTGTTTGGCATACTTTACATGCAGTTTTACTCAGAAATGAAAAGCGAGGTAAAGCGCGAGGCGGCATATATCAATGCGGGTTACTCCATCTCAGGAGAGGATTTCCTTAAAAATATAGAAGATGCCTCTTCCTATTCAAATGAGCTGAGCCGCATCACGCTGATAGCACCGGAGGGTACGGTGCTTTTTGACAACTACGCCTTGGCAGACGAAATGGAAAACCACGCCGACAGGCCGGAAATCCGAAAGGCTATTCTTTATGGCTCCGGAGAGGCGACCCGCCTATCAGACACAATAGGGCAGCAGACGTTTTACCACGCTCTGCGCCTTCCCGATGGCAGTGTCCTGCGCGTCGCACGCACAACGGCGAGCGTCTTCGCCTCGGCGGCATCCTGCATTCCTTATCTCATTGCCATGGTGATCCTTATTGCGGTGCTCTCAATGTTCATCGCAAAGCGCCGAACCCGCGGCATAATTGATCCAATAAACAACCTTGATCTGGACGACCCGCTTTCAAATGAAGTTTACGAGGAACTTGCCCCCCTGCTCATTCGCATTGCCAAGCAGCGCCGCGATCTGGAGGAGAACCTGCGCGAGATTTCACGCAGGCAGGAGGAGTTTGAAACCATAACCGGTAATCTCAGCGAGGGGCTTATCCTTTTAAACGGAAAAGGTTCCATCCTATCCGTGAACCCCGCCGCGGCGCGTCTTTTCGACATCGATCCCGATAAGAGTACAGGCCGTGATATCCTAACTGTCTGCAGATCCTTACAGATGCAAAAGCTTTTACACGACGCCATATTGGGGAAACGCTCGGAGACCTCCATTTCCATCGGCGGCGGACAGTATCAGATGATAGCAAGCCCCGTGGAATCCCATGGTCTCATCACCGGCGTGGTCCTTCTCACTCTCGACGTGACGGAGAAATTCGCAGCGGAGAAGCTGCGCCGCGAATTTACCGCAAACGTCTCACACGAGCTTAAAACGCCTCTGCAATCTATTTCCGGCTACGCCGAAATAATACAGAACGGCCTTGTAAAGCCCGAAGATATGCCCCGTTTCATAGGACAGATATATTCGGAGTCACAGAGGCTCATATCGCTCGTTGAGGACATTATCAGGCTCTCCCGCCTGGACGAGGGCGGAGAGATGCAGCGCGAGGAATCCGACCTGTTTGATCTGGCTAATAAGACGGTCTCGTATCTCTCTCCAAGCGCAAAGGAGGCGTCGGTCACTCTGGAGACACACGGAGAGAGCGTTGTGATTTCCGGCGTACCACAGCTGCTCGGAGAGATAATTTACAATCTCTGCGAAAACGCCATTAAGTATAACCGCCCCGGCGGACGCGTCGATGTCTCTGTCGAAAGCCGCAATTCCGAGGCTGTTCTCAAAGTCCGCGATACAGGCATTGGAATCACGAAGGAGCATCAAAGCCGTATCTTCGAGAGGTTCTATCGTGT
>JBFWIW010000035.1:19750-31071 GCA_050253535.1 Oscillospiraceae bacterium
GGAAACCCTGTCGAGTGGTCTATGTACACTTTTCCGTGGTACGGGTTCGTTACTTCTATTATCAGGCTGCTCCCCAGCCTCCTGCCGCATATCACAATTAATTTTTCCACGCCCTCAGGCAGGGCAGCCGTAATATATATGCCATTTTCAATGAGATTTGCAAGAACTACCGCGAGATCCATACTGCTGACCCGAAGTTCCTGCGGTATGTCCAGCCGCGCATCAACCGTTATTCCGAGCTGCTCCGCTCTGCCCACAAGGTGAGAGATGATACCGTTCATCGCCACATTTTTGCAGAAGCTCCTGCTCTTTTCTTCCTCTTCCAGAGAGGTGAGTTTTTGCAGCATCCCGCGCGCACCGTCATAATCCCCTCTGTCCATAAGTGCGGCTATCATACCTGCATGTTTGAGGATGTCATACCTGAACATGGCATTGCTGTCTTCCGCCTTTTTGATGGCGCTGGCTTCGTTTTCAAGTCCTCTGGCATACAAAGTAAGCGCATCGCTGTCCCGTATCAGTTCATATTCCGTCCTTTGCTGGCGCCCGAGTTCAGAAATCAGCATATATGTAACGAACATTGTTATAATCAACACTATCGCAGTTATGGCGTTCTGCGGGGTTTTGTATAATGAAGCCGGATACTCCGCAATTGTAAAAGTGCATAAGTAGAACATCGCGGGAATAAGGCAGATGCGTCTTTGGGCATCTGCCGGTCTTATCATGGCATCCATGTACGCTTCGCGCATGGACTTTAAGACTACCTTGAGGAGCAACGCGTGAATGAATACACTTACTGTAATGCCGACAGAGGGATTCCGGGTAAAAATATAAATGATTATCCCGCTCATCGACCCCACCATCGCATAGACTACGGCAGTAAGGCCGATAAAAAGCGTACTCCAGTTTTTCCTTTTCGCGATTAAATACGGCAGTGTCTGCACAGCCACTGCCTGCGGTATGAAAAGCAGTATTCCTGCAACCTCATTATCGTACAAGAACGTACGGTACACATCAATAAAAATGACGACCGCAATTGCTGCCAACACTATGAGGATGGAGGTAAAGCGTGACCTTTTAAGTTCCAGTATGAGCAGGATAAAAGTCATCATAAAGATATGCGAGATACAGAATACGATAAATGTATATAATTTTATGTCCAATTATTGCACCGCCTTATTTACCAAATTCAAGACAGGTCTTTTAATCTCCACTAAGCTGGGGCTGCAATTTTCAGGCAGTTTCTCATGTTTGTTTCTCTGCTTTATCACATCATATTTGGCACAACATGCCATTGGCGCGTCCCGGCCATGGTTGATATTTCAGCACACGGACATAAAGTGCTGTATGCGCATATAATAACCGCTTTGCAGCTATTATAATTTGTTATATATTTTATACTACATTTGTTTTTTCGTCAAATATCATATGCATCTGCAGCGCCGGAGATATCCCTTCGCTCAGCTTCCCGTTATACCCATTTTGCAGTATCGGACGGCAATCGGCACGTACCATAGCTGAAAATATTAGATGCAAACTTCACTGTCAATTTCTTTATACGTCTCCAAAAAGCAGTTAATATTCCGCCTCAAATTGAGGCGGAATATCGCAAAACTTTTTACTTTTATATCGCCCGGTATTTCTTCACTGCCAGAATATTTGCGGCGAACAGGACCACAATATACACGCACAGCGCCAGGATATATGGAAAAACCTCACCTAAGCCGCCGCCGTAAACCATAACACCGCGCAGCCCCATGCTGCCATAATAGAGCGGCATAATTCTTGACAAATATACGAGATGAAACGGAAGCGTATCAACCGGTATTAATCCTGCAAAGAAAAACTGAGGGATAATAACTATGGGTATAAACTGCATAACCTGAAATTCATTTTTCGAAACCGCCGAAACTAAAAGTCCGAACATCACTGCGGTTAACGCAATCAGCAGCATGATAAGCGCAGCCAGACACCACTCGCCTGCAAACGGCATTTTAAACACCAGTTTCGAAAAAATAATGAGCAGTGCGCTCTGTATAAGTGCAAATACGGAAAACCCGCCCATATAGCCCAGTACCACGGAGGCCGTTCTTACCGGCGAGAGCATCAGGCGTTCGACAGTACCCTGCGTACGCTCGCGGACAAAGGAAATACCCGAAAAAATAAATACTATAAAGAACGACACAATTCCGACAAGCAGATAGCCTATACTGTTGAAGGTACTTTCATCTGTATCACCGTAGATGAAGTCCATGTTTATGCTGCTTTGCGGATTGAGCGATGAAACGGCGTCTTTCAGCGCGTTCGTTACTGTGGTTGTCTTTACGCTGTCGGGTTCAAACATTGCTATATGCATACCGTCGGCTTTCTGAGATATTACGGCGTCGGCTTTACCGCTGTTTATAAAGTCCTCGTCGCTGTCGGCAGAGTCCTTCGCTATGACTTCGACCGAGTTCTGCTCTTTAAGTGCCTCTGAAATCTGCGACGGGAGGTTATCCACAGCAACGATCGGAATATATGAGCTTTTGCCGAGAAGTAAATACAAGAGCGTCAAAAGAAACACCGGAACTACGATTATCATGGCAAGGGAGCGCTTATCATGCAGTATCTGCTTTATTATCCTTAACATTATGCTCATCAAAATCGATCCCCCCTCGCCATAAAGAACAGTTCCTCAATATTCCCGTTTTTTGTTTTTTTCAGGAGGTTCTCGTTTGTATCATAAAAAATCAGAGACCCCTTGTAAATTAGAGCCGTGCGGCTGCACTTGACCGCTTCGTCCATGACATGGGTCGTCACGATGATACAGACACCTTCATCACGGAGCCTGTAAAACCGCTCCCAGATTGTCTGCCGCAGAATAGGGTCTATTCCGACAGTCGGTTCGTCAAGAATCAGGAACTTCGGATTATGCAGCAGAGCGACCGCCAGCGAAAGCCGCTTTTTCATGCCTCCCGAGTAATTTTGCACGAGTTTATCCATATCTTCCTTAAGGTCAAGCAGCTCCAGCACTTCCTGCGCCCTGCGGCGCGCTTCCTTCATTCTGAACAGGCCGCCGAAAAACAGCAGGTTTTCAAGGCCTGTCAAGTCGCTGTAAAGAGCGTCGTTCTGCGGCATAAAACCTGTTTCAGCGTATAGCTTCATTGACGGCACTTTTATACCGTTTATCATGATTTCGCCGCTGTCCGCTTTAAGCGCCCCCGTAATAAGGCGGATCAACGTTGTCTTTCCCGCCCCGGACGGCCCAAGCAGGCAGACTATCTCGCCGCTTTTTACCTCAAGCGAAATATTATCCAGAACCTGTTTATTCCCAAAGCTTTTCGAAACCTTGTCAACTTTTATCCGCATCCAGGTACCCCCAAATATTAATCGTCTTCAGATAAATAATACTCCCACTACATTTTTCATTCAACAACAACTTTACATAATATAAGATATCAGACTTATCATGATACTTAAATAAGGGTTTATTCACCCGCGGAAAATGCATTTGCGGTCTTGCATCAATCCGAAAAAGAAACTGCTCTGAAATTTCAGAGCAGTTTCTTTTAATTAGTTCTATCTATAAGTCAGCGTTTCTTTATATATTTCTTTGGCCTTGCCAGATTTACTCCAAGCACAAACAGGAATATGCCGACGGCTGACATGATAAATGTGTCGGGTATTCCGCCTGTCTGCGGCAGTTTTCCGCCCGAAGACGGTGTGCCGCCTGAGTTGCCGTCAGACCAGCCAAGCACACCGGATTCCTCAGCCTCCGAGTGCGTGTCTCTCAGCGTAAAGTAGAGCGCCTGTTCGCTTGTGATTTCGACCGTCATCGGCTCTGTAAACAGGTCGTAGCCTGCGGGCGCGGCTGTCTCCTTTACGGAATACTTTCCAGGTGCGAGACCTGCAAACAATACGAGGCCGTCTTCTCCTGATATCGCCTTTGAAATTGCTGTGCCGCTTTCATCATACAGCGTAAACTCGGCGCCTGAGAGCGGGATATAGTCCTCATCTGTCTTTTTTATCTGCAGGCTGCCCGTGTCTGCCTCTGTCTCCTCGCCCAGCTTTTCATTCTTAAACGAGAGTGCTGATACCTGACTGCTTGAAACGATCACTTCAGCCCCAGTCACACCTATTGTGTAACCCTGTGGCGCACGCGTCTCATATACTGTATAGCTGCCTGCAGTCACATTGTCAAACACCGCTTTTCCGTCATCACCGGTTACGACAGTATTTACTGCGGTTCCACCAGCATCGTAGAGGGTAAACTCCGCGCCGGCAAGCGGAGTTCCGCTCTCATCAGTCTTGGTTATTACAATTTCCCCCGGAAGTGCCGCTTCGGGTGTCTTTTCATTGACAACGGTGAAAGAAAATCTCTTGTTGTCTTTGCTGATTGTCACGCTGAGAACCTCATCGCTCACCGTATAGCCCTCCGGAGCCTTTGTCTCTTTAATCGTATAGCTGCCCTTCAGCACACCGGAAAAATATGCCATTCCGTCTGCACTGGAAACTGCCGTAGCGACGGTGGCCCCGTCCTCATCATAGAGGGTGAACTCCGCACCGGCAAGCGCTTTGCCGTCCACGTCGGTTTTGGTAATCGCTATATTCCCGTAAACGGCACCCGGAACGGCCTTGTTCACAATAGCGTCCGGCGTGATGTTTGTGACGACTCCGGTCTTGTCGCCGTTGTATGTGACCGTCGCTGTAAGCACCGTGTCGGACAGGTAATAGCCGGATGGCGCGTCTGTCTCTTTGATCGTATAACTGCCGAGCGGTATGTCTTTGAACGTGACGGTCCCGCTTAAGCTGGAGGCGGTGCTTACGGGATTGTCAGTGCCGTCATACAGTGTGAAGGTACCACCGCTTACCGGGTTCCCACCTGTCGAAGTTTTGGAGAACGCCAAGTCTCCGACAGCGATCCCGTCATCGGTATTGTATGTTAAGTCAGTCGTCAGCTTATCTCCGCCTATGTATGTATCATTAAGCAGATAGCCGTCTGGAGTCTCAATCTCCTTCGCGTAGATAATCCAGGAGGGAAGGTTACTAAAAATGGCGTCGCCGTTAGCGTCCGTAGCCGCCGTTATAACGGCGCTTCCCTTTTTAATCGGATCCAGATTCAGGTTGAAAAGCTGGTAAACGGCGCCCTGAACGGGGTTCCCATCCCCGTCCTCCTTATGTACCGTAAGCGTTATGCTGCCGCTGCCACCGCTGGACCACAGGTTGTTTACCGTGACCTTTAGCGATGTTGAACTCGGATTTGTAGTCGGGTTATAGCCGTACATATTGACGGTGTTCGATGAGTCCAAATTGTTTGTCAGTATATTGGTCGAAAATTCAAGGCGGTAGATCCCGTTTCCGTCCGGCAGGGTGACGGTCAGCTTGTTACCATTGTCCGCCGTCGGATATGTGACGCTGTAATCGGCGCTGTCAACAATGGTTCCGTCCACCGACACATTCCCGGATGAATCCACCGTCACCGCGTACAGCTTTACTGAAGTATTGTCGAGCTTGAGGCTGGTGTTAAGAGCATCCTCGACGTAAGCGCCGCTGAGCATAATTCCTGCCTTATTAATTATAACCGACCAGTCTATGCTGTCGGAATTATCTTCGCGGGTGTATCCCTTTATAATTACCGGGTTTGTCACGGAAACCTTGGCGCTGACCTCGATAGGCGATATCTCACCGGCCTCAAGCTTTGCTTTGTTGGTAAAGTCCCTGCTGTCCGTCCACTGCTCAAGAAGGGTATCCTCCTCCATCAGCGTATAGAAGGTTATAGTATATTTATCCTGAATATCGCCGAGATTATATGTAAAGGAATTGCTGCCGTTTCCTCCCGCAGCAGGTGCCGCGTCTACAGCCGTGCCATCGTTAACCGCCACTGTAAACGGATGTGCACCGTCAATGAGCAACACCATGCCGGTTGGGATCGTATCCGTCACGACGGCGCCGGTCAATGGGAGCTTGCTCCTGTTCACCACGATGCTCCATTTCGCCGTATGCTCCGCGTAGTTATAGCTCCCAATCGCATTTTTGGCGATGAGCTGGGTCTTATACGTCTTTGTACCGCTGTAGTTTATGTCGCTCTCGCCCGTCCGTATGAGTGTAACGTTATTTTTAAACTGTACATTGTCCGAGTTCTTATACAGCGTGTCGAGGCCGGAGGTATCCGTATGCGACGATGTGTTTGTGTCTATTATCTTTGTGTAGAAGACAATGGTCCATGTCCCGCTTATATCGCCCAAGGTATAGGTGAAACTCTCCCCCGACGCGTCGTTTATATAACTCAGGGATGCCAGATCCGTAAAGCTGGCTGTTGTGCTGCCCGTAACCGTGAACGGGTGACCCGCGTCTACAAGGATGTCCTGCCCGTCCGGTATGGTGTCTTTTACGGCGACGCCCGTCATGCTGATTTTATTGCTGTTTACAGTTATCGTCCACTTTATCGTGCTGGGGTTTGAATATTCATACTCTTCCGTTCCGCCCGAAGCCGACTTTTTCACGAGCCCGCCTGAGCCGATCACGGTCAAACCGGCCTTATGAGACGGCGCATCAACCTCTCCAATCCCGTCCCATATCAGTTTCGCGGTGTTATACTCCGGCTTACTGGAATTGCTGTTCAGGTAATCTTCGCGGTCCTTCGCCTTTGTGTAGAACGTCAGTATAGCCGATCCTGTGAGACTGCCGGAATCCGGCAGTCTGCAGGTTATAATACCGGTTGCCGGGTCATACAGATACTGGCCCCAGTCTGTTCCCGGGTCAACCGTTGCCGCTGTACCGGAATCTATTTTCAATTGGATTGGGTGCCCCGTATCGCCCTCAATAAGCTCAACCTGCGAGCCGATTGTATCGATAATTTTCGCGCCCGATACTGCCCCGCTTGCATTCGCGGGGATAGCGACCGTCACCGTCCACTTTACTATAGTGGGGTCCGCTGTCGTCGCCGCTTTCGCGCCGCTCTTTGAAACCCAGTCGAGCTTTATCGAATCTTCGGCGGGGCCGGCTGCAAGGGTTGTTCCGGCATAAAGATTAGCGATATTTTTGAACTCGGAATAAATCGGACTGCCGTCCTCCTCGGCGAAGGTCGCCGGTGTGGTTTTATATGTGATAGTCTGTATCCCGTCGGTGTCATCCGGGAAGATATAGGAGACCTGGTTTGCGACGGAGGTGTCAAGCGACGTGTCATCAACGAGACCCGCGCCCACATAAAACGTCCCCGCCTTATATGTCTGATTTGTGCCGTATGCATCTACGAGCATATAACCTTTCAGTGAAACGCCGGACGGCGGCGTCACCGTAACCTGCCAGGTGACTTCGTTCTCGGTAGCGTCATATCCAAGGCAATTCTTGGCAAGCTCAATCGTCGGCAGCGGCGGCACCTCGCGTTTTATCGTGACGGTCTGAGAACCGAGTTCGATCGTTACCTCATCCGGGTCACCGACCCCGATCTCCTCGAATGTGCCCTCTATATGTACCTTTGCCCACATACTGGAATGGCTGGCAACCGCTGCTGTGAACTGAACACGTATTATGTTGCCGCTGAGAGACCATGTGGCAATGATCCATTCTTCACCGGATGAATCTTCTGCATAAATATTGGCACCATCCCCCGTCGGAGCAGCAAATTCTATACCGTCCGGAAGCGTTATCTCAAAATAGTTCGAGCCCGAATATGTATAAATTTCTGCTAAGCCGTCTCCGTCCTCAAGGTGGAACGCATAGTCTATTACGATTTTCGCTCCCTCCTGGATGTCGTTGTAAACGCCGGACAAATCAGGCGAAATCGGGTCGCCTCCGGCGGTGGTTATCACCAGCGAAGACGGAATTGTATCGGAACTGCTGTGAATAACCAGATATTCGTCCGCACCAGTGAGATTATCGGGAATAACGGCAGCAGAAGACTTCAAATATCCGATCGGCAGCATCTGCAGTACCATAAGCGCAGCGATAACAATGCCTGATAGCTTTCTTTTCTTCATTTCGATCACCATTTCTCAGTTTATGAACTGTTTTTATTATTATATTCTGCCAAACATAAATATAAGAAGTAATGTGTAAGTGCATAAAAGTAAAAGTACGCACCGAAAAGACACAAAACTTCCAAGTGTTTTTATGTTATTTTTAATAAATGTATGCTTAAAATTTTAATGTATCTGGAGTTTTTTGTCAATATGCAATTTGGATATACATAAAGCAAAGACAGCTTTAACTAGGGCTTATTTGATGAATCGGCGTGTGTGACTGGTGAGGCATATTTTCGTTCTGTAATTTGATTTTTTGCAGAATATAGGTTTATTTCAAGAAAAATCAGCGCGGCAGGACGTAAAACAGCGCCGCCGGAAGCGTACGATTGATTTTTCAAACAAGCCCTGACCATTAAATATAATAGGCCTCAATTGAAACCGTTTCGTTTGTATGGTACAATTTTAATAATCAACAAAAAGAAGGACATGGGTATGAGGAAGATTAGTCCCGGAAAAATTTTATCCCGCATACTCATCGTTGCAGGGCTGCTGCTTATCATAGGCGCCGCCGCAATTGAAGCGTACCGATATCCGTGGGCTTCGCTTACAGACGGCGGCGGTCAGTCGGAGGATTCAATATCGGACCCCGAGCCCATTGTCCTTACAGACGACGATGCAAACAGCATAATTACGGTAACTGTGCCAGACGAAACCGGGTCTGAGGAAACCTCAGCTTCCACTGATAATTCTGCATCTGAGGAACCACCGGCCGAAAGCAGTCTGCCCGGAGAGGATAATACCGAATCGTCTCCCGCCGAGGCGGTCTATATCCAGCTCGGTATTATCAAGATACCGGAAATCAATGTCTCTCAGTATGTTCTGGAGGGGACGCAGCGGCAGATGCGCTATGGAGTCGGGCATGTAATCGGCACAGCCGGACTTGGCCAGGAGGGAAACTGTGTGCTCGCCGGCCACAACACAACCTCTTTTCATTATCTGAAGAACCTTGATATCGGAGACAACGTCATCTTGAAGGCAGACGGCAACATCTATGAGTATACTGTATATGAGATTTTTACGGTGCTGCCGGACGAACTGTGGGTGCTTGACGAAGTCCAGGGCAAGGACTATACCCTGACGCTCATAACCTGTACGCCTTATGTATTGTCAACCCACCGGCTGATCGTCCGCGCGATGCTCAACGCTGTAAACGACCTGACGCCGGAAGAGTATTACGGGGCGGAGTCCACGGGGGATGAAATCGAAGCGCACGCTCCTCCCACCGGATAAAAATTTTGTCTGGCATACAAAAAAGTACAGATAACCGCAAAATTTTTAATAAAAACTATTGCAATTACAAATAATTTAGTATATTCTGATATCGAAAGATATTTTAATTTAACATTTATGTGATACAGCGATACTAGCAAACCTGCTGAAAGGCGGGGACGCAAAGCCACGGGTCTAAGGTCTTTTGACTATGACAGCCGGGTTGCCGAAAGTATTTCATCTTTTTTGGATGAGTTCTGTTCAGGCAGCCTGAACAGAGCTTTTTTGTTCTGTTCACCTGCGCCTTCTCCCCGGTCTGCCAAATAAAAACCGTTTAGAGCGTGGTCAAAAGTCCGTAAGTATATTTCACGGAAAATATGTGCGCTTAGGTTTAACGGTTAATGTGTGACCCGGAGGAAAAACATGAACAGATACAAAATCTTTAATACCGGTATATTTCTTGCTGTTTTTATGAGCGTCGCGCTCGCCGCGCCGTCCGCGTCAGCGGGATGGGAACAGGGAATTACCGTTACTCCTGCCGCAGTCATAGCCGCGGCGCCCGTTGAAGGTCAGGAAGAGGATGCTTCAAAATCTTTCAAAGCAGAGGTAATAAGGCTTATAAACATCGAACGGGCAGACAAAGGCCTCTGCGAACTGCAGGAAATGCCGGCGCTGAATGCTCCGGCCGATTTAAGGGCCGAGGAATCCGCCGTTTCCTTCTCCCACACAAGGCCAAACGGGGAAAGCTGTTCCACAGTATATTCGGATTACGGCCTCAATTACAAATCCGCCGGTGAAAACCTTGCCTACGGTTACTCCACGCCCGCCGCGCTGGTCGCGGCCTGGATGGCCTCGGATTCGCACCGAGCCAACATCCTGAGCGAGGCGTTTTCCTATGTCGCGGTCGGCTATTATATGGGCGAGAATGGAACTCTCTGTTGTTCGCAGATTTTCTATACTCCCCTCGCGCAGATCGAATAGTCTCCCCGACAGAGCGGCCCGTTATAAATAACGGGTATCAAACAACACAAGCTGAGATGGCGTTGTCAGATTTTCAATATAATCAGAAAGCCCGCATGGCGTTGAGCTGTGCGGGTTTTCTGACGGAATCGGCGGTGTGCGGTCTTGGTGGAGCCCATCTGAATATGTTCGGCACAGTATCGGCCATTTATTTTGAATAGGCAGGCTTTTCATTCCGGTGGAGGTCTGAGGGGTATGTCTTTTGAGACTTTATATAAAATCTGTTCTGCGCTCAGCACATCCTCCGACTATATTGTTTTTGGCAGAGAGGATTTGATCAAAACATTTATTATGGCCCTGAATAAACGGTAAAAACATTACCGCCCCCTGGCTGATATTTGAATAATAATAACGGCAACAGACAAACTGAAACCCTTCAGCAGTCCGATGCCGCTTTGTATTTTGGGGTAATCATATTTTCTATGGTCAGAACCCAATATCAAATGAGACGAGAAGTATTTGTTAATTCGTTGCTTTTCGTTATGGTTCGAAGTATACTTGAGGAGCTTTTGTAATACCTAAAATTTAGTTTCATACAAGGCGAATAATAGGGAATTGCGCCTCCTATGAGCATATCTTTCTGGTACAAATTGTTGAGAAGCCAAGATTATATTGATCTTGAAATAACGTCTATACAGGGGGCTCTCAAAACAGCGTCGGCTCCTTGTTCTCTTTTGCCAAGGCAATAAATCTTTTCCCACAAGGCGAACATTTTTTTGATAAGAATAAAAGGAGTATTTCAATGAAATCGAGAATCTACATTGTGCTTTTAGTATTTTTGTTAAGTATTTCACTTAGCGCGTGTTCAACTAATAAAACCAATTCAAACACTACCGGCAGCGGCGACCCTAGCAGCGACCAAATTACCGATGCTCCGACAAACGGCTCTACCGGCAGTACGTCTTCTCCCGATGATGAAAATTCTTCGCCTGCAGATGCCTATAAAGCGGTCCTGCAAAATGAGATTGGCTTCATCAGTACGGAGGATAGCCATAAATTTTTCCTAAATGACTTTTTAAATAGGAATTCTGAATACGAAGGCAGCTATAAAGTGACACATTTTACTGTACTCGACATGGACGGAGATAAAAC
>JBFWIW010000036.1:0-30647 GCA_050253535.1 Oscillospiraceae bacterium
ATTGTACCTTTAACCATTAGTGCTCGTTCCGGTAAGGTCTCCTACACCGCTGCCGTCGTTAGGGGTCATATTTTCTCCTGTATCTGTACCTGTTCCTGTATCCGTACCCGTGTCTGTGCCGGTATCGCTGCCGGTGCTTGTACCGGTGCCCGTTTCTGTTTCAGTCTGAGGACCATTTGATACCTGAAGGACAACCTGAGTGTGGATCGGAACCTTCTCCCCGGTCTCATAACTTTGGAAAACAACCTCATCCTTTGGCGCCGTATCATCGACATTTTCAATTTCATAGGTCAGGTCATAACTTTGCAGCCGAAGGATCGCCTTTGAAACAGACAGCCCTATAACATTTGGTACATCGACATATACAATGTCCGGTCCGCTGCTGTATGTGATATAGACCGTCCCGTTTTCAACGAGCTGCTCTCCCTCTGCCGGGTACTGGTCAATAACGTATCCCGCGGTAACCGAGTCGTCCGGCGCGCTGTCCATAACGATGTCCAGATTCAGCTGGAGCGCATCAAGTTTTATCTTTGCCTCCCGATAATCGATGTTTGTGATGTCCGGCATATAGACTTTTACTTCACCGCTGGACACTGTGAGCTTCACGTCAATACCGCTCGTAAGGACTGTCATCTGACGGCTCGGAGCCGGATCCTGAGATATGATATACCCCTCCTCGTAGTCGGACGAGTTCACATTTGTGACGTCAAAATTATAATATTTGAGATACTCTTCGTCGGATATCACGCTTTCTACATTTTGTCCGATAAAGGTGGGCACCGTAACCCTCTCCTCGTCCGGGTCAAGCATATCCTTCAAAAAGTAGTTCCACATAAAAACAAAAAGTAAAATAAGGAAAACAAGGACGCAGAACACCCCGATAAGCGTTGCGGTTTTGCTTGCGCGTTTTCTGTTGCTGACATATACATCTTTTGGAGATTTATTTTTGACAGGGACAGGCACCGGACGCTGCTTCTTTTTCATGACGGCGGCTGCATCCGTGACGGCCTTGACGGGCAGAACCTGGGTACTCTGCGAAATGATGCTGGGATCCAAGGCATTCGCGGCACCGAAATACTGGAAAAGAATGTTTGGATTCTTGCGAAATTCCTCAAGATCGTGCAGGAGCTCGTCCGCCGAGGCGTAACGTAAGTTTATATCCGGCTCCATCGCATGCATAATGATCGATTCAAGACCCGCCGGTATATCCGGGTTCAGCTCGCGCGGGGAGAGCGGGATAGAACTTATATGCTGTATAGCCACGGAAACGGGAGAATCCCCCTCGAACGGGAGTCGGTTTGTGAGCATTTCATACATCACGACGCCGACCGAATAGATATCGGAGCGCGCGTCAACGACGCCGCCCTTCGCCTGCTCAGGGGAAATGTAATGGACGGAGCCCAGTGCTTCATGCGTAAGCGTGTTCTGTGTCGTTAAAAGCCGTGCGATGCCAAAATCTGCGACCTTGACGCTTCCGTCTTTCAGTATCATTATGTTGTGCGGTTTTATATCCCTGTGAATGATTCCGCGCGAATGGGCATGCTTCAGCGCTTTTGTGATCTGAGTTGTGAAATGAAGGGCTTCCTTCCATGTTAGAACACCCTTGCGGTTTATATACTGCTTGAGCGTTATACCCTCAATGAGTTCCATCACGATATAATCCAATCCATCCGTGTGGTTCACATCATAGACCGCAACGATATTGGGATGTGAAAGCATGGCGACAGCCTGTGACTCTGCGTGAAAGCGTCTGCGAAAATCCGTGTCGCTTGCAAGTTCGTTTCTCAAAACCTTGACAGCCACAAGCCTGTTAAGGCGATGGCATCTCGCTTTATAGACCTCCGCCATGCCGCCCGAGCCTATTTTTCCCAATATTTCATATCTGTCGTCCAGATATTTCCCTATAAGATTATCAGCGTTTTCCATTAAAAGCTCCTCCAAGGAATAGTTGGCCAGGTGATTATTTCTTAAAGATTACGACTGTTATATTGTCGGGAGCACCACGGTCTACGGCGATTTTGAGCAGCCGTTCACAGCATCCGTCTATGCTGCCGCCGTAAAGGACCTCATAAAGTATTTCATGGTCTTCCACGATGTTCGTAAGTCCGTCGGAACAAAGAATAATATAATCTCCCGGAAGAACGTTCGGCGTAAAAATGTCTGCTTCCACTTCCACGGCGGTACCGAGAGCGCGGGTTATAAGGTTTTTGCGTGGATGCCGGCGCGATTCCTCCCTTGTCAGGTCGCCGCGTTCGATCAGGTCCTCAACAACCGAATGGTCGCGTGTAATCTGAGTTATATTACCATTCGTTATCTGATACGCCCTGCTGTCGCCGATGTTGATCACAAGCGTGTTCTCGCCGGCAACGAGCGCTGAGACAAGCGTCGTGCCCATGCCGCCGTATTCTTCGTTGTTAAATGAGGCGTCATATACCATACGGTTTGCAAGCGCTGCGGCGTTCTGCAGAACAGCCGAAAGTCTCGTAACCGAAAATTTGCCGTTCAGCCCTTTTTTCACTTCAGAGAAGAAACTTTCTGAAGCCATTGCACTCGCGATGTTGCCCGCTTTGGCGCCGCCCATGCCGTCGCACACCAGAAAGAGCGCGACTCCCCTCTCCTCGTCACAATACGAGGAGTAGGTATCCTGATTCTGTTTCCTGATCAATCCCTTATCAGTGATCGCCCAAAAATTCATACAAGATCTCCTAAAACAGCGAACTATCTATCTGTATTTACGGCGAAGCTGTCCGCAGGAGGCGTCTATGTCGCTGCCAAGACGACGGCGGACGGTGACATTTATGCCACCTTTAATCAAAATATTCTGAAAAGCTTTGAGATTTTCGGGCCTGCTCGGTTTCAGCGGACTTTCTTCCACATTGTTGAGCATTATGAGGTTCAAGTGGCTGCCTGTACCGCGGAGCTTTTTGACCAAAAGCTCTGCGTGGCGCGACGTGTCGTTCACGCCGTCTATCATAGCATACTCGAACGACACCCGCCGCCCTGTCTTTTCAAAATATTCCGTACAGGTTTTAAGAAGCTTATCCACTCCGCATGACTTATTTACAGGCATTATCCTCGATCTCGTTTCGTCATCCGGCGCATGCAGCGAAACGGACAAAGTTAATTGTAAGTTATAATCACCCATTTTGTCAACTTTTTCTGTAAGTCCGCACGTTGAAAGCGATATATGCCTCATTCCGATGCCCATTCCATCGGGATGATTCACAAGCTTTAAGAAGCGGATAACGGTATCAAAGTTATCCAGCGGCTCACCTATCCCCATGAGGACGATATTGGATATCTTCGTTCCGGAATCCATCTGTGAAAAAAGAACCTGATCGAGCATTTCGGACGGCTCTAGGTTCCTGACCAGTCCGCCGATAGTAGATGCGCAGAACGCGCATCCCATACGACAGCCCACCTGGGACGAAATGCAGACGGTGTTGCCGTGCTCATAGCGCATAACGACACTCTCAACAGAGTTCCCGTCCGAAAGCCCCCACAGGTATTTCACAGTTCCGTCCAGACCTGAGACCTGTTTGCGAAAGACGACAGGAGAAGTAATATAGAACGCTTCTTCTAGCTTTGCCCTTAAGTCCTTTGAGAGGTTCGACATCTCATCAAAGGAGCGCACACCGGACGAGAGCCATCTGAACACCTGTCCGGCTCTGTATTTCGGTTCACCCATCCCGGCGAGAGCTTCCCCAATTTCCTCCGGGAGCATTGATTTTATATCTTTTTTCACGATTCCTCCAACGTAATTATGGCACTGAGTTGAAAAACATCTGAAATTCTCAATCTCCGCGGGTCATTTCGTCGGAAATTACCTGCCAATAACTGCAGATATTCAGCAAACCATAATTATCCTCTGCGGCGCAGCTTTGAAATATAAAAGCCGTCTGTGCCTTGTCTCTGCGGCCACAGTGTGATTTTACCTGCTGTATCCCCTATTCCCGGAAGTATAAAGTTAATATACTCAAAATCAGGATTTTCAGATACAAATCTGTCGGTCACATCCTCATTTTCGCGCTTCAATACAGTGCAGGTCGAATACAGAAGTACGCCGCCGGGTTTTACGTACTTGGAGAGATTTTGAAGAATATCATACTGTACGGCCGGGAGCCCCGATATTTCGCTCTCGCTTTTCATGCGGATATCCGGCTTTTTACCAATGACTCCGAGGCCGGAACACGGCACATCGGCAATGACAAGATCGGCTTTTTGCAGAAGCTCGGGCGCTTCCGACCTGCCGTCGAGGCACCTTGTCCCGATGATATCAATTCCCAGGCGCTTCGCCCCGTTTTCTATCAGACGAAGCTTTTTTTCGTGCAGGTCGCAGGAGAGTATTGTCCCCCTGTCTTGCATAGCTATTGCGGCTGAAAACGATTTACCGCCCGGAGCGGCGCAGCCGTCTATTATGAACATGTCCGGTTTCGGAGAGGCTGCGATAACCGCAAGGCGCGCCGCCGCGTCCTGTATATAGCATCTGCCCTCGGCAAACGGCCGCAAAGCGGTCACGTCGCCCGGGGAGGTGAGCTCCAGACAATCGTCCAAAAACGGATGCATCCGCGCGTTAACGCCGGCATTTTCAAGCTCTTCGAGAACATTTTGGGTATTTGTTTTCAGTGTATTGATCTGTATGTCCGTTAACGGCTGTGTGTTGTTCAGACGGAGCATTTCCTCACATTCTCTCTCGCCGATTTCGCCGAGATACTGCCGCACAAGCCATTCGGGGTGGCTGTATTTTATGGATAAATACTTTGCAAAATCGCTCGCAGATATTTCCGGCAGCGAGTTTTTATTCTGCGTGATTTTGCGCAGAACCGCGTTTACAAGACCCGCGGCGCCGGGGTTTGAATACTTCTTCGCGAGGGACACGCCCTCGTTTACAGCGGCGCTCTCCGGTATCTTAGTTAAAAAAAGTATCTGATACACGGACAGACGCAGAATATCGGCGACCAGTGGCTCCATCTTATCCGGCTTTACGCTTGTTGAATATGCGGAGATATAGAAGTCGCACAGAGAGGCGTTCTGAAGAACGCCGTAGCATATTTTTGTCGCAAGCGCCGCGTCGCGTGGGTCCGGTTCTTCCTTTTTTATAAGATTGTCAAGAAATATATCGGCCCAGGCCCCGCTTTTGCGCGAGGCGGCGATCGCCTTAAGCGCCATTTCGCGCGCTGTCATATGCATATTGGGTGTCCCCGCAGATAATCCCCCGCCGGCATACGTTTGCCGCCCGCGGCCTGGAGTTCAGTTATACGAACAGCGCCGTCCGCGCAGGCTATACTTATACCTTTTGAGTCGGCTGAGAAGACGGTACCGCACTGTTTGCCCGATGGGTTTTCCGCCCTTTCCGCTGTATAAATTTTAAACTCAGTACCGGCAATTTTTGCTGTCGCGACGGGCCAGGGGTTCAGTCCGCGAATTTTGCAGAGTATCTCTCCGGAGGTTTTACTCCAGTCTATGGGACACAGCTCCTTTTTAATCGGGGGGGCAAATGTCGCTTCGTCATGGTTCTGCGGAGTCCTTCCCACGTTCCCGCGCTCAATGTTCCGTACGGTCTCGACGAGAAGGTCTGCGCCTATGACCATAAGGCGGTCAAATAGTTCTCCAGAGGTTTCATTATGGCCTATTTCAGTCTCTTTAACGGCAATAATATCGCCCGCGTCCATCTCCTCAGCCATATACATCGCGGTAACGCCGGTCGTCTTTTCTCCGTTCAGAACGGCCCACTGTATGGGAGCGGAGCCACGGTAACTGGGTAATACGGAGCCGTGGATATTTATACAGCCCAACGGCGGAATATCAAGCATATTCTTTGGAAGAATCTTACCGTAGGCAACGACGGCAATGAGGTCGGGCTCCAATTTTTTTATATCCTCAATAACCGAAGCGTCCCTCAGTTTCAAAGGCTGGAACACTGGTGTGCCATACTCCAAAGCCATCTTTTTCACGGGGCTTGCCTCAAGCTTCATGCCGCGGTTTTTGGGCTTGTCCGGCTGGGTAAAAACGCCGACTACATCAAAACCTGCCCTGTACAGCGCACCGAGTGAGGCGGCGGCAAAGTCGGGAGTCCCCATAAAAAGGATACGCATCAGTCTTCCTCCTCGGCAGTTCCCTTTAATTCCTCATCTGTCAGGAATCTTTCCGCACGCTCCGTAAAAAGATGGCCGTCAAGATGGTCCAGCTCATGGCAAAATGCCCGTGCGGTCAGTCTCTCGCCAGATATCTCGAACGCTTTTCCATACCGGTCAAAGGCATGGACGGTGACAAAGTCCGGGCGCGTAACAACTCCGTAGACTCCCGGAACACTGAGGCATCCCTCCGGCCCCGTCTGCTCCCCGTCTTTTCCGATTATGACGGGGTTTATGAGTTCTATAACCTCATCTTCTTCCCCGTTCGTCTCTATTACCAAAACGGCGCGGCGGAGAACCCCTACCTGCGGCGCGGCAAGACCGACGCCGTTTGCCCCTAAAAGAGTTTCGCGCATATCGTCCAGAAGTGTCCAGAGACGCTCATTGAAAACGGTGACCTCCCGGCATTTTTTGTTGAGCGTGGGGTCCCCTTCGCGCAGTATATTTCTCAAAGCCATAAATATAATCAGTCCTTTCTTTGGAAAAACAATGTAAAACAAGTAAAACCACGCGGAACTTCCGTAACGTACGTCGAAAAAGACGCATAACATGACGTCTGAGGCTGGGCGGCCGTCACTTTATTCTCTTATTGCAAAAGCTCCTCGTTCATTTTACAAAAGCTAAAAGCTTTTGCATATTTTGTGTTGCGCGGGCGTGACCATAATCCGCAAAAGGTAAAATCACAGTACTTCGCAGGAACTAACTTGCCGCATGGTGCACCTTGTTCGTCTCTGCAGAGACGCGGACATACCCTCGTGTTTTTCAAAAAATGGTTTTGAAAAATTAATCCGGAGGGTCGAAATCGGCATAAACCGAAATGTGCCTGTTTTCTTTATCGTCTGAAAACTCGCGCATAACGTGAGCTATCGTGTTTCTCACTCTTTTTGTATTTGTGCAGCTCAGCGAGACCCGGTAACGGTAACGGTTGCTGACTTTCGTCACAGAGTCTGGAGCTGGGCCGAGAATGGAAATTTCGCCTATGTCAGCGAAATAATGCTCAAACGACTTTTTTATCTTTTGGCATCCCCTGATAACGGAAGTTTCGTCCATTCCGGAAACCGTGAGCGAAAAAAGGTCGGATACGGGCGGAGAACCCATAATCTTTCTTATCTCAATCTCACGCTCAAAAAAAGTCATGTAATCCTGCTTTGAGGCGAGCCTTATTACCTCGTTTCCCGGCGTAAAGGTCTGTATTACGGCGCGCCCTGCCTTTTCGCCTCTGCCGGAGCGACCGATGACCTGTGTTATAAGTGAAAACGCCCTCTCGTGAGCGCGGTAATCATTAATATACAAAAGCTGGTCGGCGGATATGACGCCTACAAGCGTGACGTTTTCAAAGTCGAGCCCCTTTGTCACCATCTGCGTACCCAAAAGTATCTGGGCACGGCCCTCCCTGAAGCGCGCAAGCAGCTTTTCGTGAGAGCGTGACGGGGAGACGGTGTCCGTATCCATGCGGATGATCCCAACGCCGGGAAAGAGCGCCATTAGCTCCTCCTCTACCTTCTGCGTGCCGGCGCCCACAAACTTCAGCCTGCCGCCGCACTCCGGACACTCATCCCGCACGGGTACGGAATGTCCGCAATAGTGGCACATGAGGCGTCGGTTTGCAGAGTGATATGTCATGGAGACGCTGCAGTTCGGACAGGTGAAGGTGTATCCGCATTCGCCGCAGACAACAAGGTTCGATGCGCCGCGGCGGTTTATAAAGAGTATTGTCTGTTCGCCGTTTTTCAGATTCTTTTCAATCTCTCCGCGAAGAAGCGTTCCGATACTGCCGGATTTCCCCTCGCACAGATAAGGGCGCATGTCGTCAATAATTACAGACGGAAGACTTTTTTCATTATAGCGTGCGGGGAGCTCAAAATAGTGGTATTTTCCCGTTTTAGCGCTGTACATGCTCTCAACTGAAGGGGTCGCGGATCCCAGCAGCAGCAGGGCGTTTTCCTGTACGCAGCGATATTTAGCAACGTCACGCGCGTGATACCTTGGTGCGTTCTCGGATTTATAGGTCCGCTCCTGTTCCTCATCGATTATTATTATACCTAAATTGCAAAGCGGCGCAAACACGGCCGAACGTGTGCCGATGACGACACTTACGCGGCCCTGGCGTATTCGCTTCCACTCATCATAGCGCTCGCCTGCCGTAAGCGAGCTGTGCAGTACCGCTACGCTGTCTCCAAAGTGGGCCGCAAAAATACTAACGAACTGCGGGGTGAGACCGATTTCGGGAACTAAAACTATGGCCGATCTGCCTTTTGCCACGGCGTCTTTAATAAGGCTCAGATATACGAGCGTTTTGCCGCTCCCCGTTACCCCAAAGAGGAGCGCCGCCTCAGCCGTATCTTTTTCAAAAAGTGCGCCGAGACCGTCATATACCGTTTTCTGCGCTCCTGTGAGAATAATTTCCGAGGCCGCGATTGCAGAGTAACCGGGACGCCGAAAGACCTCTTTATGTTCCGTTGAAACAAGGCCCTGTTTCTGGAGCGCTCTCACCGTCTGCACCGACGCGCCGGTAAAATAACATATTTCCCTGACTGCGGCGGAGCCGATGGAGGCGAGCAGTCTCAGAACGGAGGCCTGCTGCGGGGCGCGCATTTTTTTCTGATCTGCAATCGCCGCCGCATCCTCGCCGCTTATCCCGAGATATGCAATTTCGACCGTCTTATCGCTAATGCGTTTGCCGTCCCCCGAAAACCATATACCGGAGGGCAGCATCGCGTGGACGGCGTCATATACGGTACAAAAAAATCTGTCTCTCATCCACAGGGCGAGCTTCATCTGTTCACCGGATAAAACAGGAACTGGGTCTAATAGAGACTCAATGGGTTTAGGGGACTTATACGCGCACTTTTCCAACAGAGAAAGGACTATCCCCTCACAGCGGCGGTTCCCCTTTCCGAACGGGATAACGACGCGCGAGCCTACAAGCACCTCGCGGCGAAGTTTTTCAGGTATGAGGTAATCATAAGGCCTGTCTATAGAATAGACAGCGGCAGAAACGGCAACCTGCGCAAATTTAAGATTTTCCACAGCCGCCGCTCCTCTCTTCTGATAATTACAAACCAGCTGCCATCCAAAAGCGGATGACAGCAAAAAATACTATTATTTATTTGAGACAGTAGCAGTGATCTTTCCAACGGCTATTTCGTCGATGGCGGAAGAGACCGGCTTTTTCTCAAGGTGCTCCCCGGTTTCTTCGGCATCCTCGGCTATCTCTCTGGCTCTTTTTGCAATAACGTTCACAAGGAGATATCTGCTGTTGACTCTGTTAAGAAGCGTTGGCATTGAAGGATAAAGCATCATAATCAATTACCTCTTTTTTCATATCTTTTGCGCTGAAGGCGAGGAACGTCGGACCCAACCCGCCTCAGTCTTGTTAAATTCGTATTTTACTGGGTTAGTCTCAGGCATAGCCGCCGATACAGCTTTACTCGCGTAAAGCAAGGCGTATAACGCAGCATGGGGCGCTGTTAATGCGCAAAAACCGGGTTAATTCTTCTCACCCTTTACTATCCTAAGGATCTCATCGGCGGCCTTGTCCGACCTATCGTTTATTATTACATGGTCGTAGTCCCCGATGTTCCGCATTTCACGGCGGGCTGTTTCCAACCTGCACTGAATTTTTTCTTCCGTCTCAGTGCCTCTGTCGCGCAGACGCTGTTCCAGCGTCTCAAGGTCTGGCGTCGTTATAAAAATGGATATCGCCTCCGGAAGCTTCGCCCGCAGCTGACGGTTTCCCTTGACCTCTACATCGAGAAAAACATCGCATCCGTCCTCTATATGGTCGTAGATTGGTCTCAGTGGGGTACCGTAGCAGTTGCCGACGTATTCGGCGTGCTCCAGAAGCTCACCCTTTTCTATCATCTCAAAGAATTTCCCACGCGTGACAAAATGATAGTTGACTCCGTCTGTCTCCCCCGGTCTGGGAGCCCGGGTCGTCGCCGATATGGAGAAATAATAGCGGTCCATCCGCTGAAAGACCTTACTGAGAACGGTACTTTTTCCCGCGCCTGACGGTCCTGAAATAATATAAATATGTCCTTTTTCGCTAATCATCCTCACTCTCCGCCTCTAAAGGATCGCGGTCGCTGCGTGAAGTAAGTCTGCCTGCCACCGTCTCCGGCTGTATGGCGGATAAAACGACATGGCCGCTGTCGGTTATAATGACGGCTCTGGTCCGCCTGCCATATGTTGCGTCCACAAGCTGGCCCTTGTCCCGGGCATCTGTAATTATACGCTTAATAGGCGCGGATTCAGGGCTTACAATCGCGACAAGGCGGCTGGCTGAGACCATGTTGCCGAAACCGATGTTTATTAGCTTCATGATTTTACCTCCCTATTCGACATTCTGTATCTGTTCGCGAATCTTTTCGATCTCCGACTTGAGGTCGATAACAATTCGCGCCATCTCGGTATCGTTGCCTTTGGAGCCCAGCGTATTAGCCTCGCGGTTAAGTTCCTGTACGAGGAAATCCAGCTTGCGTCCGACAGGTTCGTCGGAATTTAACATACCCCGAAGCTGTGAGACATGGCTCCTAAGCCTCACTATCTCCTCGTTTACGGCGACGCGGTCAGCAAAAATCGCGGCCTCCGTAAGTATTCTTGTTTCGTCGATTGTCGTAGTCTGCAAAACGTCCTGCATTCTCTGCAAAAGCTTTGCCCTGTACTCCGCCACGGTCTTCGGTGAGCGCTCTTCGGCGAGTGTCGTGAGACGTTCTATCTCAGAGAGCCTGTCCGAAATATCTTTATAGAGTTTCCCGCCCTCCCTGACGCGCATGACAGTGAAGTCGGTGAGTGCGTCTTTCAGTATCCCGCAGATGTCTGAATAGAGTGCGTCGGTATCCGTCTCCCTCTTCTCTATTCGCAAAACGTCAGGAAAACGCGTCAGCGAAACTGACGTCACATCGTTATTTACTCCATATTTTTCGGAAATTAAAGCGAGTGCCGAAAGATAACCCGCGGCTAGCGGCTCATTAATGTTTATCGATACGTCGTCGGTGCCGGATGTGTCTATTGTTACGAATACGTCCACCTTTCCGCGCGAAATAGAGCTCTGAACCAGCTCTTTCATCATATCCTCCGCCGCCGTATAGACGCGTGGTATCCTTATATTGCAGTCCAGAAACCTGTTGTTTACGCTGCGCAGCTCAACGGTTATGTCGGTTTTTCCCGAAATGCCCTTCGCGCAGCCATAGCCGGTCATGCTTTTTATCATTTTCATCGTCCGTTTCAGTTATTTATTTATGCCTGAAGTAGCGGTTTAAACGGGTTTTATACAGCCAAATAAGCTTGGAAACTCCTATATCGAAAAGGACAAAAACTATGTTGCCCGCGGCAAAAGCAATTACAGTACTGTTTTGCAGCATGGAGATATCAAATATTACCTCTTTAAAAAGAAGAAAAACCACGGTAAACGCGGCATTAAATACGAAAAGCTTAACACACCACGAAAGGATCCGCGTTCTTATCCTTTCGGCAAAAAACTTTATTATCGGATAATAACCGAAAAAAATAATATACAGAAATACCGGAGTCCGCCTCGGTACAAGAAGGAGCGCTAAAATTGAAGATGCGGCATATAACATAAGCGCGCCCGAAACCCTCGTCTCGATTACGGCAAAAAAGCCCAGGAGAGACGCCGCAGCTATAAAACCGAGCTGACCCGTAGGTAATACGGAAGAGAGGTACATTAGGAGGATCGAAAGCGCAGTCGACATTGCAAGCATTGTAAGTTTTTTTGATTTCATATTGCCTTACTCCCCGCTTTAGCAGCGGCAGCACATGTTCATACACATGAGACCCGTACAGATGTCACAGGCGTCGAGACCGGCCGGCTGGCCGTATCCCTGATAGGAATATGGCTGACCGCCCATGTTCATATAGCTCACAGCCTGTCTATATTCCTGATTTGTCGGATCCATGTTAATTGCTCTCTGATAATAATTGCGCGCCTCGTCGAGCCAGCCTTTCCGGTACCAGACACTTCCCATGAGAAAGTTCCACTCGGCGCCCCGGTTCGTGATGCCGGACAGAAGCTGCTCGGCAAGCTGGATGTTGCCGGCGTTTATTGCTGTGCGCACTTTGCTGAACTCCGGGCTGCCGGTGGACGAGGCGGAATATCCGCCGTAACCCGAACCGGCGTTTCCGCCGTTGGCCTTGCCCTTAATAATTGCGTCGTAAGCCTCGTTGACTTCCTTCATTTTTTCCTGGGCGAGGTCGGCAAGCGGGTTATCATGATAATTATCCGGATGGTATTTTCTCGCGAGGTCGCGGTAAGCTTTCTTGATTTCCTCCTCGCTCGCATTGCGCGAAACGCCGAGAGTGGTGTACGGATCGTTCATATATCTTTCTCCAAACGTATTTTTCTGCTCCTTCGCGCGCGGATGAAAGTGCCGGTGAAAACATCACCGGAGACCTTGTCCATGCCGAGATACATAATATTCCTTAATATGCCCGTCCATGCGTTTTCAGGCAGCAGCTCGAAAGCCGCTATCATCAAATTCCGCGAATGCTGAAGCGTGGTCTTGAGCTCGGCATCCTGCCCGCCTCCGGGCTTGGACTTCAGATTATAGTGCGAGACAACCGGGTTATAGTTTCTGTTCCTTATGTCCTCTGCAATATCGTTCCTCGCGTCGACTATATATATCCAGCGCCCCAAATGATACAGAAGCTGAGTCAGTATGCGCCGCTTATCCGCGTCGTCCTCATCTATGGCCGCAGCAGCAAGTATCTGTGCAAATTTATCCGCGGCGCGGTCTATAGAAGGTTCCCCTGCCCTCTCCAGCTCTGAGAGCTCAGAGAGAGAGGCTGCAGCTGTTAAGCTGAAATCGGGAAAATCCGCAGATGCCTTTCTGTAGGCGGAACGAAGGAAAATCGCGGCGACGCGCGACGGAAACGAGCGAAAAAAGCCGTCATCCCTCATAGAGTCCATAAGCTTCCAGTATGAGAGTATAACGCTGTACGCCGCGCAGGCGTTCATAGCATGGCACGAACAGCAGACGCATTTTTTTCGAAGCGGACTTACTATGCAGCGCTTTTTTTCAAACTGCAGTTGGCTGCCGTCCCGCCATAAAAGCAGCGACAAAAATGTCAGATCGTAGTTTAAAATGAAACGGGAAAATACACCGTACTTTCTGCCGAGTGTGTGGCAAAGCCCGCAGTAAGCGGCCTCAAACTGGCCGAATTCCCTTATCTTGAGTTCACTTTTTAGCGGGCGTACATAACCAAACATCTATATCTGCTCCATTAAGATACTATTACCGAAATCTTGTAATCTCCTATGGCATCGACATTCACAAAACCGTCGATATAGACCTTGGCCGGCACGGAAAAGGTCCCGGTGGTATTTCCAATCTCCGAGAGGTCGGCTACAATTCGGACATTCGATGCTTTTACCGTGTTTAACGTATCTTCAGGGCCGCGTAAAGTGACATCAAGACTCTGCGTAATGACAGATGTATCATATCCCGGAGTTGCGTTCTTTATCTGAATATTTGATGCGGAGAGACGCTTCGTATACATTCCCATAATTTCGATGGAGACAGTGGCTGTTGTCTCACCGGTAACATTCGCAATATCGTTCGGGATAGGTATCGTAAACTTTTCCGACATAGTGGCGGAAAAATCTGTTAAGTCGATTGTCCCAAGGACTATCTGATTGATGTCGTCCAGAATCCCGGTGTCACCAGATAGCGTCAGCGACTGCGGCGAGACAGTGCATATCGTGTTATCTTCTGTTGCGGTATTGGAGTAAGTGAGATTTACGGTGAGCGCAACTTCCTTTACCATAACGATAGGAAGCGTGAGCATGACGGTGTCGGTGCTTGTAATGATACTGCTGTCCTTTTCAATCTCGTTGCCCTCACTGTCCATAAGGACAAAGCTGACGGCCTCCTGGACTGTATCCGAGAGATTTTCCCGCTTAAGTGTAGCCCATGCATAATTTATCTGGGATATGGAAACTTCGGGTCCTGAGACTGTAATAGTCTCAGGATCGAATTCCAGCGGCTGCGCCTGAAATCCTTCCGCCACTGTGCCATCGTAAGCCCCTTTAACGGGAATACTTTTTGAGACCATCTTTTCCACAGTTACAGAAATAAAATCAGCCGATGCATCGGTGACGGCAACAAAATTGAGATTGGTTTCAGAAGGATAAGAGATGTCATAGGAGAGCTGATATACGCCGGCAATGCCGTTTGAGACCGTCCATATCTCGGAGAAGTCGACCGACAGCTTGACGTTATCGCTTCTGAGCTTGGTGACGGTATTGCGCTTACCCGTAAACTTAATCGTCACATTTTCCGTACTGACGTTTGTAACGACAAGTCCGGATTCTTGAAGCGCATCCTGGCCAACAAATTCGACGGGAATGTTGCTCACGGTGACAGTCTGATCGGGATTTTGCACATACGTGACGTAAGACCACAGCGCAATTGACGCAACTATGGAAAAAATAATATAAAAGGCTTTTGTATTGAGTATAACGCTGAGCTTATCTCTAATCATATCCGGTCACCTGACACCATCCCTGTTTTTGCCCGATCTCCAGCGAAGCTTTTGTTCATCTTTTGGGTTCAGTTCGTTCTCCAGAAGTTTTCTGAATGTTTCGAGCGCGAGATGGCGTTTAAGCATCCCCTCAACCGCAACGGAAATAGAACCTGTCTCTTCCGAGACGATCACCACAACCGCATCGGATCGCTCGCTCATGCCGATTCCCGCCCTGTGCCGCATTCCGAGGTCACGGCTGAGATTGTTGTTGTTGGACAGGGGAAGCATGCAGGCGGCGCCCGCGACTCTGCCGTTTCGGATTATCACCGCCCCGTCGTGCAGCGGCGATTTCGGGTAAAATAGGTTTTTTAAAAGTTCAGACGCCGGCTGTGCGTCAATTATAGTACCCGTTTTTATATATGCATCAAGGTTTATGTCCCTCTCAAACACGATGAGCGCGCCGACTCTGGCTGCCGCCATATCAACGCACGCTAAAACGGTCTGTTCGATGGCAGACTGAATATCCCTGGAATTCATCTGCCGACCGAATATACCGCGAAAATTACTGCTTCCGATCTTTTCAAGCAGCCTGCGGAGTTCCGGCTGAAAGAGTACGATCAATGCCAGAAAACCGAGCTCAAAGGTAGCCCCGAGTAAGTAACTCACGACGCTGAGATGGAGCATGCTCGAGAGCCATAATACGGCAATCATGAGCATTATCCCTTTAAAAAGATTTGCAGAACTGGTTTTTCTTAAAAATGTCGTTATACGGTATATCAGAAAAGCGATTATGGCCATGTCTAATATATCCGAAAAACGTATAGTGGTAATAATGTTCCAGCAGACAGTGAGGAATTCTCTTACTGAGTCCATAACGCTTATCTCCCCGTTTCCGCTTTTTTCTTTCGTTTGCTCACGATTGCTTTGAATCTTATTATATTATAAATTTCGGTTGATGGCAATAAACATCTGATAATATTTTGTAAACATATTATTACCGGGCTTTTTCCCGCAAAATATCTTCAGTTGCATTCAGAAAGGCATTAACATCGCTTGCACTGGTAAAATCGGAGACGCTGACGCGTACCGTACCGGTGTTTATCGTCCCCGCGCTTTTGTGGGCGAGCGGCGAGCAGTGGAGTCCGGCTCTTACCGCAATGCCACGGTCTCCCAGTTCAGCTGCAGTTGTTTCCGACGGAACACCCCTAATGTTGAAGGAGACGACCCCGGCCTGATCTGAAGGCACCTTAGATTCATACATTATGATATCCGTCATTTGCCGCAGTCCGCTTTCGATTATTCCTATAAGCGCGGATTCCTTTTTTATAATTAAGGTCGGAGTCCTTTTCAGCACGTAGCTGAATCCTGCGGAGAGACCGGCTATTCCGGGCATATTGTGAGTGCCCGCTTCAAATCGGTCGGGCAGAAATTCCGGCATTTCCCGGGAAGCGGAGTTGGAACCGGTGCCGCCGGACATAAGCGGCACGCCATAATCTCCACACAGCAGAATTCCGGTACCCTGGGGGCCGTACAACCCTTTGTGTCCCGGCATGGCTATATAAGATGCGCCCAGGGCTTCAAAGTCGATATCCAACGCCCCCGCCGACTGTGAGGCGTCGATAATCAGCGGCACGCCCCTTTCACGGCAAAGCCCTGCTATTTCATAGATCGGCAGTACAAAACCGAATACGTTTGAGACGTGATTGCACACAACGAGCGACGTTTCCTTTGTCACAGCGTTTGAAAACGCCTTAAGCGCCGCGTCTCTGTCGAAAAGTTTTGAATCTGCCACCGTGACTGACGCTCCGATCAGGTAGAGCGGACGCACAACCGAATTGTGTTCATATCCTGAAATAACAACACGCTTTCCGGTCTTAGCCAGACTGTTTATCGCAATATTCAGTCCGTGTGTCGCGTTAAAGGTAAATACGACGCGCTCCAGTTCTTTAATATTAAAGAGATCCGCCGCTTTTTCACGGCATTCGAAAAGTACCTCCTCAGCTTTTCTGGCCGCACTGTACCCTCCGCGCCCCGGACTGGAAAGACTGTCCATCGCCGACCGGACGGCGCTTTTGACGGATGCAGGTTTCAGAAAAGTCGTGGCCGCATTGTCGAGATATATCATATTATGACCATTCCTTTCGCTGCACTACATACACAAAACAGCCATGAAATGGAATGGATATAATGTGCATGTTTTGCGGTTGCCCATAAGGACGAGCAAAACGCACTAAAATCAAATATTGTTTGTTTCAAACTTTTACCTCGCTGAATGACGAGCCTAATTGTCTGAACGCTTTTTCAGGTTTTATCGACGCTTTTCCAAGCGCTGCCAGCGCTTTGTTCAGGTCTTTTTCCGGTATGCGTGCTGCATAGCCGCAGCCGCGTGTCGTCAGTTCCTGTGGGGTGCGTAAAATTGTTGTCGTTATACCGGTTGCTTCAAGAACCCTTTTTGTCATCTGTGCATATGTGAGAGACCTGCAGGTCAAAATTATTTGTTGCTGCAAAAATAACCCCTCCCGGATATTTGGTCGGCACAAAAAAGTGCCAGACCATTCTATGCCGAAAAGGGGCCATATGATTTTTAAAATCACTCAAGAATGACGACCGCATGTGCCGCGATACCTTCGAGGGCGCCGGTAAAACCGAGTCCTTCTTCAGTCGTGGCCTTAACGTTCAGCCTTTCAGGCATAACATCCATCACCTCCGAAAGCACCGCGGTCATTTCCAGCATGTACCCGGATATCTTCGGTTTTTGCGCGACGATCGTTATATCGGCGTTTCCGAGTTCATAACCTTTTTCTCTGATAAACGCCATAACCGTTTCGAGAAGTTTTGTACTCGCTATACCCTCATATTTCGGGTCCGTATCGGGAAACAGTCTTCCTATGTCGCCCATGGCGGCGGCGCCGAGCAGCGCATCCATCAGCGCGTGAATGGCGACGTCGGCGTCCGAGTGCCCGTCAGGCCCAAAAGTGCAAGGTACTGTTACGCCGCAGAGGACGCATGGTCTGCCGTCTTTATACCGGTGGACATCGTATCCGTATCCGATCCTCATGCTTTTTCGCCTCTCATTTTAAGTATCGACTCGCCGATAACGAGGTCTGCCGGTGTCGTTATCTTCAAATTCTCATATGAACCGTCAGTAAGATGCACGGCAACACCGACGGCCTCCGCCGCCATACAGTCGTCTGTCAGCGAAAGTTTTTTTTCCATGGCATTTTTTAGCGCGCCTTTTATGAGGTCTGCGTCAAACACCTGTGGAGTCTGGACGGCAAAGAGTGTAGATCTTACCGGCGTACTTTTCACAATCCCATGCTCTGCAACCTTTATCGTATCTTTTACGGGTACACCCGGTGCGGCGGCTCCGTATTTCGCGGCGATCAACACTGTCTCGCCGATTATCGTATTTGTAACAAATGGTCGGCAGCCATCATGTATTGCAATGAGCTCCGTTTCCCTGGGAACAGCCATGACTCCGTTATAAACGGAAGACGTCCTTGTCTCACCTCCGGAGACTATACGGAAAAGCTTTGAAATATTGTAATCGCAGCAAAGCCTCCCTGCTTGTTCAGCATCCTCTCCACGGACTACGACGATAATATCATCGATATATTCGGAATCCTGCAGAGCGCAAAGCGTCATTGCAAGAATAGGTATGCCTCCGACGGCCGCAAAGAGTTTATTGCCGCCGCTCATTCTGATGGAAGCGCCGCCTGCCGCAACAACGGCAGCGCAGCGCTTGTGTACTGTTTTTCTTGCAGTGTTCAAAATTTTAGCCACTAGTTTCAACGGTCGGGCTCCTTTTTTCTGCGGAATAAAAGTGCTGCCCCCGCAAAGGAGCAGCTGCCTGAGCTATTTAGGTAAGCGCATTATTAATACGATTTTCTACCTCTTCATAGGTCGAGTTTTGGGAGAGAACTATCTCGGATATAAGTATCTGCTTTGCCGAACGCAGCATCTTCCGTTCACCTGTAGAGAGCCCTTTTTCATTCTCTCGTTCCACAAGTCCCTTTATAACCCGTGCGACCTCGTTAAGATCGCCGCTCTTTATCCGCATCATATTCTCTCTGTATCGTCTGTTCCAATTTTGCGTCATATCGACTTTAATGTCCGCCATCGAGTCAATTACCTTATCAGCCGTCTCGGAGTCAATGATAGGGCGCACACCTATGGCTTCGCTTGAATCAATAGGTATAAGTACCACCATACCGCCCACCGGAATATTCAGGACATAATAACTCCTTGTAGTTCCATTAATTTTCTTTTCTTCAATGCCGTTTATGATGCCCGCCCCGTGCATGGGATGAGCGATTCTGTCACCGATGTCGAACATATCCAGCTCCTTTAATCTGCGTCGCCCTGGCACAGAAATTGTTGAACGATAACTTTTTCAATTAGATTATACACTATTTCAACAAAATTAACAAGTCTTTTTAAATAATTACCGGAAATGTCGGATTGACATTTCCGGTAACACTTTTATAACGTTTTAAAAAATTATTACTCGGCGTCGGACACTACATCTTCGGTTGTTATTGGAGCGTCCGTATCATAGATGATCTTATCTTCCTCTTCTGCGGCTCCCGACACGGTTGCAGGCGCTTCCGGCTCAAGCAGCGCTCTTATGCTGAGTGATATTTTCTGCTTCTCATTGTCGATTTCGGTGATTTTAACCTTGACTTCCTGGCCGACTGCGAGGACCTCATCAGGCTTGCCTATGCGCCTGTCTGCTATCTGCGAGATGTGAATAAGCCCGTCGACACCGGGGATAATCTCCGCAAACGCACCAAAGGGCATAAGCTTCACTATCTTGACTTCAGCTATGCTGCCGGCTGCGTATTTGTTTGTGAATTTAAGCCACGGATTCTCCGAACGATCCTTATAGCCGAGAGAAATTTTTCTTGATTCCTTATCAAAGGAGATGATATAGACTTCAAGCTCGTCTCCTACCTTGAGAACATCGCTGGGCTGGCGGATACGGCTCCAGCTGAGCTCAGATACATGTACCATTCCATCTATGCCGCCGATATCGACAAACGCGCCATATGAAGTGAGAGACTTAACGACGCCCTTATAGCGCTTACCAACTTCGATTTCGTTCCAGACCGCTTCCGCCTTGGCTTTGCGCTCTTCATATGCAACAGCTCTTATAGAACCGACAACACGGTGACGAGGCTGATTTACCTCGGTAACGCGGAGTCTGACCTTTGTTTTGAGAAGTGAACTCATAGGAGCATCCTTAGGAAGACCGGTCTGGGATGCCGGAATAAATACACGAACACCCTTAACCGAAACTACTACGCCACCCTTATTCTCTTCGACGACAACACCTTCAAGAACGTCTCTGCTGCCCCTGGCGCCATTTATATCGTCCCACGCCTTTACCGAATCAAGGCGCTTTTTGGAGAGCATTACGGTACCTTCTACATCATTTACGCGCATTACATAGGTCTCTATCTGATCACCAACTTTGACAATATCGGACGCCTTGGCGTTCGGATCATCAGTTAGTTCCGCAAGAGGTATGTAGCCTGACTGCTTGGTACCAAGATCGACGGATATCTCCGTCGGTGTAATGGCGGCTATTATACCTGTCACCTTTTCTCCTGTATATAAAGTTTTAATTGATCTTTCCAACATCTCCTCAAAAGATTCCGTTTTTTCCTCTGCAGGCGCTTCTGCATTTGCGGCTATTTCCGCCGCCATAATTTCGTCACTCATCTTGTGATAGACCTCCTTTATAATCCACGCAGGCGTTGAAGCACCCGCTGTGATTCCAAGAATCCCGACTCCGTCGAGAGTACCACGGTCGAGCTCATCGGCCGACTCTATGCAGTAAACGCGAGAGCAGCGTTTTCTGCAAATATCTGCAAGACGGCGGGTATTCGCGCTGTGTCTACCGCCGATAACTACCATCGCGTCGCACTGTGCCGCAATAAGCGCAGCTTCAGTTTGTCGTTTTAAGGTAACATCACATATAGTATCAAATATTTTGAAGTTTGTACACTCTTTTTTTAGTAAATTAACACATAATTCAAAATTTTCATGACTGCCGGTCGTTTGCGAAACCACTGAGAGTTTTTTTTGTCCGAAAGCCTGATTTGCCGACAGAAATTCATTTATTTCTGAAGGTTTTTCAAATACATAACATTCTTTACACCATGCCGCGATGGCAGTTATCTCGGGATGGTCGCGCTCACCGATTATTATAACAGCACGCCCTTCGGCCGACTCGGACTTTACGGTCTCATGGATTTTCATAACGTCGGGGCATGTCGCATCAATTATATTCACATCAAGTGCCGAAAGACGTTCGTACTCATCACGGCCTATACCGTGGCTCCTTATAATAACTGTATCGCCGGAAGCGACATCGCCTAGTGAGCCTGCCTCTGTAACGCCCATTTCGGCAAGTTTTTTCACGACGGTCGAATTGTGTATCAAGGGCCCGAGCGTCCTGCAGTTTTTACATGAAACGGCTGCTTTTTCTGCTATTTTTACTGCCCGCGAAACGCCGAAGCAGAAACCGGAGTACTTCGCTAGTAAGATTTTCATCTGTCAGGCAATCTCCTTTGGCTTCAGTTCGGATATGCTCCGCATGAGAGATTCAGCCAGCCTGTCATATTCCGCAGACGAGAGCTTCCGCTTTTCCGGATTAATAAAATAAGGTGTTCCGATGACAATGGGGATACGGCGCCATATGGACTTTTTACGCGGGATGTAGACGGGTACTATAGGGACTCCGGCCTTTTCGGCAATACGTATGGCCCCTGTCTTTGCCGCGACAGCGAAATCCTCATCCGCACGCGTGCCCTCAGGGAATATCACTATTTTTTCGCCCTGTTTCAAAAGATTCAGAGCGGTTTTTATCGCAGTAATATCGGTCTTGGAGCGATCGACCGAAAATGTGCCTGCCCGCAAAATGATCGTACGAAGTATCGGGTTATCGAATAGCTCTTTTTTTGCCATCATGTGCATATGGTTCTTCCGCTTTACCGCAAGACAGAGCAGAAAAGGGTCGGACAACCCCGAGTGCGATGCACAGAAGACCGCCGCCCCCCCCGGAATGTTATTGATGCCGATGGGCTTTACCCTGAAAATCAAGCCCAGCGATATTGAGACCAGAAAATAAAGAAAAGAATAGAACCTGTATACGCGCCTCATAAACACAGCCTCTCTTCGACGGTCTTTTTTATGAGTGCGAAACTTTTCTCAAGCGAGTTGCCCGTTGTGTCCAGCATAACCGCGTCGTCCGCCGCCCTGAGCGGCGCTTCTTTGCGCGTCGAGTCGTTTTTATCGCGGTATTCAATGTCGCGCAAAACATCATAGTAGTCGGCCTTTATGTTTTTTTCGCAAAGCTCTGCATAACGCCTTTTTGCGCGCTCTTCACTGGAAGCCGTGAGGAATATTTTGAGGTCGGCGTTCGGCAGGACGACGGTTCCGATATCCCTGCCGTCCATAATGACACTGCTTTTTTCAGCTATACCGCGCTGCATTCCCATGAGCGCACGACGGACCGCCGGCATAGCGGAGACGTTGGATGCGTATATTGAGACTTCCGGCAGTCTGATGGCGTCGGAGACGTCTTCTCCGTTAAGGAACATGCGCTGCATACCGGTTTCGTCGTGACGGATCTCGATATCTATCTGTGGTAGGAGCGCGGATACGGCGGTTTCATCCTTGGAGGCGACGCCGCTTCTCAATACAAAAAGGCCAACGGAGCGGTATATCGCGCCTGTGTCGATATAAATAAGTCCGAAATGGCGTGCGGTCATTCTGGCAAGGGTGCTTTTTCCCGCGCCGGAGGGGCCGTCTATCGCTATACTGATATTCTTCATTTGCCTTTTTTCCTTTCGACAAAGAATTGTTCAAAAGACGGAATTACCCGCCGCATATGCCGTAGACCATGCTATCTGGAGGTTATAGCCGCCGGTATACGCGTCTGCGTCAATGATTTCACCGGCAAAAAATAGACCTGATATTAACTTTGATTCCATAGTCTTCGGATTTATCTGACGAAGGCAAACACCGCCGGAGGTGATTATCGCCTCGCCGATGGGGCGAAGCCCCCTTATATCTATGCGAAGCCCTTTTATGAGCTGAAGAAGGGTACGGCGCTGCTTATGGGTAATGGAGTGCACCTTTGTATCGCCTGGAATTCCGGAGAGCGCTACAATTACCGGTATCATTTTTTTATTCAAAAGCTCGTCAAGCGAGTTTGCAAAATCGCGGTTTGAATATTTTTTAAAATCGCGCAATATCCTTGCGTCAAGCTTTTCTTCATCAAGTCCGGGTTTAAGGTCTATCAGCACATGATAGCTGTCGTTTACGAAGTCCCGCATATGCGCGCTGGCGGCTATGGCAAGTGGACCCGAGAGCCCGAAATGTGTAAACAGCATTTCACCGAGTTCTTCGAAAATGCGCTTGCCGGCCTTGTTAAATGCCGTGAGCGTAACGTTCCTGAGCGAAAGGCCCTGCATTTCGGCACAGAAATCCTGCTCCGCCACAAGTGGAACGAGCGATGGCTTTGGCATTATTATGTCGTGCCCGCTTTTTTTGGCCATCACATAACCGTCTCCGGTTGAGCCTGTCAGCGGATATGACAGCCCGCCCGTGCATAAAATGGCGGAAGAGCACTCACATTTACCGTTATCCGTAATAACCGCTGAGACGGCATTGTCCCTTTTCTCAATGTCGGTTACGCGTTCCTTTATAACCGTGACCCCTGCCTTGCGCGCATATCCGCGCAGAGCACCGACAATGTCCGACGCCTTATCGGATTCCGGAAATACCCGGTTTCCGCGCTCCGTCTTTAATCTGACGCCCAACCGCTCAAATAGTTCCATCGTATCCTGCGGAGTAAAGCCGCTTAGCGCACTGTAAAGAAAACGTCCGTTCGTCGGTATGTTATCCATAACCGCTCGGACGGACGAGTTGTTTGTAACATTGCATCTTCCCTTGCCCGTTATGCCAAGCTTTTTGCCGGTATAGGCATTGGGCTCGAAAAGCGCTACTGAAAGGCCACGCTCCGCCGCGACGGCCGATGCCATAAGACCCGCTGCGCCGCCGCCTATAACGCCGACGTCAATCCTTTGATTTTTCATAGACTTCATACTCTGTCCAAATGTTTTCAAGTTCCTCAAACTTCATTGAGAGGTCGCCGTGAGCCTTGTTGCCGGCGGCGAATAAAAGCGCGTTTATAAGAGACAGCGGCGCGACCAGCGAGTCGAGAAATGATACCATCTCACTTTTAGCATAGAGCTTTATATCAGCAATCTGCGCGACAAGGGATGACTCGGTGTCGGTTATGCCGATCACCTCAGCCTCCCTGCTTGATGCAAATGACATAGCCTTAATTGTCCTGCGCGAATAGCGGGGAAAGCTGATTGCTATAAATACGTCACCTTTTGATATGCGGAGCATCTGCTCAAAAACATCGCTCGCTGCGCTCTCGTTCACGACACGGACGTTTGGGAACAGGAGGTTTAAATAAAAACCCATAAAGTTCGCAAGCGAAGCTGACGAGCGGAGCCCCAGGATATATATATTTTGTGCGTTTATTATTGCCTCCACCGCACGGTTAAAGTCATCGCGGTTCGTATCTTCGAGTGTCATCTTAATTTTTTCGATGTCGGATGTCAGAACCGACGACAAAACATCACGGCTATCTATAAGCTCTTTCGAAACCTGTATGCGCTGCACGGATGTAAGGCGGTTCTTAATCATCTCTTGAAGCGCTTTTCGCATGGCGGGATATCCGTCATATCCCAGGTCGGCAGCAAAACGAACGACAGTCGATTCACTGACGCCAACAGTTTCACCCAGCTTGCTCGCTGTCATAAAGGCAGCCTTGTCGAAATTGTCAGTTATGTATTTTGAGATACGCCGCTGTCCTTTTGAAAACGCACCGGCTTCAGCCGCTATGGCCGATAAAACATCTCTGTTCAAATCAGGATCCTCCGATAACTGTATTTTTCAAATTTACCGCCAATTTTAATAATACAATAAATTTTAGAAAAAGCAAGAGCTTTTTGCAATTTTATGTATAATATCCTGCAGATTTATTTCTCACTCTTTTTTAAAGATACAATCTCTTCAGCCGTAAGCTGCCTCCACTTGCCGGCTGGCAGGCTGCCAAGACATACATCTCCTATACGGACTCTCCGAAGGCGAAGTACCTCCAACCCCGCAGACTCGCACAGCCTCCGAACCTGTCTGTTGCGCCCCTCGCTTATCGTAAACTGGAGCTTTGCCCGCCCGCTGTCCGCCGAAATGATCTTCACCTCGGCTCCGCGGGTCATGCTCCCGTTTATCTCAATAGGCCTTACAAGCGCCGGCAGAGCGCTTTCCGCGTCTCCTTTCACCGTGACTATATATACCTTTTCTTTATCAAAAGACGGGTGCATTACCATATTTGCAAATTCACCGTCGTTCGTGAGCAAAAGAAGCCCTTCGGAATTCATGTCCAGCCGTCCGATCGGATAGACGCGCGTGCCGGCGTCCTTTACCAGGAGCGTAACGTCTTTCCTTCCCTTCTCGTCGGACGTGGTAGTGACGAAGCCGCGCGGCTTGTTGAGAATGATGTATATGTATTCCGGCTTTGCCGGAATGGGCTTTCCGTCTATGAGTATAATGTCCTTTTCAGGGTCGGCGCTCATCCCCAGAGAGGATACGGCCCCGTTAACAGTCACACGGCCGTTTTTTATATATGCCTCGGAAGCCCGGCGGGATGCAACACCGCGAGCGGAAAGTATTTTTTGTAATCGTTCTTCCATTAATGCCTCCTCTCCGGCTCTGCTCCAGAGCCGACAGACTTTGAAATTTTGTGCTGAACGCGCATATCCAAAATCAGAAAAAGGTAAATCACAACGCTTTGCAGGGATTCACTTCCTGCAAAGCGCACCAAAAAAGCTCATAGCCGAAAATCTTCTCTCGTTTTTGTTTAAATACTAGTTTTTCGGCAACATGATGGCTCTAATCGAAGAGCCTTGTTATCCTCTCAAAAAGCGTCAGCTTAAGAGACTCGTCCCTCTGCACTGTATCGGTGTACAAAAGGTCTACAACCGCGATGTTTTCTCCGTTTATGCTGTATACAACATATCCTGCACGCTCCCCGCAGAGCACATCGGCGTAAACGAACCGGGGCAGATACGCGCGGGATGAGAACGTTTCACCGCTCTTCAGCGTAAAAGTAAGCGTCTTTGCCGGCCTTACGGCGACGGAGGCAGCCGTACCGGAAATGACGGGTATAATCGCGTAATCTTCTTCGCTGTCCGCCGTAGATTCCAACTTCGAAGTTGAAAAACCCCACTCGTAGAGCGCGGCGTGGTCAGCCCAGTCGCACGGGTCGGAGAGCGTTACACAGATAAGGCGCATTCCGTCGCGCTCCGCGCAGGAGACAAGCGTCCTGCCCGCGGACTTGGTGTAGCCGGTCTTGCCGGCGACGACGTCCGGACAATCCCAAAGCAGTTTATTATGATTTGTAAAAGTGCGCTCACCGACAACCGCCGTCTTGGTCCCGGCAATCTCGGCAAACTCCTCGTTTTCCATCGCTGCGGACATTATTACTCCCATATCGCTGGCCGATGAGTAATGCCCTTCCTCGTCAAGTCCGTTTGGATTTTTGAATGATGTGTTTTTCAGTCCAAGCTCCGCCGCTTTTTTGTTCATCATTGCGGCAAATTTGGAAACACTGCCGGCCGTGTGGCATGCCAGCGCGACCGCCGCGTCATTGCCGGAGGCCAGAAGCAGGCCATATAGCAAATCGCGAACTGTGAGCGTCTCCCCCGCCTTCAGATACATAGAAGAACCCTCTACGGCGGTATATTCGGGAAGAATTTGCAGTTCTTCATCGACATCACAATTTTCCAGGACGACAAGCGCCGTCATTATCTTTGTCGTGCTGGCAATGAGCATATGCTCATCGGCGTTTTTTTCGAATAGCACTTTTCCGGTTTTTGCCTCAATAAGAACCACTGCCTCAGCGGATGTATTGGGCGCATCCCCATCAGCCAGCGCCGAAACGGGAAACGCGGCAAAAACAGCCGCAAGAAGCAGCAGAACTGCAATATGTCTTTTCAACAACAAGCACCACCTTACGTAATAAAAGGCAGTGCTTATTATTGACCAGTTATTTCAATTTTACGCCTCTTTATCCTTTTTTATCAAATCTGATATCTTATTAATAACGTCGGGAGCCATGTCGATTACCTTGTCTACGGCGCTGTTTGCTGGCGGCGCAACGCTGACAAGACGGACGCTCCCGTCTTTTACCACAAGGAATGCAACGGGTGAAATATTAACGCCGGCGCCGCTCCCGCCGCCAAACGCATTGTCCTGTCCGGTCTGCTGGAGCTTTGTTTGAAAATCTGAACCTCCGGAGGCAAAGCCGAAGCTAACCTTGGAAACGGGTATGAGTGTTATGCCGTCATCAGTCTTTATGGGATGGCCTACGATGGTGTTCACGTCCACCATCTCGCGTATCTTTTCCATTGTTGCGGACATGAGATCTCCGATAGGATGCTTTTCCATCATGAATTCACCTTTCTTTTTTTTGAAGCTTTAGTGACTTTAAATAATGCAATTGCAAAGCGTGCGCCGATATATACTATTTCCCACAGCGCCATGGTGAGCTGAGCTTTGACGTATACCGAAGGCTCCTTTATATTGAAGTCCACAGAGGCGCGCAGGTCACGGTTTTTTATAATAAAGAAATTTTCCAGAAGCGGTATGAGAAAACCAAATCCTGCGGAAGCACCGCCAAAAGCGAGCGCCGCCATGTACGGGTTTTCACCGCCCGCCGCCGTAAAACGCACTGTGAGAAGATCAATGGATAGCTTTCTGCGCAGACTGCCCAGAGCATCTTTGATTGCCGGAATAAGCGACTTTACATTTTCGAGCGCTCCGCCCTTTTTCTCCGGCTCGGGCTCCGGCTTTTCTTTCATCTTCTCTTTCTTCTTTTCATTTTTAAGTTTTAGCGCTTTTTCCCACTTTTCAAACGGAATAACGCGAATTCTGAAAAAACCAAGCTTTACTGTAACATAAATACCGTCCTCCGAATATTCTGCGCTGACGCCGTGACGGGTTATGGCGAGGAGAAACAGTATGATCAATATTCCGCTGGTAATAAAGAGGGCTCTCATCCGGCCACCGCTCCGCTTCCGTCATCGTCGGCCCCGCCGGCCGGCAGCGCTTCGGAGCGCAGGGCATCAATCGCGCTCTGTATTCGCATCTGCCCGTCAGCGTCTGCCTCTTCGTCCGGGAGTTCAGGAAGTTCTTCGAGCGAGGATATTGAAAACACGCGAAGAAAATTTTTTGTTGTGCGAAAGAGGACCGGCCTTCCAGGGACGGCAAGCTTACCGCAAGGCTCAATAAGCCCGCGCTCACACAACAAGCCCACGGTATAAGAACTGTCCACGCCCCTCACCTGCTCGATATACGCCCTTGTGACGGGCTGGTAGTATGCAATCACGGCAAGCACTTCCATCGCGGGCTGGGAGAGCTGAGGAGGCTTACGCGTTTCCAATGCCAGACGGATGTAATCCGAGTACTCGGGCGATGTACAGAGCTGGAGAGCGTTATCGAGCCGAACGAGCCTTATGCCACGGCGCTCAAAGCTGTATTTGTCCGCAAGGTGTACTGCTGTATCGAAGATCGTCTCTTTTTCAACGGCAAGGATTGCCGCGATACGCTCTGCCGAAACAGGTTCGCCTGAGGCAAAGAGAATCGCCTCGATAGCAGCCTCAATATCATGTATCTCCATTTAAACCTCCCTGCGTTTAAGTTTTAAACCGTGACGAAAACCTCCCCTTACACGGGACGTCTTATTCATCATTTTCAGTTGCCGCTTCAGCGGCGTAAAAATGGGACATGAAATGATAGTGTGAAAATTCACACTATTCCTCCTCCGCCATACCGTCAAGGCGCGCAAGATCAATATTGGTGCCCGTATAGTTTATTACAAAATCATCCTCGTCAGCTTGCGAAAGAAATATACACCCAGCCTTACAAAGCTCCAGAAGCGCCATAAACGTTGCCACCAGCTCCGTCCTGTTTTCAGACAGAAAATAGAATGTGTTCAAACGCAGCGGGCCTTTGATTTTCAGTCGCTGTATTATTTCCTCCGCCTTTTTCGATACGGAATAAACTATTCGCTCCGGCACAGCGAACGGGCGCGGATTTACAGCGGCCCTGACCGTATCGCCCCTGTCGAAAACGCAGCGTATAGCGGTGTATATGTCCTCCTTCGGGTGGGCGTAATTATATTCCATATCAGGAGCAAAATATTCGGGCGGCTTAATATATGTGCCGGCACCGAGCCGGTACATATCGTGCAGAGTGTCGGTCACCGCCTTAATACGCGCATAGGTATCCCTGCGCCTCAGGCTCTCGAGCGAGGATATGAGCTGATCGAGTTCAGACACCTCTTCCTCTTCGGAGAGAAGCATCCGCGTCTTTATATAGACGAGGTGGGAGGCCATCGCTACAAATTCGCTCGCGACCTCCAAATCCATCGACTTCATCTCTTCGAGGTAATCGAGATACTGGTCGAGAATGAGTGATATCTGGATATCCTTTATCTCTATTTTGTTTTTGCTCAAAAGCTGGAGTATAAGAGTCAGAGGGCCCTCGAAGTCCTCCATGTCCTCCCTCGTCTTAACGACGCCCTCAAGGTGAAAGGTGAGATTCTCCATTTTTCAGCCCTTTACATAAATTTTGATACCGTATCGAATGCAAACTGCGAAATATAAAACAGCTTGTCCCACACGAAAGAGACGGCCGCCCCGAGCGTTGAGCTCAGCGTATTTGTCGCGATCAGCAGAATAAGTATCAGCATACCGTATCTCTCGTACCTCATAAGTTTCAAATAGTTTTCGTCAGACAGAAAAGAAAAAAGGACCTTCGAGCCGTCCAAGGGCGGAATCGGTATGATATTGAACACTGCAAACGCTATGCTTATATAAGCCGTGAGGTAGACCATCTGGAGGACGTATCCCCCGATCGCGCCGCCGTTCAGGAATGGATAAAGCACACCGTAAAGCGCGAGCGCGACGACGGCAATAAGCAGATTTGACACCGGCCCGGCGAGCGCTGTTATCGCCATTCCTCGTTTCGGATTCTTAAATCTGCGCATGTCGATAGGCACAGGCTTTGCCCAGCCGAACTTGAATATGACCATCATAAACAGGCCCATTGGGTCAATATGCTTTATCGGGTTCAATGTGAGCCTGCCCATGCGCTTTGCCGTGTTGTCTCCCAACTTATAAGCCACAAAACCGTGAGACAGCTCATGCAGAGTAATACATATCAGCGCCGGGATAACGGATAAAAATACGTCTGTGATCACAGACCAGTCCAGGTTATTAATAATCTCACTCAATTAAAAAGGCTCCCTTTTTGAGGTGACAGCCCTCTGGACCGCCGCGGCAAGCTTGTCGCTGTTCGTACCTTTTTCGGCAGAAAACGGAATAATTTCCGTCTCTTCCGGTATACGGAGCGTTTCCCGGATAACGGCAAGATTCCCGGAGAGTTCGCTTGGCTTCACCTTGTCCACCTTGTTGGCTACGATTGTCATCGGACACCCTGTTCCCAAAAACCAGCCGGCCATTGTAATATCGTCCGACGTGGGTTTGTGGCGGGCGTCGACTATCATGACGCCGTGTGTAATAATAGCTTCACAGGCGAAATACTGCTCCATGAGCTTCCCCCACCGTTCGCGCTCTGCCTTAGAAACCTTGGCGTAGCCGTAACCCGGGAGGTCAACGAGATAAGCTCTTCTGTCGACAAGAAAGTAATTTATATGTACCGTCTTGCCGGGTTCTGCGCCCACGCGCGCAAAATTTTTACGGTTCAAAAGCCTGTTTATTACGGATGATTTGCCGACATTTGACTTTCCGGCAAACACAATCTGTGCCATACTGTCCCGAACGAATTCGGAGGGGCTCACAACAGATTTTATAAATTCTACGTTATTAAAGTTCATAAGCCCCTCCAAGGTCTTTCATTGTCTTATGGCTATTGATG